>VSNY01000111.1 GCA_009774535.1 Lachnospiraceae bacterium
AAACTATATAATGTATTGGGGGGTTTTTACGTTAATTATATTACCATCTTTCCACAGATAAGTGTGCATAAACTTCAAAAAATTTCCGACACTTTTTTGTGCATTTTATATACCTGTTTTTGCATCATTTCTAAAACCAGATGTAATATTGCACAGTATTACTCACTTCTCACCTGACAGAACTGGTACCCCTCCCTTTTAAGAAAATAACGCTTCAAATTCTTCCTTGCTAATCTTCTCCTTTTCCAGCAAAAGATCCGCGCACTGATGCAGCACCTGTTCATACTGATGAATAATTTCCTGCGCTTTTGCATAGCATTCATCAATAATCCGCTTCACTTCCTGGTCAATCAGGGTCGCTACATTTTCGCCGTACCCTTTTGTATGCGCCAAATCCCTGCCGATAAACACTTCATTATCTTCTTCATCATAGCAGATCAGGCCCAGGTTTTCAGACATGCCGTATTTGGTAACCATTGCTTTGGCCATCGCCGTAGCCTGTTTGATATCCTGCGATGCTCCGGTTGTAATATCGTCAAAAATCAGCTCTTCCGCCACGCGGCCGCCCAGATCTACAACGATCTCCTGCAGCATCCGCCCTTTCGTATTGAACATCTCGTCTTTTTCCGGAAGCGGCATCGTATACCCGGCTGCTCCGGCTCCGGTTGGAATAATCGATACGGAATAAACCGGGCCTACATCCGGCAGTACATGGAACAAAATGGCATGGCCGGCTTCATGAAACGCTGTAATCCGCTTTTCCTTCTCACTGATAATACGGCTCCGCTTCTCCGCGCCGATCCCGACTTTTACAAAAGAATTGCGGATATCGTCCAGACGAATATAGCCACGGTCCGCTTTTGCCGCCCTGATCGCTGCTTCATTTAACAGATTTTCCAGGTCCGCCCCGGTAAAGCCCGCGGTTGTCTGTGCGATCTGTTTTAAGTCCACATCCTCGCTCAGCGGCTTGTTTTTAGCATGTACATGCAGGATCTGTTCCCGCCCGCCGACGTCCGGCCTGCCGACATGTACTTTCCGGTCAAAACGTCCCGGCCGCATAATCGCAGGGTCCAGAATGTCCACGCGGTTCGTCGCCGCCATTACGATAATGCCTTCATTGACACCAAACCCGTCCATCTCTACCAGCATCTGATTTAATGTCTGCTCGCGTTCATCATGTCCGCCGCCCATACCAGTGCCGCGCCGTCTGGCAACCGCGTCAATCTCATCAATAAATACGATGCAGGGCGCGTTTTTCTTCGCATCTTCAAATAAATCACGTACACGCGAAGCGCCGACGCCGACAAACATTTCCACAAAATCCGAACCGGAAATACTGAAAAAAGGAACGCCCGCTTCTCCGGCCACCGCTTTCGCCAGCAGCGTCTTTCCGGTTCCCGGAGGGCCTACGAGCAGAACGCCTTTTGGAATTCTTGCGCCCAGCTTCGTATATTTCCCCGGCTCCCGTAAAAAGTCTACGATCTCTTCGAGTTCCTCTTTTTCTTCATTCAGACCCGCGACTTTCGTAAAATTAACCGCTTTTTTATCATCCGTATACATTCTGGCACGGCTCTTTCCAAAATTCATCATCTTCGGGCCGCCGCCTCCGTTTGCGGACTGGTTGATATTGTTCATAATAATAAATAGAATAAACATAGCGCCGAAAATAATCAGATATGGAAGCCAGGTGGACAGCCAGCTGGCCCGCGGGATATTTTTCAGCAGATAATTATAAAATTCATTCTGTTTTAAATATTCCTGCTCTGCGTTCACATCTGAGACAATAATTTCATGACGGTCCGCATTCTGTTTCAGCGTTACGACCAGTGTTCCGGTCGGCGTCTCCGCATTCTGTTCGATAATAACGGAAGAAATATTTCCTTCTTCCAGATCTGACTGATACTGATGATACGTATACGTATCTGACGTAATATCCGTCTCACTTAAAAAATACCATATGCCGACCACTCCCAGTACGAGGATGGCATACAAGACAAAACCTCGATAACCTCTCTTCAAGTGATAACCTCCTTCTATGCATCCTCTATGACTCCAATATACGGAAGATTCCTGTATCTTTGTTCATAATCCATTCCATATCCGATCACAAATTTATTCGGTACTACAAATCCATTATAGTCCACTGCCACTTCTACGACACGCCGCTCCGGTTTGTCCAGCAGCGTGCATAATTTCAGGCATTTCGGCCCGCGCGCTCTCAAATTATCCAGCAGCAGGCGCAGTGTCCTGCCGGTATCGATAATATCCTCGACAACGATCACATTTTTTCCGGCAATGTCTTCGATCAGATCTTTGGTAATATGGACCGTACCGCTGGACTCCGTAGCCGAACCATAACTGGATGCTTCCATAAAGTCTAAAATGACCGGCACCGTGATCCGCTTCGTCAGCTCCGTACAAAAATAAACCCCGCCGCGCAAAATCCCAATCGCAAGGATCTCTTCTCCCTGAAAATCCACACTAATCTGCGCCGCAATCTTAGCAATCCGTGCATTTACCTCATCCTCTGAGATCATGACCTGAATCTGTTCCTTCATCTTCTTCTCCTCCGCAAAAAGTAACCTCCAATATTTTCCTGGTATGTGTCTCTACCTTATAATAGCTGCTGATCCGGTATCCGACCACCCACATAATATGCGCGCCGTCGGCTAACAGCAGCAACTGGCCGCGTTCCGTTACAGGAACCTTTTCGTTTACCAAATATTTTTTCAGCTTCTGGCGGCTGCCCGAAGCGTCCACAACCAGGTAATCCCCCGGCTGTCTGTTCCTTACACAGAATCCAGCTTTTATCTTATCATAATCAAAGCATTTCGTATACTTCTTTTTGGAAATTTGTGACATATGTCCAGAAAAATTCTCTCTGATACGGAAAGAAAACAATTTTTCCATATCCAGGCGTCCTTCTTTTCCCAAAATATCCGAATCCTGCCGCACGCTTTCCCATTCCTGCGTTCCGTGTCCAGCCGATTTTCCCGTACAAATCTCCACACCGCCGTAAACGCGCACCGCCTGCAGCTGTCCCGGCAAATCCACCTGCCTGTTGTTCTGCCTGTTAAACAGTCCGATGACCTGGCTGACATGCTCCCTGGTCAGATTCCTGCCGCCCCCTGCAAGCGCTGCAAGCAGCTGATGAACCATTTCCTTTTGAATCACGCAGTCCAGCTGCAAAAACGGTTCTTTTTGAATCTGAACACTGCCTGCCTGTATCACACAGCAACGCTCCTGCGCGATCCCGGCCTGTTTTTTTAAATATTCATGAATCTCCCGCAGCTGCGCCGCCGCCTGATACATATGCTGCACCGCGCGTCTGTTAACCTGTTTCAGCGCTGGAATCGCCTGATGGCGAATGCGGTTACGGCTGTAAGCATCCATCGCATTCGTAGCATCCTCGCAAAATTCCTGCCCGCACGCTGCCAGATATGCCTCAATCTCTTCCCTGTCTGCTGTCAGCAGCGGCCGGATCACCGCTCCCCGCACCGGCGCCATCCCCGTAAGTCCCTGAATACCCGTTCCGCGCGCCAGATGAAACAGCATCGTCTCCGCCTGGTCCCCCAGATGGTGCGCCACTGCAATCTTCACCTGCTGCCCGGCATATTTCTCCGCCTCCGAAAAAAAAGCCTGATAACGCAGCTCTCTCCCCGCTTCTTCTTCGCTCATCCCATGCATCCGTGCATATTCCGGCACCCGGCAGTGGCAGATATGACACTCTATGCCGCGCTCCCCGCAAAAAGACCTGACAAACGCAGCATCCCTATATGATTCTTCCCCACGGATACCATGTTCCACATGCACGGCAGATACCTGGTGTCCAAATACCTCCCGCAGTTCCATAAGTCCCAGCAGCAGACAGAGCGAATCCGCTCCGCCCGATACCCCCGCAATAATATGATCTCCCGCACAGATCATCCTGTATTCACGAATCAGCGCTTCCATCTTTTGTATCACACCGTCATTCCTCATCCTTGATCCCAGCCTCTGTAAATTTCCTTTCCTGCATCAGCTTCTATTATAAATATCTGTCCCAATATAATAGCTGCTGAATCTACTTTTTCCATATTCCACATACCAGCACCGTCATATCATCCGCCGCTTTCCCGTCCGTATACTCCAGCACCTGTTCCAAAATCGCATCTGCCATCTGACCCGGATGCTTCAAATCAATATGCTTCAAAATCCCGCACATCGCAAGCTCCGGATCTTCTTCCTGCAGATATTCTAACACACCATCCGACATCATGACAAGGAAATCCCCGTCATTCAGCTGTTTTTTTGTAGTCGCGATCTCCATGCGGTGCGTCACTCCGACCGGAAGCGAACTGGATTCCACCCGCTCCACAAAATCCCGGTGCTTGATAAACGTCGCCGCCGCGCCAATCTTATACAGCTCACACTGCCCCTGGTACAAATCCAGCGAACAAATATCCACCGTAGAATACAGATCGTCCTCTCCCCGTATCACCATCGCGGAATTCATCATTTTCAGCGCCGTCTCCTCCGTAAATCCGGCTTCCAGAAACTTCTCCAGCAGCTCCAGCACCAGTTCGCTCTCCTTGCAGGCGTTACTGCCCGACCCCATTCCATCCGAAAGCATCATTGCCATCTGCCCGTTATCCAGTTCCAGAAACGAATAATTATCTCCGGACACATGTCCGCCATCCTTTACCATCCGCGCTACCGCATGCGTCTCATGAAAACACGTATCTTCCTCAAACACTACCGGCCCGCCCTGCGGGCTGACAATCGAGCGCTCATCCCGATGCGGCCGCATCCCCCGTTCCAATCCGGCAGAAACAGCCCGTGTCAGCTCCTTCATACTGATACAGCTGCCGTTTTTGGCACACGCATCACACGTAAACTGCCAGCGCTTGTCCTTATTTTCATACAAATGCACCTGCTTTAGAAGCACCCCGCGCTCCCTCGCCCGGTACTTCACTTCCGCCAGCAGATGGCGGTTCTCCTGCGTAACATCCTGCATCTCATTCGCACAATCTTCCATAATATACGCCATTGCGTCCAGCTGCTGCGCGATAATCTCCCGGTTTTCCAGCAATCGGTTATACCACGCCAGATTCAGCCGCGCCTTTTCAAAAATCCGGGTGCTTTCCTGAATCACCGCATCCGTATACGGACAATACTCCTGCATCTGCACCACAATCTCATGATCCGCTTCCCCCGTACGCTGCAGCGACTGCAGCATATAAGCCAGATACGAATACATCGGACTCTCCGCCTTTTCCCAGCAAAGTACACATTGACTGCAGTTCGCACACAAAGTCCCCGTCAGTTCATTTTGTATCCTGCCCATCTGCTCCGCCGAAAGTCCCTTTTTCACCGCGCTCATCCTTGAAAAAATCTTTGCCAGACCATTAAACGAATCCGCATAATTTTCCAGCTTGGTTCCCTGAAAATGTCCCTCTTCCTCTCTTAGCGGCAGCAGACTGATCTGCAGAAAAAAATCCACAAACCTTGTCCCAAGCATCACCGCCGAAAACACAAACACCGCTTCCAGCGCGCTTACCAGAAAGCCAACGGTATTTCGCACATTCAGCAATTCCCCCGACAGCGACAGCATAAACGTCGCAATGGAAGCAGCCGCTGACGCACAAAGCACCGTACATCGCCCTTCCGCCCATTCAAACAGTCTGACCGTAATCCATATAATAAGCATCGCCAGCAAATACTTTACTGCCGCCGTAATCGGCACAAACAACACAATTCCCAGAAACATCGCCGCACCCAACGCTCCGCGCGCAGCATCCTCGAGGCATACTGCCGTAAAAAATGCCGGTATCAGCGGAAAGCATCCCATCCATGATATCTGGCACATCAATATTCCTCCTATGTATAAAATTACCTGCTTAACACTCAGCCTTTTCATCCTGCATCCTCCAATCATTTAATATTCAGGCTCTGCCTGTTTTGCAGACTGCCCGTATTGCACCGCCGCTTTCCTGCATCGTTTTTGCAGCGCTTGCGGCGGCATATGTCAGCCATTATAAGAAGAGTTGAGTGCGATGTTTGTCAAACTGTGGTTGAATTTTTTATTTTTATTCGTGTTTTTATCCGTTCAAAACGGATATTGAGTCGATTTTAAGACATTTACTTTTTTGAAGTGGTTCGAGGGAAGCTTGATAAAAATTTTATGGGACTGGGCGGACGACTCTGCGGGCGGCGGGCTGGGGCTGGGCCGGAACATACACCCTGGGCGGACTGGGGCAACGCTGCGGTGAACTAATCGCTAACTGCGACTAAGACAGTCGGCGTGTGGGCCTCCTGTCTAAGTCTCCGTAAGCGCTGGATTTCACCTCCGCTAAAAACGCCCCTTCAACGTCCTTCCAGGGTGTATGTTCCGGCCCAGCCCCAGCCCGCCGCCCGCAGAGTCTGGTTATGGCTTGCTTTACATAATCTGCCGTTCATTCTGAGATCTTAATTTGATAGTTATTAAATGAGCATAAAAAAATCTCAATCTATTCAGCAGATTTGTGATGGTTTCTGGAAAGATCATATCAGCATCCTGTATTCGTAGAATAGAAATCAGATGTAGTCTCGGTATTGTTCCAAGTTTTAGTAATCTTTACATTACCTTACATTTAAGTCTTCCTGAACGATACACCATCTCACATTGGAGCTTTATCAATCTTTACACGACCTTACATGCAAGCTTAACAAACTTACACTCTCTCGCCGCCAAATATTGACAAACTTTACAAAGTCATACACTCAGCCATTGTAGAGCCTGCCACAACAAAAAAAGACCCAGCCTCCGCCAGATCTTTTTCTCCATCCGCTTCTTATTTTTCCTTAAAAATAATCTCATCCTTATACACAAGCCCCAGTTTACTCTTCGCAATATCCTCCACATACTCCTGCGTCTTCGTATAAGCATCATACGCTTCGATCTCCTCCCGTCTTTCCAATTCTCCTTCTTTTTGTTTCTCCAATAATTTTTCCTGTGCAATTAACTGCTGGTCCTTTTTATATAGGTTCACAATCTGCACAGACATTACACCGACCATTGCAAGAACGATCATCGTAACACACATCTTACCAGTTCGGTTCGCCTTGCTGCTGTTATATCTGCGTCCCATGTCAACCTCCCTTATCCTTTCCATGGCGCATTGCTGCCATCCTATTTTTTTGATATTCCTATTCTAATCAATTTCCTTGTCCTTTTCAACTGCTTATTCAAATATTTTTTAAATTTCCTCCCTTTGTACACAAAAACCGCACTTTTGTCGGAAGCTTTTTTTGCTGCTTTATGAAAGGGTGTCAGGATGAATTTCCATACTTTTTCCACAAACCGGATCACCTTCTTTAATGCACGTGCTATGTACTTCACGGTATAACGGCTGATCAGCTGATTATACAATAACATTCCGGCTGCGATGCCTCCGATGGAGAAGCCCCGGATCAGCCCGTCATTTTTCTGGTACAGCATCGCGAAAATAACGAATGCTGTAATAATCCAGTAACATAAGTCTTCCAGGGAGATCCACACGGTTCCATGCCGGACGAGCCGCCGGAAGATCCGTAAAATATCATAGGCAAATACAAGCAGAATTCCAAGCGCAAAAGAAACTGCAAAAAAATCCAGTTCCTGGAAAATATTCTCGCTTACTGTCATCATCTGAAAATTCGTCCTAACAGACTCTCCGCCGCTTTCTTTCCGCTGCCTGCATCTGAATATGCCAGACTGTCGATCCTTCCCTCCACATCCACTTCGCCCTTTTCCAGTGTCAGCCGGTTTACGTGCAGGTCATTGCCTTTGATCAGCAGCATGCCCTGTTCGGTTTCCAGCAAAATCTCTGATACATCAAAAGAAAGCACATCCAAAATCCCGGTGAACGCGACTGTTTTTCGATTCGTGAGCAGGATTTTGTGCGCTTTTGACTGATTCTTTTCCATCCTCTCATCCATATCCTTTCCTCCATTCTTGTCCAAACTGGTGTGTAAGGAAGCCCTACACTAATAAAGTATATGAATGAGGGCTGTGAGATATGACTGAAAATTTCAGTTTTGGCGCAGCAAAGGTATTCCGGCCTGCGCGGCAGGCTTATAAATACTCAAATAATTCTTTTGCCTGTTCCTTCTTGGTCGTATCCTGAATGTCCAGTACCCGGACCTTTACCGACTTGGTGCCAAACTGGATCTCAATGATATCCCCAACCTTAACTTTCACAGACGCCTTGGCCGGTTTGTCATTAACCATGACCCGCCCTGCATCGCAAGCTTCATTCGCTACGGTTCTGCGCTTAATCAGGCGCGACACCTTTAAAAATTTATCCAGCCTCATAACGATTCCTCTTTTCTACATAATATAAGCTGTTTCAATTGTTCCATTTTGAAGAAGCTGAAAAGCTATGCCAGTTTTTTCCATTAAAAGGGGGCCGCAAAACGCAGCCCCCTTTCAAGATTTATTCATTCATTAAATCCTTCAATGCTTTTCCTGCTTTAAATTTCGGCGCTTTCGATGCCGGAATTGTCATTTCCTCACCAGTCTGCGGATTTCTGCCAGTTCTGGCTGCTCTTTCAGATACTTCGAAAGTCCCGAAGCCGACTAACTGGATCTTCTCGCCTTTCTTAAGTTCTTCAGCGATCACATCGGTAAAGGCCTTTAACGCTGCCTCTGCATCCTTTTTAGACAATTCAGCCTTGTCAGCAATAGCTGCTACTAATTCCGCTTTGTTCATTTCTACTCCTCCTGTGGATTCATTATAGTATTGTCATTATAAGAATCGGAACTTGTTTTCTCCAAAATACTTACGAATATATTTATACTAACTTTTCCATGGTTTGTCAAGCGGAAATGCCTATTTTCTAGCATTTTAAGTAACTAGATCATCTTTTGTATCATATCCAGTACCTGCCTGCCAAGGGACGCTGATTTTTCATCTGCATCCGTCATGGAAGTACCTTTTACGCCAATATAAAACTTCACTTTTGGTTCTGTTCCGGACGGCCTTACACATACCCATGCGTCATCTTCCAGTTCATAGTAAAGCACATTCGACTTCGGAAGTCCGGTCGGTCTTGTCTGCCCGGTTGCAAAATCCTGGATGGTATCCGCCTTATAGTCTCTTGCCGCAAGCACCTTCAGCCCGCCGATTTCCTTTGGCGCATGCTCACGCAGCGTATTCATAATCTCCTGGATCTTTGCCAGGCCCTCGATACCCTTTAACGTAATGGACTCTACATGATCCTTATAATAGCCATAACGCTCATACATTTCCAGCATCGCATCCCACAGCGTCATATCTTTCGTCATATAGTAAGCCGCCGCTTCACACAACGCCATAGATGCTACCACCGCATCTTTATCCCTTGCGTAAGTTCCAGTCAGACAGCCATAGCTTTCTTCCATGCCGAACAGGTACGTGCCGTTGCCCGTTTTTTCAAATTCCAGCATTTTCTGTCCGATAAACTTAAACCCAGTCAGCACTTCAACCAGCTGAATACCATAATATTTAGCGATCGCATCCGCCATATTGGTCGATACGATCGAGCGGATAAACGCTCCGTCCTGCGGCAGAGAACCGTTGATCGCCTTGCGCTGGCCGATCACATAGTCGCCGATCAAACAGCCTGACATATTTCCTGTCAGCGTATGATATTCGCCTGTCTTGGAATCTTTGACATAAACGCCGAGACGGTCTGCATCCGGGTCAGTAGCCAGTACCAGATCCGCATTCACTTTTTTCGCCAAAGCAAGCCCCAGCTCGAATGCTTCTGCCGCTTCCGGGTTTGGATAACTTACCGTCGGGAAATTCCCGTCTGGCAGTTCCTGTTCTGGTACGACATGCACATTTTGAAAGCCCAGTTCCTTTAAGACACGGCGTACCGGGATATTTCCGGTTCCATGCAGCGGAGAATATACGATCGTCAGCTTGTCTTTTACCGCATCAATGCTGTCCTGATGCAGTACCAGGCCCTTTAACTCTTCGATATACGGATCGTCAATATCCGCGCCGATCGTCTGATACAGCCCGGCAGCCTTTGCTTCCTCCAAAGACATTGTCTTGCATGCCGCGTAATCTGTTACTTTCTTCACTTCATCCATAATGCCGCTGTCATGAGGCGGCGTAATCTGCGCGCCGTCCTCCCAGTATACCTTATAGCCATTGTATTCCGGCGGATTGTGGCTTGCCGTAATATTAATACCCGCGATGCAGCCTAATCTGCGCACTGCATAAGATAATTCCGGTGTCGGCCTTAAGCTTTCAAATACATATGCCTTAATGCCGTTTGCTGCCAGACACAGCGCCGCCACATCCGCAAATTCCGGTGACATATGTCTGGAATCGTATGCAATTGCTACCCCTTTTGCTTCTCCCTGAACGGATAAAATATAATTCGCAAGTCCTTGTGTTGCCTTTCTGACTGTGTAAACGTTCATGCGGTTCGTACCCGCGCCGATCACGCCTCGCAGCCCTGCTGTACCAAACTCCAGATCCATATAAAAGCGGTCTTCGATCTCCTTCTCATTCCCTTCGATCGCTTTTAACTCTGCCTTCGTCTCCTCATCAAAATAAGGGTTGTCCAGCCATTGTTGGTACATTTCTTTGTAATCCATGTTACGTCCTCCCATTCATCTATTTCGTTTTTTATATCCTATCAGGTTTGCGGAACACCGTTGTCCGTACCCCTAATATTCTAAAATCACTTCGGCCTGATCTGCACGCCTGTATCTATGTACGCAGACCATCCGGCAAACACCCGGCAGCAAATACCTTACACCCTGTCAATCTCCCGCATTTTCAGACTCGTTCGACCGATTTCGGGACCGGTCCAGTCTGTCCAGGGAATCCACCAAGTCTGACAATGTATCCAGATAATCCGTGGACTCTCCTCCCGTAATAATATTGGCCAGTGAAGACCCCAGCGCAGCATTTGCAAGCGCGCTGTCGGCGCTATTACTATCATTCGACTCGCTGGACGAATTACCGTCTGTATAAGATCCTGCCCTTGTACCAGCCTTGGTACCGGCTTTTCCGCGCTTCGTCCTGGACGTCGATGGTTCCGAACGATCCGCTTCATATTTTTCGTCTTCTTTTGTCTCTGTCCCTTCCTGTGCCTGTGTATCATTTGTCAGCAGAATTTCAATCTTCGCTTTTGGAGAGTTGACGACCAGCTGCCTCGTCCACGGGTCATACCCCTGCGCGTAAACCCCAAGCTTATACACGCCATAACGCAGTTCCAGCGGTTTTTTATGGTTTACTTCCTTCCCATTCACCGTAAGGATCGCCCCGGCTACGCCTACATCAAACGTAACCTTGCACATTTTCGGCCCCTCTCCCTTATAGTCATTTAAATCAATCGTCGTGACCAGGTCGCGCCGGATGCGCACTTCTCCGGAGTCCCCATAACCATCATTCGCCACAGAAAAATCATAAACCCCTTCCGGCAGCTCCAATGTCAGATCTTTGGTAATTTTGGCATAAACCTTCGTACCAAGGTTCACCCAGCCGCCTTCAAACAGTTCTGTATTCGTAAGCGCCAGCGTACCATGCCCGGTCGTCACCACAACCGCATAGATCGTGCGGTCAATTCCATAGACATTTAAAATATCATTCTCCCCTATCGTATACAGTTCCTTTTCTTCTCCTTCGGAAAAAGCCTTGGCATTTTCCGCAAACTGATATGCCGTATCCGCGATATCCATCCGGCTTTTCTCTGCCGTGATCACATAATTACTAACGTCCTCATAATCCCATGTCTGGTCTGTAAAAGCAATCGCCCCCAGCGTATCGTTGCTGTTCAGCCGCTCAATCACCGCCAGCTTTCCTTCACTAAAATCTTCCCGGAGCGTATAATTGCCATACTTGTCAAAAAACTCCGTGCCGTCGGTATATTCATAACAGACCTGTTCCCCGGTTGTGATATCCATAAAAGTAATCTGGTAATTTTGGATATCATGCTTTAGAATCATTTGGAATGTTCCGTCTTTTTTCATCTTTGGTAAATCCGCTGTACTCTGCTCCTCTCCCTGCTCTGGCTGATTCGCGGCATTTGCCGCCGCAGATGGCTGTCCGCTTTCTTCTGTCGTCAGACGATCAGCCTGTGCCATACCGCAGGCGCTGCAAAAAAAGATTACCAGCAGCAGGAGGGATGCCATTGTAATTTTTCTTTTCATCCTGTCCGCTCTTTTCTTTTTATTTTTGATACTTTTCCATTATACCATGTACCCTTACTGAACGCAAGCCTTGGCGGAATGCTTCAGAGATTTCGCTTTTAGTATTTATATTTATTCAATTATGGCTTTTTAAATAATAAGGATAAAAAGAAGGATGCCTTTTGAGTAAATCGTACAACAAAATATATTTTTCTATATTTTCTGTATCATAGAATCAAAAAAACAGCAGATTCTCCCTCTGCTTAATAGTACTCTTTCTTATGTAGTTTTTTGTGGTTATCCTCCTTTTTCATTTTCATATAAAACTTTCTTCATATTTTCCATATGAAGTTCATCCCGGAACATCCGGCTTACACTTATAAGA
>VSNY01000112.1 GCA_009774535.1 Lachnospiraceae bacterium
TTTCATGCTATTTTATTGCCAGTTTTTATTGAATTTTCAAGGTGCATCTGCGCTTATTCAAATGCGAAGTTTGAGTATTTTATTGTAACACGAATCTCTGTCGACAGCATACAAATTTTGTCTATACCATGCAGCGCATAAAAAACTGGCAGACAGTTAAGATGCAGCACTGTCTGCCAGTCTTTTCACCAGCTATCAGATCTGGAATTTTTCCATAAGTTCAACCATAGATTCTACCTGTGCCTTTTGTTCTTCACTAACTGCTGCCGTCTCCTGAGAAGTCGCCGAATTATTATCTACAACCGCAGATACCTGACGCAAATTAGCGCGAACACTGTGCATATGCTCTACATCGCCCTGCAGCATAACCGCAATCTGGCTCATTGTCTCCGTCGCCGCTCTTGCGCCAACCATAACCTGATCCATATTTTCCGCCGTCTCGTCCGCAATCGCAATGCCGCTGTCCACTGCCGCGATCGCTGTCTCAATCAGCTTCGTCGTCTTTCCGGCTGCTTTTGCAGATTCTTCCGCCAGGCTCTTTACCTGTTCTGCCACAACCGCAAATCCCTTGCCCGCTTCTCCGGCCCTTGCAGCCTCAATCGCTGCATTCAGCGACAGCAGATTGGTCTGCGATGCAAGATCTTCAATGGCGCCAATAATCGTACCGATCTGCTCGGAACACTTGCTGATTTCTCCGATGGCCAACTTTAATTCCTGCATTTTCTTATAGCCTTTGGACAATGTAACGCCCGCCTCGGATGCGATATTTACAGATTCCTGCGCTTTTTGCACATTATTTTCCATACTGTTTGTCATTCTTTCAAATACGTGAACCAGTTCGGTCACCTGGCCAGCCTGGTCGGTACTGCCTTCTGCCAAGTCTTCCGCCGCAAACGCAAGCTGTTCAGAACCGCTGTCAATCTGCACGGACACTTCCTTAAGCGTTGCCAGCGTTTCACGCATTTTACTGATGATGATCGTCAAAGATTCCCTAATTTTGATAAATTCACCAACATACTCCTGTTCCAGCTCTATATGGTAATTGCCGTTGCCCATCTGTTCCAGCGCTTGTGATATTTCGTGAATCATATTCTGCAGATTATGCTTCATAAACGCGATCGCCGTAACCATGCTGCCAACTTCACTATCATCTTCTTTTAAATCCAGCGGTTCACTAAAATCGCCGTCTGCAAGCGCTGCCATCTGATCAGATACTTTTTTGATCGGTTCTAACAATTCCGCAGTCGCGAACCTGATCATCAGAACAATATGCCAGATAATATATGCAAAAGACAGCAGCAGCAGAACCGCGAGCAAAATCTGAATCACCTTTAACACCTTCTGCTGATTTTCTTTGCGGTCATTGATCGTCTGGATCGTCTCATCTGTCCGGGAATTAATCAGATCGACCGCATCGCCGTATTCCATGCTGAATACCTGTCTTTGCGCTTCTTCCAGGTCCCCCGCGGCTGCCGCTGCGATCGCATTTTCTTCCAGCGGAACCAGGTTTTCCGACAGGCTTGCGATCTCATCCAGGCTTGCCCATTCCTGTTTGGTCAAACCGCACGATTCCAGCGCTTCGCGCGCTTTTTCCCGGCGTTTATCCTCATTAAGCTCTTTCCTGTAAGCGTCTGCGTACTTTTGTTCTCCGGTCACGGCATAAGAGCGCACTTCGTATGTAAGCGTCTTAGAACCGACCCGGTACTGATCAAGCGAAAGCGCCGCATTCAACTGTACAGTCTGCATATTGGATAACACCAAATTGAAAACAGAAAATCCGAGCATCAGAAATATACCGATGCCTACGGCTACAAATGACTGTTTCACCAGTTTGCGCAGCTGAGCTTCCTGACTGTTTTTTCCGAGAATCTTGTGATCGCGTTTGCTTTTTCCCATAAACTATCTCCTCACTTTGTTGAATCAGACCAATAATACTAGATCTATTATACTCAACCAAAGTGAGCGGGTCAAGGTTCTGCGAAAATTTAGTCACATCATGTCCGAAATACCGCCGTCACACACATCTGTCCCTGCAGTGTCTGCGCAAACAAATCCCCGCCCATCTGCTGCATCAGCTGTCTGCAGATATACAGTCCCAGCCCGCTGCCTGCGCTGGTTCCGGCATTAGAACCCCTCCAGAAACTGTCAAAAATATGCACCAGCTCTGTTTCCGGAAGCGTATTGCCGCTGTTTTTTACCGTCACCAGCACATAACCTTCTTCTTCGGAACAAGACAGCGCGATTGTTTTTCCGTCTCCGTATTTCACCGCGTTCTCCATCAGATTGTGCAGCACCTCTGCGCTTCGGTCAAAATCCCCCTGCAGCATGCAGTCCGGAATCGTTTCCAGCAAAAACTGCGTATGCAGCAGCCTAAGCTTATCTTTGTAATAGCCTGCCGTCTTTTCTACCAGCTGTGACAAGTAAAACGAATCTTCCGCCACTTCCAGATGCAGAAAATCCTCGCCGGAAGCTTTGATCATCTGATTAACAAATTCACCGATCTCGTCCGCCTTTTCATTCACATGATATGCAATTTCTTCCAATTGCGCGGTATCTTCGTACATATGCCTGGAAATTACTTTTGCATATAACTTAATCGCAGAAAGCGGCGTTTTAATATCATGGGAAATGGACAGCACCATTGTCTTCTGCGTACGCTGCAGCTGCAGCTCCCGTTTTTTCTGCTGTTCGATCGACTCGCGCAGCAGGTCAATTCCCCACACAAATCTGCCGAAATAACGGTTTCTCTGCTGCGGCATCGGGATTGCCAGCCTGCCTTTGGCCAGTTCTGACGGAACTTCTTTGAAATGTTCAAATGGTTTTATAATTTTGCATCGAATATACAGTAAAACACCGGCCAGCAGCAGACTGACAGCCCCCAGCGACAGGTTGACAACGACTGCCAAAGACTGATGGTCCGCCGTTGTCTGTGGTACATAGTCAAACCGGTAAAGCGTATGGTCGATCAGACGGATACTATAATCATAATTCGGACTCTCAAAAAATGCCTGCAGCGTTTCTACTAAGCTGCCAGTATTGCCTTTTGCGGCTGCTTGTGCGAAACTGCCAGTAAGTTCCAAGCGTTCGATGTTATGCACATGCTGGCAGCCGGACAAGCCGGCGGCTTCATAGCCTTTGCGGCTGATTTCACCCGCAAGCCTGGCAATCTCCACACGGTACATACGTCCGCTGCTGTTTTGACCCCCTGCGCGAAGAAAAAGATTTGCTCCAATAAAAATCATACCCGTCAGAAGACAGACAGCTGCAATTAACCGATTAAAACTTTTCATCGTGACCCATCCTTTCTGATCTGATCGGGATTTCCTATCCAGTCATTTACACAAACCTGTACCCAATCCCCCAGACCGTCAGAATCCGCTCCGGTTTTTTCGGATCTTCCTCTATTTTCTGCCGCAGCCATTTGATATGCACCGTCAGCGTCTGCATCTCCGAAAAACTGTCCATCCCCCAGATCTGTCCGAACAGGTATTCTTTGCGCAGCGCTTTCCCTTTTTGTTCTATCAGCAGCTGCAGTAAATCAAATTCTTTTGCCGTAAGCTCCAGCGGGTTTCCGTCTTTAAATGCCATTCTTGTCATTCTGTTCAAACACAGATTACCGTCTGTCAGCTCATCCTGCGCATATCTGTGTTTAAAAATATTCCGGATCTTAGCCAGCATAATATCAATATCATACGGTTTTTCGATATAATCATCCGCGCCGAGCAGCAAACCGTTCAGCTGGTCTTCTTTCCCGTTTTTCGCACTCACGATCAGGATCGGCGTACCAGCGGTGTCACGAATTTTTTTACAGACCGTAAAACCATCCATTCCCGGAAGCATGATGTCCAAAATCACAAGTCTTGGATGGCGCCGCTCATACAATTCCATTGCCTCTTCCCCGCTGCCTGCCGTTATAACCGTATAGTGTTCCGCCTGCAAAAAGGTACGCAGCAGCTGTGCAAGCTCTTTTTGATCTTCAATGATCAAGATATCCATCTTAACTCCTTACTCCTGTCAAAGCGCCTACCATCCCATTTCCATCAGCCAGTGATTCAGCTTTCTCTCCCGTTCCCGCAGATTGGATGTCTTCGTATACTGCCCAAGCTGATACTCTCCCTGAATATTTCCGTCTACAATATAAAGTACCCGGGAGCATTTTGCCGCCACTTTGGCGTCATGCGTAACGAGCATAATGGTCGTGCCGTCCGCGTTGATTTTGGCCAGTTCGTCCATGACTTCTTCGGAAGACGAGCGGTTGAGCGCCCCGGTCGGTTCGTCCGCAAAGATCATTTTCGGATGGTTTACCATGCTGCGGCAGATACAAGCCCGCTGGAGCTGGCCGCCGGAAACTTCATTGATTTCATGATCCGCGATATCCATAATGCCCAGTCTGCGCATCAGACTCTGCCCGTTTTGGATCTGCTGTTTCCTGCAGGCGCGGTTTTTTCCTGACTGGCAGGCAGGAAGAATAATATTATCCAATACGGTCAGATTTTTTAACATATACATCTGCTGGAAAATAAATCCCATCTCATCCAGCCGCAGGTCTGCCAGCTCCTTTGCTGACATCTGTGACAGATTTCTGCCGCAAAAGTGTACTTCTCCGGCTGTAATTGTATCCATACCAGACACTGTATACAGCAGCGTGGATTTTCCGGAACCTGACGGCCCCATAACAGCCGTCAGTTCTCCTTCATGAACGGTCAGATTTACATTTCTAAGTACATGATTTTGGCGTTTATTAATAATATATGTTTTACATAGATTTTTTACTTCCAAAATAGCTTTCATTTTTCTGTCTCCTTCTCTATTTTATCTGTTTTTTTACAATTAAGCAAGACGGATCTTCTTACGGATGACCTGCCTGAACGATTACAGCCTATTCCACATTGGATGCTTCCGATGCTGCGATTTTGCGAATCTGCATGGCTGCAAGCATGCCGCTGGTCACGGTTACCGCAAATACAAGCAGCGGATACAGCACATATACTTCCAGTGGTTTTACCTGAAACGCAATGCTTTGCGCGCCCATCATCCGGAAAATCGGCCCAACGAAAACCTGAGAAAGCGGTGTGGAAAGCGCCGCGCCGATCACTGTCGAAAGAAACAGTACGATCCCAATTCGCAGCGTCTGCCATACGGCCAGGGATTTGTTCGGAAATCCGATGGCTTTTAACATCGCAATCTCTCCCTTTTCTTTGGTAAGGTAACTCTTAACCATCAGCACGGTTACAAGCATATTGATACAAAGTACGACTGCCAGGATCAGATATTTCATTCCATGCAGCTGTCCGCTGATATCCCCGATCATTTCATTGATATATTCTCCGGCGGTATACACCTCGTAATCTGTAAATAAGTCTTCCAGCATCCCTTTTCTGCGCTCAAGTTCCCGGCTGTCCGGCGCGTCCGTATAGCGCAGCTGGATACCGAAGCTGCCGAAGACATACTGGTAATCCAGCTGTTCGTTTTCATAAAACCGGATTCCCTCCCCCAAATTATTCATGGTCTGGAAAATCGCCGTAACAAGGAACGTGCCATCGGTATCTCCGTTTTTAATGGTAACTGTATCACCAATCTGCGCGCCCAGACGGTCCGCAATCAAATGGGAAATCCCAACTTCCCCTGGATTGCATGGCGCGCTGCCCTCCAGATAGGAATACTGATCCGCTGTCACATCACCCATTCCCTGAAAGGCAAGCGATGTTTCCTGTTTTTCCTGATAAGAAATATTCATGCGGAACAACACTTCTTCAAACACCTGTACATCGATGTCCTTTTGCGATATTTTTTCTTTTATCGTGTTTAAATTTTCTCCAATTTTTCTGCGGTTATTGCTGTCTGTATTAAAAATCTCCTCTTTGCTAATCACTTGGTCACAAGGAGCCATACTAAACCACGCAATCAGATGATCCGACTGCAGCGTATGAATCGTATTAACCGGAATAATCACTAATAAAATCCCGATTGTAAAAATCAAAATCAGCGCTGCATACCGGCGGATGCCGCTTAAAATATCATTCAAAGCCAGAAAGAACACAGCTGGGAGCCTGGAATTGTGCAGCGACAGCACGCTCTTTCTGACATAACGCTCACCGTTTTCTCCATTGCGTATCGCGTCAATCGGAGAAAACCGTTTGATTTTGCGTGTACACGAATAACTGAATGAAATAACTACTGCAACAACCAGAATCGTACAAAAGACATTCCAGATGATATTTCCGTCTGCCCCAAACATAATCGTATCCGTCAGATTTCTAAGCATCAGCTTACCAAACGGGAGACTGAATGCCAGCCCGAAAACACCTCCGACAGCGGAAATCGCAAAGTATTTTACAATATACAGTCCGCGGATTTTGCGGTCTGCGATGCCAATCGCTTTCATTACACCAATTTCCCGGAATTCCTCACTCATCGTAAATTGGATGGTAAAGCGCAGAATCACCATAGAGATCAGGATCAGGCATACACTGACAACAAGCATCACCGCTGCGATGACCATATCCAGGATATACAGCATCCGAATTTCTTCTACGCTGATATCCATCAGCACATTGTATCCAAGCTGGTTAAATTTCTTTGCAAAACTATTGTCTTTTGTATATATGCAAGTGATATACAGATGCCCCAAAGAATCTTTATTCAAATCCGCATAATCTGCATCACTTACAAAGAGTCTGGTCATCCCGGCCATTTCCGACGCAAAGAGCGCGTCTTTCACACTTCCTGCTATGGTAAACTGCCTGGTTTTTCCGCCGATCGTTACTTTGACCGTATCTTGTTCGCTGAGTCCTTCCTTCTGCATAACCTTGACAGATAAATAAATCTGGCCGTCTTTGATTTTGCTGACCTCCTGGTCATTTTTATCAAAAATACGAATGGAATTGCCAAGCCTTGAAAGTACTACCGTATTGTTATACTCCAATTTGCCGTTTCCTTTTTCTACGTCTTTGGGATCAATCTGCAGCACTTCCTGCTGCCGGACAGAGATCTGTTCTTTTCTGGCATATTCCTGAAACTGCCCAGCTTCGTCGCCGTTTCCAAAACAGACCATACGATCCGGGACCTGTGCTTTTTCAAAAAATGTATCCAGCGCGGTCATAACGGACACCATATTATTGACGCTGCCTGCGATAAACGTGGCTGCAAGAATAATGAAGGTAAATAAGATCAGATTCATTGTTTTTTTTCGCTTTAAATCCTTTTTCAAAATCTGCAGGTACATTTACTTGCTCCTTTCTTATTCGGATGGGGTTATTTGTTATGATGTGAGTATAAGACAGTAAATGTGAAATAATCCTTAAATAAAGGAGAAGTTTTTGTAACAGTTCCATGGGGTATCTGAACTGTTACAAGTTTTTTTGACATGGATTGATATAAATAAAGATTTTGCAACAGATTTAATAAAGGAGTCGGGTGACCGCAGGTTTTACAATACCTGGATTTCCGTTTATAAAATATTTTCTTATTCAGACAAAAGAACTTCACGCACATATTTTATAATTCCATTCAAGAAAAATTGTGCATTTCGTATCTGTTCTTCTGCTTCCTCTTTTGATATTATGTAATAATCATCATAGTCTGATTCACTTCTAATTTCAAAAGCCTCTACTACTATTTTAGAGTACTTTTTTTCAAATATTTCGGATTTTACATAGTTTTTCTGAAAATATGCAATTACACCTGCATGTTTTGAAAAATCTACTCCTTCCAATGCCAATAATCCTCGAATGCAATGAAATATAGAATAATAGGATCGATTTGCTGCACTGCAATAATCTTCTAATTGAACCAGTGCTTTTGCAGATGCCAAGCATTTTTCTGCCTTTTCTAAACGGTAATTACATAAATCCCTTTTCCTTTCATCCATAAATCATCACTCCTTCTTTTATAATATTTTTATATAATGGAAAAAAATCAAGATTATCCTCAAAGTGTTTTTTATCCCTCAACAAAACAGACAGCAAAACTTCCTGTTCAAGAGATATATTACTTGTCATCTCTATTGTTGTTTTACGTAGTTTTTTTATCTCCTCAGGTTCACAATTCAATACAATCATAAGATCTATATCAGATTCATCTGTATGATCCCCGCGGGCGTATGAACCGTAAAGAATGATTCTATTCAACCGTTCTCCGTAAAGCTGTACAGACGCATTTTTTACTTTGTCTAATATCGTCTGTAATTCGGATTTTGTACACACTTTTGTTTCCTCCCTATTTTCACAAACTACTTATGTATCTAAAACAGCCGGAAGCTCTGCCCGCTTCCGGCTGTTTTCTTTATTTTACAATACGCACTTTCAGCACGCCGCTCATCGCTTTCATCTTGGAAACTGCCTCCTCTGTCATCGGCGTATCCAGATCAAACATCGAATATGCGTAATCCCCTTTGGATTTGTTTGTCATATTTGCAATATTAATATCGCACTCCCCAAAGATCGACGTAAACTTCCCGATGACACCTTTGCTGTTTTTATGCAGCACAGCTACACGGCCCTGCGTCGTGCATTCGCCCATATCGCAGTTCGGAAAATTGACGGAGTTGCGGATATTGCCGTTTTCTAAGTAGTTGCGGATTTCCTGTGCTGCCATAACCGCGCAGTTGTCTTCGGATTCTTCGGTGGAAGCTCCCAGATGCGGTGTTACGATGCAGCCTTTTTTG
The DNA here is from genome assembly GCA_009774535.1 of Lachnospiraceae bacterium. Lineage (GTDB taxonomy): Bacteria > Bacillota > Clostridia > Lachnospirales > Lachnospiraceae > Eubacterium_J. Next base: position 8,666 of record VSNY01000112.1, read on the forward strand.
CCTGCGGTCGTATTGTTCGGAAAATCGGAAATATATCTTTTCAGCTTTCCTTCGGCAAGCGCCGCTACAACGGCTTCTTCGTCTACCAGCAGGTCTCTGGCAAAGTTTAGCAGCACTGCGGTCGGCTTCATCATCGCAAGCGCTTCTGCGTTGATCATCTTCCTGGTAGCGTCTAACAGCGGTACATGTATGGAGATATAGTCGCATTCGCGGTAAATATCTTCCACATTGCGCACATGCTTGACATTGCGCGACAGGTTCCATGCGGCGTTGACGGAGATATATGGATCATATCCGTATACTTCCATATCCAGATGCGTTGCAGCATTCGCAACGCGGATACCAATGGCGCCAAGGCCGATCACGCCCAGTTTTTTGCCGGCAATTTCATATCCGGCGAACTCTTTTTTCTGTTTTTCCGTCAGTTTTGCAAGTTCCGGATTATCCTGTTCGGATGCGACCCAATTGATGCCGCCGTTGATATCGCGGCTGGCAAACAGCATGCCCGCAAATACAAGTTCCTTTACGCCGTTGGCGTTGGCGCCCGGCGTATTGAATACAACAATGCCCTGCTGCGCGCATTTGTCCAGTGGAATATTGTTCACGCCTGCGCCTGCGCGTGCAACGACTTCCAGGTTTTCCGGCAGTTCCATTTCATGCATGGAAGCAGAGCGCACAAGCGCTGCCTGAGCGTCTTTAAGATCTTCTACTTTTTGATAGCCCTCTTCCAACACATCCAACCCAATCTGCGCGATCGGATTCAAGCATACATAATTAAACATTTTAACTCCTCACTGATCTATTGATTCTTAACCGTTCAGATCACCAAACGGTTCATTTGCCTCTTCAAATTCTTTCATAAATGCCACCAGCTTTTCTACGCCTTCCTTTGGCATCGCGTTGTAAATGGAAGCACGCATGCCGCCGACGCTCCGGTGTCCTTTTAAATTGACGAATCCCGCCTTTGACGCTTCCGCTACGAATTTGGCATCCAGATCCTTGTCGCCTGTGACAAACGGCACGTTCATCAGCGAACGGTCTTTTGGCGCTACGGTGCCTTGGAACATCTTGCTCTGGTCCAGGAAATCGTATAAGATCTTTGCCTTTTCTTCGTTGCGTTTTTTAATTTCTTCCAGGCCGCCCATGTTTTTCAGCCATTTGAATACTTTGCCGCAAATATAGATGCCATAGCAAGGCGGTGTATTGTAAAGGGAATCTGCATCTGCATGGGTCTTATATTTTAACATGGTAGGCGTGCCTGGCAGCACATCGTCGCTGATCAGGTCTTCGCGGATAATAGCGATCACAACGCCCGCCGGGCCGACGTTTTTCTGCACACCGCCGAAAATCACGCCGTATTTGCTTACATCCACAGGTTCTGACAAAAAGCAGGACGATACGTCGGCAACGAGCAGATGGCCCTTTGTATTCGGCAGTTCTTTGTATTTTGTCCCGTAAATCGTGTTATTTTCACAAATATAGACATAGTCTAAGTCGTCCGGAAGATCCAAATCGGAGCAGTCCGGAATATAAGAAAAGGTCTGGTCTTCAGAAGACGCCAGCTTTACGGCCTCTCCATAGATCTGCGCTTCCTGGTATGCTTTTTTTGCCCACTGTCCGGTAATGATATAGCCGGCTTTTTTGTTTTTCATCAGGTTCATCGGGATCATGGCAAACTGCTGGGATGCGCCGCCCTGTAAAAACAGTACTTTATAATGATCCGGAATGTGCATCAGGTCACGGATATCCTGTTCTGCTTCTTTGATAATGGTATCGTAAACTTTGGAACGGTGGGACATTTCCATTACAGACATGCCGCTACCCTTGTAATCCATCATTTCCTCAGCTGCTTCCCGCAGGACTTCTTCCGGCAGCACTGCCGGACCTGCGGAAAAATTATATACTCTGCTCATAGTTTCCTCCTTATTTTTTCAGATCTTCTTCAGAAAACGCTTCGCTAATCGGCGCGCCCGGCGCTACCATCGGCCATACTTTGTCATCGCTGTCAATCGCGCAGTCCAGCACGACCGGGCCGTCCGCTGCCAGCGCCTGTTCAAATGCCGCGTCAAATTCCGCTCTGGTCGTAGCGCGGATGCCCATTGCACCCATCGCTTCGGCCAGTTTGACAAAATCTGCCTGATCGCGCAGCACCGTAGCAGAATAGCGTTCTTCGTAAAACAAATCCTGCCACTGGCGCACCATACCAAGTACATGGTTGTTAAACACGACCTGTATGAGAGGCAGCTTCTGGCGTACCGCAGTCGCGATTTCATTCATATTCATACGAAAACATCCGTCGCCTGCGATATTAACTACGATCCGGTCCGGATTGGCCACCTGCGCCCCAATGGCTGCGCCGAGGCCATAGCCCATCGTTCCAAGGCCGCCGGAAGTCAAAAAATGCCTTGGTTTTGCATATTTATAAAACTGTGCCGCCCACATCTGGTGCTGCCCGACCTCGGTTACGATAATGGCTTCGCCCTTTGTCTTTTCGTAGATTTTCTCGATCATATACGGTCCGGACAGCTCATCTGGATGATAAGACAGCGGATAGTCGTTCTTTAAATCCTGGATATGCGCCAGCCATTCGTCATGGTTCTGCTGTTCTAACTGTGCGTTGATCCTGGACAGCGATTCTTTTAAATCACCGATCACGCTGGATGTGACGAGGATATTTTTATTAATCTCCGCAGGGTCTACGTCAAACTGGATGATCGATGCCTGTTTCGCAAACTTTTCCGCATTACCAGTCACACGGTCGCTGAAACGCACACCGATGGCCAGCAGCAGATCGCATTCGCTTACGCCGTAATTGGATGTTTTAGTGCCATGCATACCAAGCATGCCGGTATAATTCGGATCTGTTCCGTCAAACGCGCCTTTTCCCATCAGGGAATCGCAAACCGGAGCCTGGACTTTTTGCACAAATTCGCGCAGTTCCTCAGACGCTTCGGATAAAATCACGCCGCCGCCTACAAATATGTACGGTTTTTTGGCGTTTTGAATCATTTGAACCGCCTGATCCAGATCTTCCTGCCTGAGTCTGCCCGTCACACGTTCCGGCATTTGCAGCGGCTCTTTTACATACTCCGTCTTATTTGCCGTGACATCTTTCGGAATATCCACAAGCACCGGGCCAGGCCTGCCTTTTCTGGCGATCGTAAAAGCACGGCGCAGGATTTTTGCCAGATCTGCGACGTCCTTTACAATAAAATTATGCTTGGTGATCGGTGTTGTGATTCCCGCTATGTCAATTTCCTGAAAGCTGTCTTTTCCAAGCAGCGGAACGTTCACGTTACAGGTGATCGCTACGAGCGGAATGGAATCCATATACGCGGTCGCAATGCCAGTCACCAGATTGGTCGCGCCCGGGCCGCTGGTCGCCAGGCACACACCAACCTTTCCCGTGCTGCGCGCATAGCCGTCCGCGGCATGGGACGCCCCTTGTTCATGGGAAGTTAAAATATGTCTGATTTCATCTCTGTGTAGATATAATTCATCGTATACATTCAGGATCGCTCCGCCCGGATAACCGAACACGGTGTCCACACCCTGTTCTTTCAGGCACTCGATTAAGATCTGCGCCCCTGTTAACTGCATGGTTTTCTGCCTCCTTTTCTTCCTCCGGAATCTTATGCCGGCTTTCGCCTATTTTTCAGGCATCTGCAGCACTGCGCCCCGGTTGCCGCTCGTTACCATCGAAGCATATCTTGCCAGATATCCGCTTGTTACCTTCGGCTCCCTTGGCTTCCAGTCTGCTTTTCTTGCTGCCAGCTCTTCTTCAGTTACATCCAGTTCCAGCTTCATTTGCGGGATATTGATCTTAATG
>VSNY01000113.1 GCA_009774535.1 Lachnospiraceae bacterium
TCTGATCTTGTAGCGCCTGCCACAACCAGGCACTGTGGGCTGCGGGATGGGAGGTGCCCCAGTCCTTCCAGGGTGTTTCTCCCGGCCACCTCCAAACCCGCAGCCCACAGTGTCGTCCGCTCCCCGCATCCCGTCCCCCGGTTGACAAATTCTTCCATTTAAACTAAAATTTATATTAAAATTTAGGGAGTGAATAAAATGGGCATATCAGCAAAAGAACTAGCAAATATCATCCAGGTATCGCCAGCCACGATATCCATGGTATTCAACAATAAACCCGGCATCAGCGAAGCCACCAAAGAAATGGTCGTTCAGGCTGCCATAAAATACGGATATTCTGCCAAAAAGTCAACCGCCGCAACCCCTTCCCTTGGTATTATCCATCTTGTAAACTACCGCAAACATGGGAAAATTGCCGCAAATACCTCCTTTTTTGCCCAGCTGACCGAAGGCATCTCACAGGAATGCAGCGTACAAAACCATGCGCTCCGCGTTTCCTATTTTTATGAAAACCAGGATACCGACGCCCAGATCACAACGCTCAAAGAAATCGACTGTGTCGGAATTCTGCTGCTTGCGACAGAAATGACAGAGGAAGACTTCCGTTATTTTGAGGGCTTTTCTATCCCGATTGTCGTCCTGGACTGCTATTATGATGACCTGGACTATGATTGTGTTGTCATCAACAATATACAAGGCGCGTTTAACGCAACCAGCCATCTGCTCCACTGTGGTCATCCATCGGTCGGCTACCTGCATTCCGCGATTGACATTAGTAATTTTTCTGAACGGGCGGATGGATATTATAAGGCGCTGCGGGCGAACGGCATTAGTTCTTCGCAGGCAATTGTACACCGGATCTGTCCGACTTCTGCCGAAGGGTATGAGGATATGTGCCGGATTTTGTCGCAAAAACCGCGGCTTGCGAACGCTTATTTTGCGGATAATGATATTATCGCCGCCGCTGCTATGAAGGCTTTTCAAAAGCACGGCTATCAGATCCCGGAAGATATTTCTGTCATTGGTTTTGACGATATGCCATTGTGTGATATGATGAGTCCGCCGCTGTCTACGATGAAAGTGCGTAAGCATGAGCTGGGGGCGACTGCTGTGCAGCGGCTGATGGACCGTATCCAGAACCCGGATCTTGCACGGCTGAAAATGTGTATGTCAACGAGGCTGATCCCCCGCGACAGTATACAGAATGCATCTGGCCAGATGCAGTGAACTGATTCATGGATGCAGATGCTTTTATACGCTGCAGCCAGCATGAAAATGTTTTTCATAGGATGCAGATGCTTTTATACGCTGCAGCCAGCATGAAAATGTTTTTCATAAGATCTATAACAGTTTGCGGAGAGCTTATTTCAAATGCATCACAGGCACATAAGAACTGAAAACGGCAGCAGTTGCATTTGGCATAAGTTCTCCGCAAAGTGGGAGCATGCGTATTGCGGAATTGTTTATTGCATGCTCCGAAAAAACACGTCATAAAAGAACAATTTTCACAAAGAACAGGAGAGGTATTATGAAGTTAAGAAAACGAGGATATGTCGGCACAACATCCCAAGCAGTCACTGAAAGGGAGATGGTTAACGGAGTCCTGACGCGCAGGGCTGCATCGGAAGGATTTGTGCTTTTGAAAAATGATGATCACCTGCTGCCGCTGCCGAAAGGAAACAGCATCGGCTTGTATGGCGCAGGCGCGGCAAAGACCGTTAAGGGCGGCACTGGTTCGGGGGATGTGAACAACCGGGCTACCGTTACAATTTATGAAGGGCTGTTAAACAACGGTTTTTCAGTTACAGCGCCAAGCGCGGCCTGGTTAATGGATTACCAGGACTGCTACGACAAAGCCCGGCTGGATTGGAAACAGGAAGTGCTGCGCAAAACGAAAGAAGAGTGTGACGGCGTATTTTTTAACGGCTATTCGGCCACACCATTTCTGATCCCATGCGGAGCGCCCCTTGATGAAGCCGCCGCCTGTGCGGACGGCGCTGATACCGCCATTTTTGTGCTGGCCCGTATTGCCGGGGAAAACAAAGACCGCCAGGACGTGGAGGGAGATTATTATATTACGGAAGAAGAAAAATCCCTGCTTGCCCAGATCTGCCGCGCTTATGAAAAAGTGATCCTTGTCATTAATACAGGCGGATTGATCGACCTGGGCTTTCTGGATGCGTTTCCAAAGATCCGGTCAGTCATCCAGTTTATGCAGGCCGGACAGGAGGGCGGAAATGCGCTTGCAGATATTCTTTCCGGGGAAGTAACCCCTTGCGGAAAGCTTACGGATACATGGGCTTTGCATTATGATGATTATCCCAACGCATCCTCGTTCAGTTTTAAAAGCGGAAATGTATATAAAGAAGAATACAAAGAAGGCATTTATGTTGGCTACCGTTATTTTGATACGTTTGATCTCCCTGTGCGTTACTGCTTTGGCTATGGTATGTCTTATACGGATTTTTCTATTCAAGCGGGCAGCATCCGGACACTGGATCTTTGCGGCGGACAAACAAATGCAGCAGATAAAGCCATCGGCATAGCAGTCGAAGCAAAAGTAACGAACAGCGGCAGCGTCTACTCTGGCCGTGAAGTGGTGCAGATCTATGTCTCCTGTCCGCAAGGTAAACTGCCAAAAGAATACCGCAGACTGGCTGCTTTTGCTAAAACTGACCTGCTGGCCCCTGGCAGTTCTCAAAAACTGACGATTTCTTTTGCGCTGGAACAGCTTGCTTCCTATTGCGAGGCTTGCGCTTCCTGGATTCTTGAAGGCGGTACTTACGGCATCTGGATGGGCAGTTCCCTGAATGACGCCAGACTCATCGGGACGCTTACGCTGGATGAGACCGCAAAGCTGGTGCAGTGCGAACACATCTGCCCGCAAAAAGAGCCGCTGCAGGAACTGCTGCCAGACAGTGCGAAAATGGAAGAAAAAGAACGTGCCTGGAACGAAACCGCCGCACGGGAACAGCTGCCGAATCTTGCGCTGAAAGCCGCGCAGATCCAGACAAAAACGATCCAATATTCCTCCCCGGCAGACTCCTATCCGGGAAAAGCAGGCGAGATCGTTAACTCCCTTTCCCTGGACCAGCTGATCGCCCTGGCAACCGGAGACCCTGCCAAAGACCAGAACGCAGATGACGCAAATAAGAATTCAAATAAAAATTCAAATAATTCCAACGCCCTTGGCTCCGCAGGACAGACCGTTCCAGGCGCCGCGGCAGAAACCGTAACCGCGGCGGCGGCAGATCCATGGAATGTCGCAAGCATCGTACTGGCTGACGGCCCGGCAGGCTTAAGACTCCGGGAAACTTATGAAGTCCGCGACGACGGCACGCTTGCTGGCGGAGATTTCCTAAGCGGCATAGAAAATGGTTTTTTTGCGGAACCAAAAGAACCGGAAGGGACTTCTTATTACCAGTACTGCACCGCCATCCCGGTCGGCACGCTGCTGGCACAGACCTGGGACGTCGATCTTGTGAAAGAACTTGGAGAAATGATCGCCGGAGAAATGAACGAATTTGAAGTATCCCTCTGGCTGGCGCCTGGCATGAATATCCACAGAAATCCTCTGTGCGGACGGAATTTTGAATACTATTCCGAAGACCCTCTGCTGACTGGCATGATGGCTTCCGCCATGACACTGGGCGTGCAGAAAATCGCCGGATGCGGAACAACGATCAAACATTTCTGCTGCAACAACCAGGAAGATAACCGGATGGGTTCCGATTCTATACTGTCAGAACGTGCCCTGCGCGAGATTTATCTCAAGGGATTTGAAATTGCCATAAAAAATGCACAGCCAATGTCCATTATGACCTCTTACAACCTGATCAACGGCGTTCATGCCGCAGCCTGCCATGATATCTGCACAAAAGCTGCCAGAGACGAATGGGGCTTTGCGGGAGCTATTATGACTGACTGGACAACAACGACGAATTCAACCGCCGGGGAGATCAGCGCCGCCGGATGCATGCGCGCCGGAAACGACATGGTTATGCCTGGCGACCTGCGTGACCACGAAAGCATCCGCAAAGAACTGGATGCCGGTACCTTGGATCTGCGTGAACTGAAACGCTGTATCTACCATACGGTAAAGCTGATCCTGCAGACAAACCAGTATGAGAATGCGGTAAGCTATTTGGAACAGTTTGCACATCTGGACTGGTATTTGACGGCAGAACGCGGCTAGACCAAACTCTGCGAGGTAATCATATTCATTTTTCGCAAGTCCTCCAAGATTTCTTAACTGCCCTCTGCCAGCAAAAGCAGCAAGCCAAAACAATTACCCCGATCCTCTATGGAATCGGGGTAATTGCTTTTTTGTTTTCCCTATGCTGCTCTTTTAATTCTGCACAACTATATTCGTTACAATAAATGCTTGGTTTTCTTTCTTCAAATCTACACGAAACAAATAATCCGTAACCTCATCCTCTGCGCCGCCCCAATAAGATGAAATCTTGATCTGAGCGGTATAAGTCTGATTTTTTTTATCAATCTTTTTATATTTATGGCTGACATACCAGTCACCCCAGTCTGTAAAGTTCATAAGAACATATTTTTTATCATGGGACAACGGGTAGTTGCTGGAAGTTGAGAATCCGTCTCCGACCGCAAAAGATATTTGAAAGGATTTTCCAAACAGGCTTCTGCCCTTTTTCTTCACTGCTGCTTTGACGGAATCTGTATACCGGAATACCCCTCCATACGGTTTGTATTTTTCCATCCATACAGCGTCGCTGCTGTACTGGCTGAATACGGTACGATCATAAGCCACATTATGAAAGGCAATGTCTGTCTTAATCTTGTCATTAAACGTTAGTTTGTCCAGCTTTGCCGGATAGTTGCAGGCGCCCTCGATATAATGGATCACATTGTCATCAATCAGCTTTTGAATCTTCTTTTTTTCACCAGAAGACACCTTTGCAGCTTTTACCGGAACGGCACATTTGGGCATGCAGGCAGCGATCACTGCTGCCATGCACAGCAGTGTCAAAATGCTTCGTCTGATCTTATGGTATATGGTTTTCATCTTGTCATCCTCCCATTTTTTCATTCATATGTATCAGTATATATCCTTTTGTTTATAAAAGTCAACATTAAAAGATTTTTCACAGTCCCGTAAACCGATCATCCGAACAGTAACCGCATCATCAATCACTATCACAAGATTAATACTTTTATTGTTGACAAAATTAAACAATAAGATATATACTGTTATGGTGACAGCGGAAACCATGCCAACGGCAGTTTCCCTAATCACATTTTAAATGAAAAAATTGGAGGAAAGGGGACATGAAAAAAAGGATTTTATGTGCCGCAGTCTGCGCGGCTGTATGGGGAGCCGGACTTATGCTTCCTGTGTCCATAACGGAAAACAGCCTGGTGATTCCGGCAAAAGCTGCCGCAGACGCAGCGGACAATGCTGGTGATTCCGGGCTTATAACAGAAAATGGGCATTTCCGGTATTATGAGGATGGACAGCCTGTGACAGAACGCTGGATCACAACGGACGGCCATACGTATTATTTTGATGAAGACGGAAATGCCGCTGTCTTAAAATGTAAAATTGACGGAGACTATTACGTCTTTGACAAAAACGGCCGACTGCTGCTGCCATCCGCGAAAAAAGTTGTCCGTGTGGAAACGCCGGACGAGGAGGTGCAGACCTATTATATCGATACAAAAGGAAGAGCCGTCAGCGGCTGGTCTGCCGACAAACTATATTATTTTGACAAAACAGGGGAAATGGTCACAGGCATTACCGTAATCAAAGAGAAATTTTACAGCTTTTATGCAAGCGGCAAGCTCAACCAGAATAAGACGCAGAAACTGCGCAAAGCCGCCAAATATGAACGGCCATTTTCCAACCTGAAAAAATACATCGGGAATCCGAAAAAGTCAAAATATTATGACAGCTGCTATGGCACAGGAAAAGATGGTATTCTTACATACAATGGATTTAAAGTCTATACTTATAAACCTGAACAGGGCGCAGAGATTTTTATGGGAGCAGAATAGGAGGAATCTATGTTAAAACAAACCGGAAAAAAGTTTAAAAAAATTATGGCTGCCGCTTTAGCCATTTGCATAATGGCAGTTTCTTTTACGCAAATCGCAAAGGCGGCTGCATCTGACGACAAGCTGGAGGAACAGGCCGCGCAAATCGTCAGTCAGCAGGTCAAAGCAAATGACAGCGCCAAAAAGAAATTAAAGAAACTGTTTGCCTATTTGCAGAAGGAATACGATTATGGACGCAAAGTCGGCTTTGACGCGTATGACGGCTGGGAAAAAGATTATGCGCTGGAAATGTTTGCCGATGAGAAAGGAAGCTGCTACCACTATGCGGCAGCTTATGCGTTCCTGGCCAAAAAAGCGACCGGGTATCCTGTGCGGATTGGCGTCGGACAGACAAACGGATTCAGCGGAAAACTGCAAAAGCACGCATGGACAGAAGTTAAAATCAGCGGAAAGTGGTATATCCTCGATACAAATATGGATAAATACGCTGCAGATTCTTCTGGAAAATACTGTTTAAAGAAAAGAGACAGCCTGAAAAACACCTATAATAAGTATAAAGATACGAAATATTATACCGCAGCATTTTAAACTGCTCCGGCGGTCCTGCCGCAGCATCATACAGGATCGCCGGACAAGATCAATTGGATCAGGAGGGTAACATATGGTCTTTAGTTCTCTTGTTTTTCTCAGTGTGTTTCTTCCAACCGTGCTGCTGTGTTACTGGCTGCTGCCATCCATTACAGGAAGAAATATCCTGTTATTGGCGGCCAGCCTTTTCTTTTATGCATATGGGGAACCCGTTTATGTATTTTTGATGCTGGCATCTTCGCTGTTCCATTATCTATGTGCATTATGGATCTGTGCAGACAGCAAACGGCGCAGAATTATTCTTGCAGCGGTAATCGCCGTAAACCTGGGGCTGCTGTGTGTGTTTAAATACGCGGCGTTTCTGACAGATCTGGTCAACCGTATTACGGGCCTTGGGCTGCCGGTTCCGCAGGTGGCGCTTCCGGCCGGGATTTCTTTTTTTACCTTTCAGGCAATGTCCTATGTGATCGACGTATACCGCTCGCAAGTGCGGCCGCAGCGGAATTTTGCATATGTCCTGCTGTATATCTGTCTGTTTCCGCAGCTGATTGCAGGCCCGATTGTAAAATATCATGACGTGGAACAGGAACTGTTCAGCCGCAGGTTCGATGCAGAAGAAACCGCGCGCGGCATACGCAGATTTATTGCCGGACTTGGCAAAAAAGTATTGATTGCGAACTATATGGGCGAAATCGCAGACACCTTGTTTGCAGCGCCGATGGAACAGGTGAACATGGCTGGCGCATGGCTTGGCGCCGCATCCTACATGCTCCAGATCTACTTTGATTTCAGCGGATACAGCGATATGGCGATCGGTATGGGGCATATGTTTGGCTTCCATTTCCGGGAAAATTTCCGCTATCCGTATGGAGCCTCTTCGATCCGTGAATTCTGGCGCAGATGGCATATTTCCTTGTCCGGATGGTTTCGTGAATACCTGTACATCCCGCTGGGAGGCAGCCGCAAAGGACGCGCAAGGACTTGCCTGAACAAGTTTTTTGTGTTTGCCTGCACCGGGATCTGGCACGGCGCTAATGTAACGTTTCTGTTCTGGGGCCTGTTTCACGGGTGTCTGCTGATGTTGGAAGAGTTTCTCCCCTTTTTCCAACAAGAAAAAAAGGGATGGAAAAAAGCGGCCGGACATCTTTATGTAATTGTAGCGGTTATGACAGGTTTTGTATTTTTCCGGGCAGATCATCTGGGGCAGGGCGCGCATTGGATTCTAAAAATGTGTACCGGACTGCAGTATAATCCCGCAGCTGCGCGGCTGACAGCCTCTTTGCTCACCCCGGTACATCTGGCAGCGTTTGCGGCAGGAATCCTTGCGTCAGTGCCAGCAGTCAGATCCATCGGACAAGCGGAAAAACTGCAGAAACTATTATGGCCGTCTTCCCTGGCGCTGCTGCTAATCTGCATGCTAAACCTCGCTGGCGGTACTTATAATCCATTTATTTATTTCCGCTTTTAACAGGCACATAGTTCCTGATCAGAATGGAAAACGCGGATCCGGGTTATTTTGAAGAGGATGATAAAAATAATGGCAAATACAAATATAGTGAAATATCCTGTAACAAATCAGAAATTTTGCAGGCGTCTGGCGGTCGTTTTTACAGCAGCAGCTTTCTGTATCAGCATAAAAACAGATGCTATGGGCGCCGAACTGCCCGACCTGTCTGCAGATCCGCCTGCCTATGAAGAGACCAGCCAGCAGATCACCGGGTGGATGAAAACAGATGGGGAGACGTATTATATAGAACCCAAAACTGGCCAGGCACTGACAAAATGGCAGGAAATCGACGGAGAATCTTATTATTTTGACCCCGCAACCGGACAAATGCTGACCGGATGCCAGGAGCTTACAGACGGCATCTACTACTTTGCCCCAAAAACTGGCCGGATGCTGACCGGATGGCAGAAAACAGAGCTGGGTAAGCGCTATTTTTCCGAAGATAGCGGCCAGATGCTGACCGGATGGCAAAAAATCGAAGGCAAACAGTATTATTTGTCAGAAGACGACGGCGAGCCAGTCACCGGGCTTGCAGAAATCGACGGCGAATATTATCTGTTTCATGCAAAAGGATATCTGGCAGAATCGAAAAAGACCAGCCTTGTGACGGCCGGAAAACAAATCTACTGTGCGGATCAAAATGGAAAACCAGCCAGCAGCTGGCAGATCATTGGGAAAAAGCTTTACTATGCTTCCAAAACAGGCAAAGTCAAAAAGAATACGACCTATCGCGGGATTACCTTTGGCAGCAATGGGGCGGCCAAAAATAACGTCAACACGCAATTAAAGCTAAAAGCTATGGAAATATACGCATCGATCACAAAGGAGTCCATGACAAAAGGACAAAAGCTCGCCGCTTGCTGGTCGTATATGACAGACAAACGTTTTCGTTACGCAGCCAAATATCCGGATCTAAACGCTTCCGGGTGGCAGAGGAAAACAGCTTACGATATGCTGTCGACCAATTCCGGGAACTGTTACAGCTTTGCCTGTGCATTTGCCGCGCTGGCGGAAGAGGCTGGCTATCAGCCTTATGTCGTATGCGGCCGGGTACGCGGTTCGAGAGACCGGATGGCGGATGGATATACACGCCACGCATGGGTCAGGATCAATGAAAAATATTACGATCCCGAGTCGCAGTTTGCCGGATGGCGGCGCGGCATCTATGGAATCACCCGCTACCCGGTTGCGCATACGATACAGCAGATCCTGGCATTTTAGCTTACTTCACTATGAAATTGGTCAGGAGTCGTTTATCATGAAAAACAAATTTTATTTTTACATAGTTCTGTTTTTGCTAATATGCCTGCTCCCGTCGGCCGGATTATTTTTGACCGGCATCACGGAATCTTCGGAAAACAGGAAACCCGCGCCTGCGCCTGAACTGTTTGCGGAACACAGTCTGAACCCTTCCTTTTTTCACGATGCCGGAACATGGTTTGAAGATCATTTTGCGTTTCGCTCGGAAGCGGTCACCGGATATGCCCTGCTGCTGGGCAAAGGGTTCGGCGTATCGGCGCAGGAGGGCGTGATTACCGGAAAAGACGGTTGGCTGTTTTACAAAGATTCGCTGGAAGATTTTCAGGGAACGCAGCCGATGACGGAGCGCCAGTTATTTACCGTGGCACATACGCTGGCAATGGTTCAGGCATACGCACGCAAAAACGGCGCGGCATTCGCATTTGCAGCTGCCCCAAATAAAAATTCCTTATATGGGGAATATATGCCGTATTATTACCAGCCGCGGCATACGAACAAAAGTAACCTGGAACGGCTTACAAAATATCTGAAAGACGAAGCGGTTACTTATATTGATCTGTATCAAAGTCTGCAAAATGACGGACGCGTACTTTATCATAAGCGGGATTCCCATTGGAATAACGCGGGCGCTGCGCTGGCTGCGGATCTGATCTTAAGCGGTATCGGAAAAGAACATTCCTCCTATGCAGACAGAACTTATACCGTCCGGAAAGATTTTCAGGGTGATCTTGACCGTATGCTGTATCCGGCCGCAGTAAAACCGGAAGAAGAAATCTATTATGATCCCGCGCCGCAGTTTGACTATTGTGAAGATGTAGAAAATCATTTTGCCCCAAAGATCAGCACCCGTTCGGCAGGAAGCGGAAGCCTTGTAATGTACCGGGATTCTTTTGGAAACGCACTGCTGCCGTTTCTGGCAGAAGCATTTGAAAGCGCCTGGTTTTCGCGGGCGCTGCCGTACCAGCTGTCAGATCTTTCTGATCATGCGGCGGATACGCTGATCATTGAACGGGCGGAGCGGTTTCTGCCGGATATGGCAAAGCAGGCGCCTGTAATGGAAGCCCCGGCCGTGGTCTGGGATGACGATATTATGGAACGCGCGGTGCAGATCGACGATCCTGAAGAAACCGTACAAGGAACGTATACGCAGATAACAGGAAAACTCCCTTCGGAAATCATAAAGGAACGGTCCCGGATTTATATCCGCGTCAATGCAGACAAGTGTTACGAAGCATTTCCTGTATCCATGGCAGACGGACAGGAAGGCTTTTCTATCCTGCTGCGTACGAATGATCTGCAGGCTTCAGATCCGAATCTGCAAGTTTCCGATCTGAAACCGCAAGCTTCCGGTCCAATACTGGAAGCTTACCTGTCAGAACAGGACGCAGCGCCTGCTGCGGAAACGCAGACAGAAAATGCAGACGGATCAGGAACCGGAGAAAGAACCGTGATCCGGCGGGAAGATTATCCTGACTGCGACGGCAGCGGACATGGTTATGCCGAAATTTATTATTCAGATGGAAGTGTAGAAATCGAGGAATATTAACCGCCTAAGAATGATTTCCAGGCGCTGTACGGCATCCATTTTATTTCTTTTCTGGTTAACCTAAGATCTCAAGCGGTCTGTCACAGCAGCATAAGGCAGAAAAGACGCCGGAGAGACATGGCAGATACACTATCATGCTCCGGCGTCTTTTTTGCCCTTTTGAACGTTTTCTTATTGTAATTGCGGCTGTCACATTTTGACTCGTACAATGCAGGATCTGCGCAGACCTGCACGAAAGTCAAGGATACTTACCATTCCCTTGCGCTCCTACACATCTTTGTGGTACAGGTTGATACATTCGTCTATAATGCTTTCTATAATACGCACTTCCGCAGCTGTCAGCTTGTTTAACTTTTCTGACAAAAGCAGCTGATCCTTATCGATAATATCCCCTGTCAGCAAATAGTCCGTGCTGACTCCGAGCGCCGCCGCAATTTTCATCAGGTTTTCCGGACGCATGGCGCGTTTGCCGGATTCGGCATAGCTGACGAATTGGGTTGTAAGATCGCTGCGTTCAGCCAGGGCCTCCTGTGTCAGACCAAGTTTTTTCCTGCGCTCCATCATCCGTTGTCCAACCTCATCCAGATATAGTTTTACATCCATCATTTGTTCACCATTTCCTTTCGCTTCGGTAAATTTTATCAACAGTTCCCGAAATAAATAATAGTTTATTGTTGATGTATTTCAACAAAACGCTTATAATACTATTTGTATGCCGCGCAGAATCATTCCCATATTTCTGCCAAAAAAAGGTTCCGCTGCAGATGTTATGATGAATGGATCATAACAAAGGAGGTTCATCAGAATGAACAAACAAATGACAAAACAAAAAGAACAGAAAACAGCTATGCAGACATACCGGATTGAATTTGGTAGTGATGATCGTCTCTATTCCGTCTCTTTCAAAGCTGCAATTGCCAGGCCAGAGCTTTACGAGATGCTTGCTGCGGCCCGCGGCAGTTTGTATGAGAACTTCCCGGAAGTCATCTGGGCCTATCTGGACTCGCATTGTCCGGAAAACTCAGATTTTGCCTCTGGTGCATCTTGTCTGGAACATGACAATGTTATGGCGGCCGCAGGCAGACTGCTTTATGACGGCTCCTGTGATATTCTGGATCAAATCGCTGGCGGGGCGGATGCCTATTACGGGATTATGGATCATCAGCGCCGGATGGACGGAAACTACTGCGAAGGATGTTATTGCGCCGTGTCCAGAACTGTTTCCGGGCAGAGTGGGTTTTCAGAGTGTCATGTGATTGGACAGATTTTCGGATGTGACGCCCAACGCGGGATGGGGGAGTCTTTTTTTGCGATTCGCAAAAGTATGGATGGGCGTCAGATGTATACATTAGATCAATCAGATGGGTATCCGGTGCTGGGTCCTTTTGGGTGTGTGGATGTGGCTGGGCTTTTGGTGAATATTCATTCGATTGTGACGAAAGAGGAGGCGGCGAGAGTTGCTAACAGATAGAAAATAGGAAGGGCGGGGG
>VSNY01000114.1 GCA_009774535.1 Lachnospiraceae bacterium
TCTCAGTGGTATGTGCTTTTGAATGGCTGAAAGATTTTGGGGTGATTTGAACGGTTCCCGGAAAATAGAGAAAGTCTGGAAAAAAATAACATATTATAAAGAACTGTAACGCAAAAATCATTCTTTTACTACTTAAAAATAAATATTATATAGCTTATAAGTATTCTATTCGCTTTTCTTTTATTTTGCAACCCTGATCTTAATTTTTGTCTGTTTTATCTAAATTTTATTGTGGATATTCTGCTCAAACAGGCAGAATTCTACAAAAATTTGCTGATTTTGAACAAAAAGATTCGCAATCATTCAATTTTTAAGAATTTTCCAAAGGTTATCACACAAAAAAAGCGCAAAAAAACCCGCCAGCCTTTTTCGACCCGGATAAACAGGGACGATATTCTGATGTTGCATATGGGAATCGGGGCAGCGCTGATCGATGATCTTCCCCATTACTGCTGCAGGAAGATTATGGTCTATTATAATATCACGCCGCCGGATATGACGGGAGATTATGATACAGGTCTGGCGTCTGGCTGTGCCTGGGGATATCAGCAGATGGAGACTATGCGGCAGTGGTTTGACGGTATCATTGCCATGTCAGTTTATAATAAGCGGGATTTGGTGCGAATGGGCTATCCTGCGGATCGAATCTGGGTAATGACTGCTTACTTTATAACGTTTGCAGACTACCGGAAAAAACCGTCGGTGCAGGTCTTAAAAGATTACATATCCTAAAAATCGGGACAAGAAATGTGATTCTTCTGGGACATATTTCTTTTTCTGAACGGTTTTCATTTTATAAAACAGCGCATGTATTTTTGCGTATGAGTGAACACGAAGGATTTTGCGTACCGTTAGTAGAAGCCATGTATTTTGATGTGCCAATTCTCGCCTATGCGGCGGCAGGCAAGATAGGGATTTTTTGAATAATGAAAATTTTTAACGGACACTTTTCAAGCGTAGGCACAAACGAAAGACCACGACGAAGGATAAAACCTTTAGTGTGGTCTGTCACTTTATGCTGATATGGTTCTAATTATAATATCATCTATCTGGTTGCGTAGACCTGCAATTTCTGCTTTGATGTCATCCTGCTTCTTAATTTCAGCTTGGATTTCTTCAACGATACGGTGCTGTGTATGAATATCTGGTAATGGAACAATAAAGTCACTCAATTCCTGCAGTGAGACTTTTACCATGGTTTGATTTTTTCCTTTGGTGCTGTATTTAAAGTAATAGCGACCGATAAAGGAATTAAATATATAGGCCATGTATTGCTTATCTATTTCACCGTCAAACTCAACTTTAATCATCAAATCCGGATAAACTGTATCTGGTGTTTCTTCATCAGCAATATGCGCTACAGCAGCCAAGGCTACAAGATCCACGGTGTTACCACGACTAACGAAAAAATCACCATCATGAACACAATATTTGGAAAAGTCTTTTTTATACGCCGAACTGAATTTAGGATTATCAAATGATAATATCCCGTTTGTTGAAATAGCATCAATACCCAAGACTTGATATCCAGATTCATCCTCGTCACATGTTGGCGACCATCCATTTTGAGTGGAAATTATGTGTCTTCCCAAGAGTGAAGCAAAATCAACATGTTTGGATGTGTGATTCTGAAATTCAGTGGCTTTATTCCATCGATAACTGCATCTGAGGTTACGATTATTTTCTGATAAAATCCCCTGTGCAACAGATACCTTAGTCTTAGTATCTATATTCCAGTATTCTTCAATATCCAAACCAAACTCCCGCTGAAACACCGAATCTATGCTTTCTTTGACAGAAACAAGCTTTTCTTAGTTTAATTTCCGTCTCTATAGGAGCTACTTTGGCTAAGGTTTTATCCATATCCGATTCAGAAACTACGGGTATCTTAATGTTTTCTATTTCGTAAGGTTGAAGATTGGGTTGAGCCTTTTGAGCAACTAAACCGAAAAGATAATTTATAAACCAATCTGTCTGAAATATCTTTTCATAATAGCGAGTATTTACGGAAACATCTAAAGGGCGTAAAACCACTGTGTTATTTGAATGAGTTCCACCTACGGCACATGAAGCAATGCCAACTTTACCAGCTGTAGCTCCGATTGTTGCTAATATAATATCATTTTCTTTAAGAATCCGTTCTTCAGCAATTTCCGAGTTATTATCCAGATATATTGTGTTTTCTAATGAGATGCCATATTTATAGTCAATGTCACCAATGCGGATATAAGGAATATTAGTTTTGCCGGTAGTGTAATTTTCTGTTTGCACGCTGCCATTTACTATTTGAAAAAGATCTTTTAGAAAAACATATTTTGAATAATTATATGCGTCTTGAGTATGCCAATATTTACCGTCAAAGCGGAAATACTTGTGGGTTACTATTTCTTTTAGGCTTTTAGAATGTATATTCATAAGTCCACCTCACTCCCAGTCAATATCTCGCATAAAATCGAGAACGGTATTATAGGTTGCCTCATGAAGGGCTACAGCATTACTACGGTATTTTTGCAGACGTCCGGAACGGAATTCAGAAATAAGTGCAGTGTCCGTGCGCTCAAGGTACTTATCCTTGAGCTCATTGATGTCATAGTATGTGGAGATGAACGCCTTAACCTCGGTTAATTCTGCTTCAAGTGCAACCTTCTGCGATTCTAAATCAGATATTTTCTGTTCTATCTGGGCGATCTTATCAACCCTCTTTTCCTTTACCTTTTTTCCGGTTTCGGATGCTATAGAGTCAGAAAGAGTTGCGATTTTATCTGAATAGTCCTTATTAACTGCAACCACATCGAGTTTTGAGGGAGCATACTCAAGCTCAAATAACTCATTTGACATCTCTTTTTCACCGCGCTTTGTTCGCTTATAGCCGATGTTATCTACTTCTGCCATGAACACGTCATAATTAAATTTCTGAGCCACTTCTCCAAATACCCACCATGTATTGACATGGCCGAACGAATCAAAAGTATCCTTATCCAATGTGCATAAATCGTCGAGTTCAGAGCGGTATTTGTTTATCAAGTCGTCTGCGGATAATGAGCCATCTTTATCAGTAACATGGTTTTTCAACATACGAACAAGTGCAGTTCTTTCTTCCGCTGAAGTCATGTCCTTAATTGAAGGTAATTTCTTTTTTTCTTTTATGCCGTCATGTACAGCTATAAGGTTCTCGGTTCGTGTCTTGAGTTTGGAATATTCCTTAGATGCTTCATCCCATGTTTTATTCCATTCTTGCACCTCCTTGGCAGTTTTCTTCTGTGCAAACAGAAGGCTGGTTTTTGTCGAGGTGTATGGCTCAAAAGCAAGCTGAGGTAAGGAAATAACAGCCTTAATTTTGAAAAACTTATAGAGGAAAAGTCGAATATACTTATTTTCTGTGGTGTCAAATACACTTTCCGGAAGTACAGCGGCTAACCTGCCGTTTTCTCTTAAAAGCTGATACCAACGCTCAATGAAAAGATTTTCTGAGTTTTTCTTTTCACCAAACACAAAACTTTTCTTGATGGATTTCTTTGTATCGTTATCAAGTTCCACACTGAAAGGCGGGTTTGTAAGGATAAGGTCAAAATTACCGTTAATTGCCTTATCGTAATACAAGGGCTCATAGGTGCTGTCGTGCATAACATTTGGAGCGGTCTCTTTTTCGTAATAAGAAAACGGAAGAAGGCCATCCTTAACAAAGATATTAGTTGAGCCGTCTCCATGAAGAATCATGTTGACCTTAGTAGCCGTACCAAGATTAAAATTCGATTCAGATGCGTAAATATAAGTCTGTGCCCACTTATTTTCTCTGTGATCCGGGTAGAACCAATCGGATTCGATTTTATCTTTTACCGCTCTGGTAGAGCCGAGTTCACTGCGGAAACGATACTTCATGTTTTCCGTAATAAACTTCATATATTCAATAAGGAATGTTCCGCTGCCGGCTGACGGGTCAATCATATACGGTATTTCTTTGTCTTTTTTTATACGAGAAATAGCCAGCCTATCTGCTTGTATTGCCCACAGCATAAAACGAACGATATTAATGTGTGTGAAGAACTGGCCTTTGCTCTGCTTGAAGCCGTTCCTAATAATGCCCTCAAAAAAATCTCCAAGAATATCTTTTCCGCTAAGGCTATTTTTGCCGTCGACGAAAGAGAGATCTTCCATCTTCTGAACGGCATATTTTAGCTTTGACAGAGAAAACTTCTTGCTATCTACCACATAGGATTTTGAAAGTTCATCCTCATCAAGAATATAAAGCTTTGATTTCAAAGCCTCCCGGTAAAGAGTATTAATACGTTCAAAGAGCTGTTCGTTTGTTTCAAATTCCTCGTCACCTTCCTTTTCAAAGGTTAGAGACTGGAATTTATATGTTTCTCCACTTTCCGTTGAATCTTCATCTTGTATTTTTGCAAGAATAAGATTGGTTAGTGAAGCAAATACTTCGTTATCGTCTGTACCGCCGCCTCCCCATAAAACATTGTGGAGGTCAGTTTGAAGCTGACTGAGCATTTCGCCAGTGAAATTTGTTTCCAAATCCTTATCTGAATCCTTCACATAAGGTTTATGCTGGGCTTTTCCGTATCGAGCAGGTAAATCATTAGTGAAGTTTCTTTCAGCTTCCCAGTCTGCGTAAGTAGGATATGCTTCAGTATCAATAATCATGCATTCATCTGACACTTTGCCGCCGACTTCGGACGTGGTATATAACACAAGATATTTCACCTTATGTCCTTCAGCGTTTTCCATGAAAGAAACTTTATAGAGCTGTTCCTCTATGGTTTTATCCTTATCAATGGTATCGTATTCATCCGGGTTTTTTACTTCAATGAACAAGAAAGCATCGCCCTTAGAATCTCTAACGATAATATCTATGCGGCTTGTAATGGTATGTGGCCTGCCTGCAGTGTACTCGTGTTCGATTTCAATACGGTCTGCGGCATAGCCCAGTTCGTTAACAAGCCTCGTAAGAATAAACGCACGAGACATTTCTTCATCACCGGTGATTTCATTAATTACTCTGCCTTGCACAATCTTATCATAAGCGATTTTGTTTGCTGATAAATCAAGCTTTGTAACAACCTTCGCAGGCTGCTTATCTACATATTTCTTAATCAGTGTTCTATTCATAGTTGAATCTCCTCATCTGGTATAATCATTAAATCAATTCTTGCCCTTTGGTAAGTCGAGTCATCGTAGCATTTTTGCCTTGGATCTTTATTATTCTGTCGTTAAATTCAGTCCGAGCTTGTTTATTTCTTTCTGTATGAATTGCTGCACGAACATTTGCAGCTGCCAGATGAAATACCCTTCTACATCAAGGCTCTTAAACTGTTCTTTCATCTTCTCGGACGCGCCATGTGTCCCTTTCAATGCTTCCACATAATAATAGAGAGTAGTGAGGAACTCATAAAAATCCTTATCAGAGAGAAGCTCATCAAGATATGGAATAGTGCGCATGCGCTCCTTCGGATCAACTTGAGGATACATTTCCTTGGCCCGTTTCAAAAACTCAATGGCCGCCTCGGACAAGCCAAGCTCCTCATTAAATCCTTTATTTGAAGAGCTTACTCCGGTCAGCAGATAATCAACGGATACATCAAAAAACTTTGCTATCCTAAGAGCCACATCCGCTGTTGGCTGAGTCTGACCGCTTGCATACTGGCTGATTGTCTGCTGCCTTACACCCACAGTCTCTCCAAGCGCCTTATAGGTAGTGGAATGGCCGTCTTTAGGATGGCTTTCAAGCAGTCTACGCAGAGTAGTAGGAAAAATATCATAATATCTGTCTGTATTCTGTTCTGGTTGTTTGTCCAATCGCTGCGCCTCCTATAATTCTACTTTAACTGTGCTTCGTTAAATTAGTTGCGAAATACTTATGTTTTCGTTTCAACTGTGATAAAGTAATCATAACAAGTAATACGAAACTTGTCAATATTGTAAAACTGATTTCTTGCGAACGTTGGCCTGTTCATTTCTCGCAAGTTTCAAGAGAGAAATCTATCCAAGTAAGGGCATGAAATGGTCGACCATATGCAGGAACTGAAAGCCATGAAGATATGGATGCTGTGGCATTAGGAAACAAAGAAGGACGGAAACCATACGAAGTGCCGATGTCAGTAAGCAGAGGCCCCTGTGGTACGGATGAAACCTAGGAAAGCTCATGGGTTACATATGATGAGATTGTCCGAGCTAAAGAAAAAATCACAAGAGCAGACGGTATCGGCTTCAAGACTCCGGAAGGCTAGCAATAGCGCGGTTTTGTGATTTAGTAGATGAAATGAAAGATCTGGGAATATGTCCTGTTATATGTGATTATTACAGTGATGCGCCGGCAAAGAAAATGGGGTGTCCGGCTTATGATATCAGTACAATGAATTTGGAAAAACTGATACACGTTGCAAAGTTTCATCATATAGATGGCGTATTGAGTGCATTTTCAGACCGGAATCTGGTTATGGCTTATGAAATAGGGAAAGCATTGGATCTTCCGCAATTGTTTGAGATAGATAAAATAGAGCTTTTTACGGATAAAAAGAGGATGAAGGAGTTTTTTTTAAAAGCGCAGCTGCCATTGATAAAATACTGCATTCTCAGACATGGATTTGAATCAGATCATTTAAATAATATGAAATTCCCAATGGTTGTGAAACCAGTGGATGCATATGGCAGTAAAGGGATTTTTGTCTGTGAAAATGTTGAACAGATCCGGATACATTTTCAAGATGTAATTAGTGAGTCACTGAAATATCAGGATTGGATCATTGTGGAGGAATTATATCCAGCTGATGAGATCTCTATCAATGCCTGGGTAAAACATGGGCGTCTATATCTTACTTGTGTATATGATGTGATTGGAAATTATAAATCTGATATACAGTTAAATATTATGAAAAAGAAAAATTACCATATGGAAGGGTGCAGGTATGGGAAAGAGGAACTTTTAAGGATGAGATACTTAAGGTAACGGTTCCGAAAAAGGAAGTGAGACTACAAAAAGAAACTGCCGGACATGAGGGCGCATGTATGTTATGCCAGATATTTTTGGGATTTTTAGTGATCCCGATCCTGCTGGTACTCTACATAAATAAAATTCATTTTTTTGTGTATGTCTTCGTGATATGGTATAACAAAAGTAAGAAATTCTTACAAGAAAGCATATGCAAATGTGTATAAAAATATTAACAGTTTCTTCTAAAGGCCAGATTTCCCTGCCAGCCAGTATCCGAAAACTTATGCCGATTGATACTGGTGATAAACTTGTGGCATATACTTCGGGAGATGTCATTATGCTCAAAACATTAAAACTTCCTTCTACTGAAGAATTTGAAGATTCACTGGATGAAGCTCAAAAATGGGCCAGGTGTGGGATATCATGAAAATGATGTTAATGATATGATCAAATTAGTTAGAAAGAAGAAACGGATATGAGAATTTTGATCGATACAAACGTTCTGATTTCAGGTGTATGTTTTGGCGGATTTCCAAGAAAAATTCTCAGTGCTGTTGTTGGGGGAGAAGGTTATTGCCTGCGCTACAGCAGAAATTATTGATGAATACGAAGAAAAAATAATTTTGTGAAAAATTTTTATTGAATTGAAAATAATTATAACTATATATTATCCAAATCTAAGTCATAAAGAAAAAACAGAATTGACATCTCGTTGTATTTATAAATGCAACGCAATGTCAATTTTGCTGCTTCAAATGAAATTTTTGCCATATAACGCAAGAAGCTATTCTTCAATGCTTCACAAGTCTAAAAGCATATTTTTTCTGTATATCCGTGATCATTTCTGGAATAATAGTAATTAGAAGCAATCCTCGACCGCTCCAGTTTAAGTTGTTCAATCGGTGGCCTGAACGATTACGATTTCACAGAAAATTCACAAAATTATTAGCACTCGCTCTTGACGAGTGCTAATAAAAGTGTTATAACATACTTGTAAACAAAAACACAACAAGCGGCGCGAAAGCCGGATTAGAAATGGAGGAATGACGTATGTTAATGCCTAGTATTTTTGGAGAAAACTTATTTGATGAATTTTTTAATGATTTCACCCGTCCGTCTAAATCGCTGATGAGATATCAAACACCAACGAGTAATGTAATGCGTACAGACATCAAAGAAACCCAAAACGGTTATGAACTGGATATTGATCTGCCGGGATATAAGAAATCGGATGTGCAGGCGGAACTAAAGGAAGGCTATCTGATGATCAGCGCATCGACCCGCAAGGATGAGAGTGAAAAAGATAAAGACGGTAAATATCTTCGCCGGGAGAGATATTATGGTTCCTGCAGCAGAAGCTTTTATGTTGGGGATGCTGTGACACAGGAAGATATTAAAGCCAGATTTGAGGATGGTATTCTTAAGGTAACGGTTCCGAAAAAGGAAGTAAAACCACAAGTGGAAGAAAGCAAATATATTGCAATTGAAGGATAAGCGGTAAGCCTGCTTTTAGGAGCAGGCTTACCGTTTTTTGATGTTATATTTGATTTCGCCATTGCAGGTATCTACTACGTTGTGCTATAATAAATCTGCGGGATTTCTGTCAGTTTCTGCCAAGGGCGGCAGGCCGGAGGTTTTGGCTGACAGATCCGGAACATAGAAAAGGGCAGGGATACGGAAAATGAAAGTGGTTTTGACGATTGCCGGCAGCGACTGCAGCGGCGGCGCGGGTATCCAGGCGGATTTGAAAACGATTCTGGCGCACGGCGCTTATGGCATGAGTGTCGTGACGGCGCTGACAGCCCAGAATACAACCGGCGTGTTTGGCGTACTGAAAACGGATGCCGCATTTATCGGTACGCAGCTGGATGCTGTGTTTCGTGATCTTCGTCCGGATGCGGTCAAAATCGGGATGATTGCGGATGCGCAGGCGGTGCAGATGATCAGTGACAAGCTGCGCACATACCAGGCCGGGAAAATCGTTGTGGATACTGTGCTGGCATCTACGAGCGGGACGCGTCTGACCGGGGAAGAAGCGCTGGCGTGCGCGAAGGAAGAGCTGTTTCCTTTGGCTTCTCTGTTAACGCCGAATCTTAAGGAAGCAGAGACGTTGGCAGGCATACCAGTCACAGACAAGACATCGATGCAGCTTGCGGCTGACAGAATTGCCGGAATGTTTGGCTGCGCAGTGCTGATCAAAGGCGGACATCTGCATGGGGCGGCAGATGACCTGCTGTATCAGGATGGGAAATATTGCTGGCTGCATGCGCGGCGGATGGATAATCCAAATACGCATGGTACCGGCTGTACGCTGTCTTCTGCGATTGCCTGTAATCTGGCAGAAGGCATGCGGATGGAGGACGCCGTATACAGCGCGAAGGCTTATGTTGCGGATGCAATTGCAGACGGCCTTGCTCTCGGCGCAGGAAGAGGGCCGTTAAATCATGGATGCCGGATCTTTGGCAGTACAGGCCGCTGAAACAGAGATAACAACTGAATTTATTATATTAAGAATATACAAATTTATTTATGTATAGATTATATCATAAATGAGGAGGAATGATCATGACAAAAACAAAAATCATTTGTACGCTTGGGCCGGCTACTGATCAGCCTGGTATTCTGGATGCACTGGTGCAGGAAGGTATGAGTGTGGCCCGGTTTAACTTTTCCCATGGCAATTATGAGGAACACGAAAAGCGCCTGAACGCATTGCGGGAAGCGCGCACAAAATATCAGAAACCAATCGCGGCCCTGTTGGATACGAAAGGGCCTGAAATTCGGGTGAAATCATTTGTAAACGGAAAAGTGGAGTTAAAGCCGGACCAGTTGTTCAGGCTTTGTTCAAATGATGTGGAAGGAAATGAAGAGCAGGTATCTATTACATGTAAGGACTTGTATAAAGATGTTTCAGCTGGTAAGCGTATTTTATTAGATGATGGTTTAATTGAGATGCAGGTAGAGGCCATTGAGAAAAAGGATATTATCTGCCGCGTAGTGAATGGGGGATTTGTATCCAACAATAAAGGGGTTAATGTGCCGGATGTCCATTTGTCTCTGCCTTATGTCAGTGATAAAGACAGAGAGGATATTTTATTTGGGATTCAGAAGGATTTTGATTTTGTGGCGGCGTCGTTTGTAAGACGCGCTGAAGATGTGCTGCAGATTCGTAAAATTTTAAATGAAAACGGCGGCAAAAATATAGAAATTATATCTAAAATTGAAAACCGGGAAGGCGTGGACAATATCGATGAGATTATTGCGGCGTCAGAGGGAATTATGATTGCCCGCGGGGATATGGGCGTGGAGATCGCGAGCGAGGAAGTGCCGGTTATCCAGAAGATGATTATCAAAAAAGTATACGAAGCAGGCAAAAAAGTAATTACCGCAACCCAGATGTTAGATTCGATGATGAAAAATCCAAGGCCGACCAGAGCGGAGACGACGGATGTGGCGAACGCCATTTATGATGGTACGAGTGCGATTATGCTTTCCGGCGAAACAGCGGCAGGGCGTTATCCAGTGGAATCGCTGCAGACAATGGTACGGATCGCGACAAGAACCGAACAGGATATTGACTATAGAAAACGTTTCTTTGGCTATGATCATAAGGCAAGCTCGAATATTACGGACGCGATCTGCCATGCGACCTGTACAACCGCGCATGACTTAAATGCCAGCGCAATTTTGACCGTTACAAAGACCGGGACTTCAGCGCGTATGATTTCCCGTTACCGTCCGGGATGCCAGATTATCGGATGTACGATGGATGAAAAGGTAGGCAGGCAGCTGAATCTGTCCTGGGGCGTGCGGCCGCTTTTAATTATGGAAGAGAGCGATGTGATTGAATTGTTTAATCATTCAGTAAGTAACGCCAGAGATTATGGATTTTTAAAGCCGGGCGAACTGGTAGTTATTACATCCGGTGTGCCGCTTGGCATGGCTGGTACGACGAATATGATCAAAGTCCAGACCGTGCAGGAGCCAAGAAAGCTCGCGACCTGGTAATCCATCACCGTTTTACTGATCCGGCTGCAGATTACGGGAATGCTGATAAAAATAATAAATGAGCGAAATCATAAGATTTCATGGGAACCGTCTCATAGATACTGCATAAAATAAAGTGGAGGTGCAGTTATATGGGACGTTTTCTTATATTAGGAAAGGAAGAACGCCAGAAGTATTTGTTCCAGATGCTTTGCGGCAAAGGACAGACGGTCACGTACTGTGATTCCTGGCTGGACGGGGGATACGACGCAGTGATGCTTCCGGTTGCGAAAAGCGCGGAATATCTGGAACAGATTGCTGACAAACTGCAGGCGGGGGAATATGTATTTGGATGTAATTTTCCGCCCGAAATCGCAGAATACAAACGCAGACAGGGAATTTTTTTTGTAGATTATATGAAAGAAGACGGGGCTGCCTATACGAATGCCGTAGCGACAGCGGAAGGAGCTATTGCCGAGGCGATTGTATCCGGTAAGGAAGTGCTGTGCGGCAGGCAGATGCTGGTGATGGGATACGGCAGATGCGGACAGATGCTGGCTGCCCGGCTGCAGGCAATGGGCGGAAAGGTCACTGTTTATGAAAAAGATCTGGAAAAACTGGCGATTGCAAAAGCTTATGGATGTGAGACGGCAGAAGCAAAAGATGAAGCGGCAGTTTATGAACCAGGAGCGGTTACGATTGCAAACTGTTCTCTGGAAGAAGCAGAAGCGGTGGAAAATGAACTGACGGAGGACTTTTGGGGCAGATTTACGTATATTTTCAATACCATCCCGGCACCAGTGCTGCATGCACAGCGCCTTGCCTGGATCCGCCAGGATGCCGTGCTGATCGACATTGCGTCGGCGCCTGGCGGCCTGGATTATGCGTATTGTGCGCAAAAAGGTCTGAACGCCAGGCTCTGCGGCGGCCTTCCGGCGAAATACGCACCAAAGTCTGCCGCTGAGTTATTGCTGCATATTATTGAATCTTATTTAAATTTGTCAGAAAGAGAGGATGTTTTATGATACAGGAGCAGAAGCTGACGGTAGGTCTTGCATTTACAGGATCTTTTTGTACATTTGCAAAAATCCGGGAAGTAGCTGCACAGCTTGCCGGACAGAAGATGCGGGTGATCCCGATCTATTCCGACCATGTGCAGCAGATGGATACGCGGTTTGGAACGGCAGAAGCGTTTCAAAAAGACATCGAAGAGATTACCGGAGAAATTGGAATCCGCACCATTCAGGAAGCGGAACCGATCGGGCCTGACGGTTATCTGGATGCTCTGATTATTGCGCCGTGTACCGGAAATACGATGGCAAAACTGTGTGCAGGCATTACGGATACGCCTGTTCTGATGGCGGCAAAAGCGCATCTGCGTAACGAAAAGCCGCTGATCCTTTCCATTTCCACCAACGATGCCCTTGGCATGAATTTTAAAAATATCGGCATGCTGATGAA
>VSNY01000115.1 GCA_009774535.1 Lachnospiraceae bacterium
ATAGATTTATTAGATTGGACTTTGTAACTATTAACCAGTAGTCATTCTTGACTACACCATTATTATACTAGGAGTGATAGCATTGTTCAAAGATCAAAAATCACAATCAAAATCCGCGATAGAAAAAGAATTAAAAACCGTAAAAAGACAGGAGGCTGCGCTGCATCATGCCGCAGTCACATCCAAAGTCCCGGAATGGAAGCTGGCGCTTATGGATAAAATTCCGCAAAAAGTATCGGAAAATCTGGAAAAAGCTTTCTGCAAAGCCTTTGCAGCCGTATTTGAAAAAGGTTCCGGTATGATTGAGAAAACATATCATCCGGACACCGTCCGAAAAGATTTTGCCATTCGCGAGTTTGCATTCCAGGTCCGGTCTGACCGAAAGTCCTTAAAAAAAATTCAAGGCGATGCCAAAGCTGCGAACCGGAGGAATCTGGCGATTACCAGTGTGGAAGGGATCGGCCTTGGGGCTTTTGGGATCGGGCTGCCGGATATTGTTGTGTTTGTGGGCGTTTTGTTAAAAGGAATTTATGAAGTGGCACTGCGATATGGATTCGATTATGATTCGCAGAAAGAACAGTACTTTATTTTAAAACTGATGGAAACATCTATGCTTAAGGGACAGGAATGGGAAGATGCAAACACAGCCATTGACCGATGGATCGGCGGTGAAACTGCTGGCAGTTTCCGGAAAGAAGAAGTGAAAGAGCAGCTGAACCGGACGGCAGGCGTATTTGCGGCGGACATGCTGCTGTTTAAATTTATTCAGGGCCTTCCGGCAGCCGGTGTGATCGGAGGCGCGGGCAATCCGTTTTATTATAAGAAGGTATTGACTTACGCGGAACTGAAATATCGCAAAAGATATCTGTCAGATTTATTGCAAAAAGAAATATCCGGGCAAGGGATTTAAGCAAAGTTTGTCTGGAATATCAGACTTTGTTTTTGCATAAGATGGAAGCAAAGACAGTTTCGGAGTATTGATGCAGTATGAAGCGTGTACTTTGTTATCTGACTGCGGTAATATTTCTGCTTTTCAGCTTCCATCCCCGGCTGGTTCAGCTGCAGGCAAAATCAAAAAAAGCGGCCGAATTCAATGAAAGTGAGCTTTATGCCCGTGCAGCGGTCTTAATGGACGCGGATTCCGGGCGCATATTAATAGGAAAAGACGAAGCGAATCCGATGCCGATGGCAAGCACTACAAAAATCATGACCTGTATTCTGACACTGGAAAACGCGCAGCTGGATGACATCGTGGACGTGTCGGCATATGCCGCCAAAATGCCGGAAGTAAAACTTCACATCCGGGAAGGAGAGCATTACAGGCTTAACGATCTTGTGCATTCCCTGATGCTGGAATCCCATAACGACGCCGCCGTTGCGATCGCAGAGCATGTCGGCGGCAGTGTGGAAGGGTTTGCGCAGATGATGAATGAAAAAGCAAAATCGATCGGCTGTATGGATACCTTTTTTGTCACGCCAAACGGGCTGGACGCATCCGCGCAGGTAAAAGAGCAGGATGGCGCTACCAGCACAAAAGTCCATTCTACAACTGCCGCGGATCTTGCAAAAATTATGAGCTATTGTATTACGCGATCACCGAAAAAGGATGAGTTTTTAAAAATTACGCGTACGCAGAGCCATACGTTTCAAAACTATGAACAGGAGAAAGGGCAGAAGGCGGTACCCGGCGCGCGCAGTTTCACGTGCGTGAACCACAATGCGTTCTTACATATGATGGATGGCGCCCTGACTGGAAAGACCGGGTTTACCGGGAATGCCGGATACTGTTATGTCGGAGCTCTGCGCAGCCAGGGACGCACGTTTGTCATTGCTCTGCTGGCATGCGGCTGGCCGAATAACAAGACTTATAAATGGAAAGACGCCAGAAAACTGTTTCAATACGGGATTGATTATTATCAGCAGAAGGATATTACCAATTATGACTACCAGCCGAATCCGGTTCCGGTGGAAAACGGGGCAGGGAAAGACCGCCTGCTGAAAACAAAGATCCAGCTGCAGCTTACGGTGGAACAGGAGCCGCAGAAGATACTGCTGTCGGAATGGGATTCTGTGCAGGTGCGGGCGGAGCTGCCGAAAGTGCTGGAGGCGCCTGTAAAGAAGGGGGCAAAAGTCGGGTCTTTGAATTATTATGTAAATGGGGAACTGGCGGCACAGATGCCGGTATTGGCGGCGAAAAATATTGAGAAGCGGTCGCTGCGGTGGTATTTTATGCTGGTGCTTTCCAGGTATTTTTATCCGTATTTTTGATGGAGATGCAGGTTTTAGGGTGAAATAGTTAGACGGGGATTACCTTGATCAGCCGGGAGAATGGCTCTGCAGACGATTCTGCGCCCGGCGCACCGTCCGCAGAGCAGTCCGTCCAGCCACACCCTCCCAGCCCACCAAAAGTGAAAATTTTAACAAAACCTATTGAATATTAAGTTGAAAAGGGTTAAGATTATACTGACGAAATTTTTGAAAAGTTTCAAAATAGATGGAGGGCTAAAGAATGAGTAATAGTAATGATAACTCTGCAATGCAGCGAATTGCAAAGTTAGTCGATGAAAACAGCTTTATGGAAATCGGTTCGCTTGTTACTGCAAGAAGCACAGATTTCAATCTGGCGCAGACAGATACTCCTTCCGACGGCGTGATCACCGGTCATGGCCTGGTTGATGGGAACCTTGTTTTTGTCTATAGCCAGGATGCATCCGTGCTTGGCGGAACGATCGGCGAGATGCATGCAAAAAAGATCGCGGCTGTTTATGATCTGGCGGTCAAAATGGGTGCGCCTGTCATTGGGCTGATCGATTGCGCAGGTATCCGGCTGCAGGAGTCCGTAGATGCGCTGGAAGCATTCGGCACGATCTACAGCAAACAGGCGGCGGCATCCGGCGTTGTTCCGCAGATCAGCGCAGTATTCGGTATGTGCGGCGGCGGACTGGCTGTAGTTCCTGCTTTAAGTGATTTTACGTATGTACAGGCAGATCAGGCAAAGATATTTATCAATTCGCCGAACGCTATTGACGGCAACCGTGCGGATAAATGTGATTCATCCTCGGCAGCGTTTCAGAGCGAAGAGACAGGGACGATCGACGGTACTGGTACAGAAGATGAAATTCTTGCCCGGATTAGACAGCTGGTGTGTATGCTGCCTGCCAACAACGCGCAGGGAGGCTGCATGGATGAATGTACGGACGATTTAAATCGTGCCTGCCAGAGCCTGGATACAATGAAAGGTGATCCAAGATACGTATTAAGCGAGATTTCGGACAACCATATCTTTATCGAAGCAAAGGCAGATTATGCGAAAGAAATGGTAATAGGGCTGATAAAACTGGACGGCATGACAGTCGGCGCGGTTGCCAACTGTACGGAAATCTATGATGCACAGGGGAAAAAGACAGAGACGTTCGACGCTGTATTATCAGCGCGCGGATGCAATAAGGCGGCGGAGTTTATTACGTTTTGCGACGCGTTTGAGATCCCGGTGATCTCGCTGACGAATGCAAAAGGGTTCCGCGCGACGATGTGTGCGGAAAAGAACCTGGCAAAAGCGCTTGGGCGTCTGGTCAGCGCGTTTGCAAATGCGACTGTGCCGAAGGTGAATCTGATTATGGATCAGGCTTACGGAAGCGCTTATACGGTAATGAATTCCAAATCGCTCGGCGCGGATCTGGTCTATGCGTGGCCGGATGCAAAAACCGGTATGATGGACGCGAAGCTTGCGGCTAAGATTATGTATGCGGGTGAGACGGCTGCAGTGATCGAAGAAAAAGCAGCGGCATATGAAGCGCTGCAGGGCAGTGTACAGGCAGCGGCAGCACGCGGTTATGTGGATCGTATCATCGACTATCCGGGTACGAGGAAGTATCTGATCGCGGCAGTGGAGATGCTTTATACCAAACGAATCCACCAGCCGGATCGGAAACATGGAACAAAGTAGAAAGGTGACGAATATTATATGAAGAAAAAATTATGTCTGATCGTCAGCCTGTGTATGCTTTTGCTCGGTCTGGCTGCCTGTGGGGAAGATCCGAAGAAAATGGATTATAACGGCAAGTCTTATGACGATCTGAAAGCTGCGAGTGAGAACCTTGCCTCCGGCCTTACAGAATTTACAGACGAGCAGATCGACGAAGGGATCGCGTATTATGAGCAGTACGGCGATACAGTGATTGTCGGGCTGATGAAGCAGTGGAAGGAAATCAAACCGGAGGTCGGTGATTTTGTGAAGTTGGGTGAACTTTCCATTGACAAATCGGGAAAGACGCTTACAACTTCACAGCTGATGGATTTTACAGGGCGTGATCTGACGCTGACTTGTGTATACAATTATCTGGACATGCAGGTCACAAGTGTGACACTGGACGAGAATTATTCCATGGGCGAAAAAATGCAGAAAGCGGCAATGAATACGCTGATGGGTCTTGGAACTGTATTTATGATCTTAATCCTGATCAGCCTGGTCATTTATGGCTTTAAGGTGATTCCGTATCTGGAGCAGAAGGCAAAAGCGAAAAACGCTCCGGTACAAGAACCAGCGCCGGTACAGCCAGCGCCAGAGCCTGCAGTACAGGATATCGCGCCGCAGCTGGATGATACAGAGCTGATCGCGGTAATCGCAGCGGCGATCGCGGCAGCCGAGGGAACGCTTGCGGCAGACGGATTTGTGGTGCGTTCGATCAGGAGAAGAAAATAGAAGATATAAGTATAGAAGATGTTAATCAATTAGGAGGAAATCAGAATGAAAAGCTATACAATCACTGTAAATGGAAATGTGTATGACGTCACGGTAGAAGAGACCGGTGCATCCCAGGCAACTCCAATGGCAGCAGCGCCTGCTCCAAGAGCAGCGGCTCCGGCTCCTGCGGCGGCAGCTCCGAAGGCATCCGGCGCAGCAGGCAGTATCAAAATCGAAGCAGGCGCGGCAGGCAAGGTATTTAAGCTGGAAGCCGCAGTCGGCAAGCAGCTGAAAAAGGGCGACCCGATTCTTGTGTTGGAAATTATGAAAATGGAGACTCCGGTCGTTGCACCGCAGGACGGTACAGTAGCAAGCATAGAAGTAGCTGTTGGCGATACGGTAGAATCAGGCGCTTTACTGGCTACAATGAATTAATGTGGAATTATTAGGAGGACAAATATGCTTAGTTACGTTGGAGAGACAATGAGTAACCTCCTGCACCAGACGGCATTTTTCAACCTGACATGGGGTAATTACCTGATGATCCTGGTTGCCTGCATATTTTTATATCTTGCAATTGCAAAAGGCTATGAACCGTTACTGCTTGTGCCGATTGCATTTGGTATGCTGCTTGTCAACATTTATCCGGATATTATGGCAAGTCCGGAGGAGATGAGCAATGGTGTTGGCGGATTACTGTATTATTTTTATACCTTGGATGAATGGTCGATCCTGCCGTCCCTGATTTTCTTAGGCGTCGGGGCGATGACAGACTTTGGGCCGCTAATTGCCAATCCGATCAGCTTTTTGATGGGTGCGGCGGCACAGTTTGGTATTTACATGGCTTATTTTATGGCAATCTTTATGGGCTTTAACGATAAGGCGGCTGCTGCGATTTCCATTATCGGCGGCGCTGACGGGCCGACTTCGATTTTTTTGGCCGGCAAGCTTGGACAGGCCGCATTGATGGGACCGATTGCGGTGGCGGCTTATTCCTATATGTCCCTCGTGCCGGTTATTCAGCCGCCGATTATGAAGGCGCTGACGACCAAAAAAGAACGCCAGATCAAAATGCAGAACCTTCGTCCGGTATCCAAGCTGGAGAAGATCTTATTCCCGATTGTCGTTACAATTATTGTCTGCCTGCTGCTCCCGACGACCGCTCCGTTAGTAGGTATGCTGATGCTTGGCAACCTGTTCCGTGAGTCCGGCGTGGTCAGACAGCTGACAGATACAGCGTCCAATGCGCTGATGTACATTGTAGTGATCCTGCTTGGCACATCCGTAGGCGCGTCAACAAGTGCGGAAGCATTTTTGAATTTCAGCACGTTAAAAATCGTGGCGCTTGGATTGATCGCATTTGCGTTTGGTACGGCGGCAGGAGTCTTGCTCGGCAAGCTTCTTTGTGTATTGACACACGGCAAGATCAATCCGCTGATCGGTTCCGCCGGAGTATCCGCGGTTCCTATGGCAGCGCGTGTATCCCAGAAAGTGGGCGCTGATGAAGATCCGACGAACTTCCTGCTGATGCATGCGATGGGCCCGAACGTGGCAGGCGTAATCGGTACCGCCGTAGCAGCCGGAACCTTTATGGCAATCTTTGGTATATAACAGGGAGGAATGAAAAAAGATGGCAGAAGTTGCAAAAAAACCGTTAAAAATTACGGAAACGATACTGCGTGACGCGCACCAGTCTCTGATCGCCACACGAATGACGACGGAGCAGATGCTGCCGATCGTTGACAAAATGGACCAGGTCGGCTTTCATGCGGTGGAATGCTGGGGCGGCGCGACGTTTGACGCGTCTTTGCGTTTCCTGAAAGAAGACCCTTGGGACAGACTGCGTAAATTAAAAGCTGGATTTAAAAAGACAAAGCTGCAGATGTTATTCCGTGGTCAGAACATCCTTGGCTACCGTCCGTATGCGGATGACGTGGTGGAATATTTCGTGCAGAAATCCATTGCAAACGGGATTGATATTATTCGTATTTTTGACTGTCTGAATGACCTGCGCAATCTCCAGACAGCCGTAACCGCATGCAATAAGGAAAAAGGGCATGCGCAGGTAGCGCTTTCGTATACGCTTGGAGATGCCTATACGCTGGAATACTGGACGGATATGGCGAAAAAAATCGAACAAATGGGCGCGGACTCGATCTGTATTAAGGATATGGCGGGACTTTTGGTGCCGCAGGAAGCAGATACGCTTGTACGTGCGCTGAAATCTTCAACGAAGCTTCCGATCGAGCTGCATACGCATTATACATCCGGCGTGGCTTCCATGACTTTGATGAAGGCAGTGGAAGCAGGATGTGATATTGTGGATACGGCGATGTCCCCGTTTGCGCTTGGCACGTCCCAGCCTGCGACGGAGGTTATGGTAGAAGCGTTTAAAGGCTCTGCATATGATACGGGGCTGGATCAGAACCAGTTAGCCGAAATCGCGGATTATTTCCGTCCGATGCGGGAAGAAGCGCTGGAAAGCGGTCTGATGAACCCGAAGGTACTCGGCGTTAATATTAAGACGCTGTTATACCAGGTGCCGGGCGGTATGTTATCCAACCTGATTTCCCAGTTAAAGGAGCAGGGCAAGGAAGACAAGTACGAAGAAGTGCTTGCGGAAGTGCCGCGCGTGCGCAAGGATTTAGGCGAGCCGCCGTTAGTAACGCCGTCTTCCCAGATCGTTGGTACCCAGGCTGTATTTAACGTATTAATGGGCGAGAGATATAAAGTTGCTACCAAAGAAACCAAAGACGTGCTGCTCGGCAAATATGGGCAGACGGTAAAACCATTTAACCCGGAAGTCGTAGACAAGGTACTGGGCGAGGATAAGAAAAACGCCATTACCTGCCGTCCGGCCGATCTGCTGGAGCCGGAGCTGTCTAAGATCGAAGCCGAGATGAAGCAGTGGAAGCAGCAGGACGAAGATGTGCTGTCTTATGCACTGTTTCCGCAGGTGGCTACGGAGTTTTTTAAATACCGCGAAGCACAGCAAAAGAAAGTGGACGCTTCCGTAGCGGATACCAAAAACGGCGCTTATCCGGTCTGAAATAAGAAAAAGTCTGCATCAAAGGCGCTGTGAGCGCGTTTTGTGTAGGGCAGCTTGCACAATTCATGAAACTGCTGCCAGCCAGCGCCTTTTGCAGAACGCTTCAAGGAGGTATATATGAAAAAGAAGACTCTGTTGCGCAGTATGTTATTTACATTTTTATGCTGTATCATGATTCTGGGATTTCAGACGAATGTAAAGGCAGAAACAGGGAATTACTATTTAAAGGTAAATAAGGGAACCAACGTAGTAACCGTATATACACATGACGACAAGCCATATACAGCATTTGTATGTTCTGCAGGATACGCGACGCCACTCGGGACTTTTTATACAATGAACAAATATACCTGGTGGATTCTGGACGGCCCAAGCTATGGGCAGTACTGCACCAGAATTACAGGTTCGATTCTGTTCCATTCGGTATGGTATTATGAGCAGAGTAAGACGACACAGTCGTATGTGCAGTATAACAAGCTTGGTTCGCTTGCTTCCCATGGTTGCGTACGTATTACAACAGCAGCTGCAAAATGGATCTATGACAACTGCCCGCTGCAGACAAAGGTCATTATTTTTAACGGCACCTCCAGTGATGACCCGCTTGGCAAACCGGCATCCATTAAGGTAAGTTCATCCGTAAGGATGGGCTGGGACCCGACGGATCCGGATCCAAACAATAC
Source organism: Lachnospiraceae bacterium (assembly GCA_009774535.1). Lineage (GTDB taxonomy): Bacteria > Bacillota > Clostridia > Lachnospirales > Lachnospiraceae > Eubacterium_J. The sequence continues at coordinate 8,414 of VSNY01000115.1, forward strand.
ATACGCGACAAAAAATACAACGCCGCGGATCGAAGTAAAGAGCACAAAAGCAACCGCGCAGTATCAGGGGACGTTTACGCCAGTTGAAATGACAGCCTATGATTCGGCTGGCAACAAACTGAGCAATGCCTGGATACGTTCATCCGGCACTGTCAATACTAAAAAGATGGGCAGCTATCCGGTAACATATTCTCTGACCGATTCGTTTGGCCGCAATGCGTCTGTCACAGTGACTTATACTGTCGGCGACGCGAGCAAAGCGACAATTTCAGGCGTTCGTAAGGAAATTACGAAAGAATACAAGTCTACGGTCAACCTGCGTTCCGGGGTTACGGCAAAAAATTCCATGGGCACCGTGCTGACCGATAAGATCATAACCAAAGTCCGCAAGCCGGGAACCGAAGAGTATAAGGGCGTACGTGCGGAGACTTTCAAGCTGAACCATACCGGAACCTACCGGATTATGTATTACCTGAAAAATCCGACGAATAAGCTGGTAACCGAAGAATATATGAAGATCGTCGTAAAAGACACGAAAAAGCCGGTGATTGAAAGCAAAGACAAATTTGCTGCCATCAAGCTTGCCGCTGGGACAGCTTCCATTAATTATAAAAAGCTGCTGTCAGGCGTGACCGCAAAGCTTGTTTCCGGTAAAAATATGACTTCTAAAATCAGCATTAAAGTGACAGATCCGAAGGGAAAGGTGAAGACCGTTACAAAAGATGGTTCTTACAAATTTTCAGGGGCAGGCACTTATACCGTCAGGTATTATTGTTCCAATCCGGAAAAAAGCTTAAAGACGGACAAGTATCTGGTTGCGGAAAAGAAGCGCAAACTGATTGTTGCGGAAAAAGCGCCGGAACCGGAAAACCCAGAAGAACCGGAACTCCCGGAGGAACCAAAAAATCCGACAGAACCGGAAAATCCTGGTACAACCGATCCGGTCAATCCGACAACACCGGAAAACCCAGGCAGCACCGATCCTGCAAATCCTGGTACAACCGATCCTGCAAATCCTGGTACGACCGATCCGGTCAATCCGACAACACCGGAGAATCCTGGTACTGCTGATCCGGCCGTGCCAGCCGCAGTATCTGCGGTCCATAACATCCTGGTTCCGGCTGACGACAGCCGTCCGGCTGGCTCTGTTGTAAATTTGCAGCAAAATGTGATTTTGCAGACGGTAACGACCATGTCTGACGGTTCCCAGCGGGTAGCAACAGCGACCGAAGGCATTCATTACACGGTTACCTATCAGCTGCATGCATCTGCTGTAGAAACGGATCTGATGCTGCCGGAAGGTGTGGAACTGGTAATGGCAGATACTGGTATTTATAAGATTACGTATCATTATACAGACGCCCAGGGAAATACGGTGCAGAAAGTAAGGATGATTACGGTAGCGCCAGCACAGGCAGGGTTCTGATCTTAAGCCATGAGCAATACAAATGACCTGACCAACCGTATCAACGAACGTTACAGCACTATGAGCAAAGGCCAGAAGCTGCTGGCCACGTATATTACCGATCATTATGACAAAGCTGTTTTTCTGACGGCTGCGAAACTGGGAGAAGTGGTAGGCGTCAGTGAATCCACAGTTGTGCGCTTTGCCGCGCATCTGGGATACAAAGGATATCCGCAGTTTGTAAAAGCGCTGGAAGAACTGGTGCGTACCAGGCTGGATTCTGCCAGAGAAATAGAAGTTACGTATGGCAGAATCAGCCGTTCCAAAGTGTTGGAGTCCGTTCTTAAGACCGATATGGAAAGGCTCAAAGGGACGTTTGAAAAAATTGACCAGAATGCTTTTGAACTGGCTGTTGAGACGATCTTAACAGCCAGGCGGATTTATATTATCGGTATCCGCAGCTGTGCGCCGCTCGCTTCGTTTTTAGCGTTTTACCTGAATTTGATCCTTGAGGATGTTATACAGCTGCATACGAACAGTTCCAGCGAACTGTTTGAACAAATGGTACGCATCAGTAAAGAAGATGTGATTATCGGCATCAGTTTTCCGCGCTATTCGCTGCGCACGCTAAAAGCATTGGAATTTGCAAACAATCGCAGTGCAAAAGTTATTACGCTGACAGACAGCGTCCATTCGCCGATGAACCTCTATTCGTCCTGCAACCTGATCGCCGAAAGCGATATGGCTTCGATCGTGGATTCTCTGGTAGCGCCTTTAAGCGTGATTAACGCGCTGATCGTAGCGCTGTGTATGCGCAAGCAGGATGAAGTCGCCGATACCCTGGAGATGCTTGAACAGGTCTGGGAGGAATATCAGGTGTATGAAAATGATGAGATTGATTATATCGATGATAAATTAAAAATGCATTATGCACACAAGGAAGAAATGGATTTTTAACAAAGTCCTAAAGAATAAAATAAAAAAGTGTATGATAAAAGGGGACAAAAAATAGAAGGGACAAGACAGATGGCGGAAAAGATCATCGTAGTGGGCGGCGGCGCGGCCGGAATGATGGCAGCGGTCGCGGCGGCACAGCAGCATGCAGATGTTTTGCTGCTGGAACGCAATGAAAAGCTTGGAAAAAAACTGTATCTTACCGGTAAAGGCCGCTGCAATGTGACCAATGCTTGTGATACGCAGGACCTCTTCGGCCAGATCTTAAGAAACGCCAAATTTATGTACAGCGCCATTTATACGTATGATAATTTCCGTGTTATGGATTTTTTTGAACAAAACGGGGTACCGTTAAAAACAGAACGGGGCGGGCGTGTCTTTCCGGTATCCGATCATTCGTCGGACGTAATCCGTGGGCTTGCGCAGGCGTTAAAGCGTCTGGGCGTTACCGTCCGTCTGCATACGAGAATTGCATCTATACAAAAAGAACAGGGACGGTTTGTCGTTACAGACACAGACGGCAGGACGGTTACCGCAGCCAAAGTGATTCTGGCTACCGGCGGCCTTTCCTATCCGTCTACAGGCTCTGACGGCGACGGCTATCGGTTCGCGGAGCATTTCGGCCATACACTGATCAGGCAGAAACCGAGTCTTGCGGCGATGTATGTCAAAGAGGACGATATCCCGGCGCTTCAGGGGCTTTCCTTAAAAAATATCCGTACACGCGTGTCTGATGGGAAAAAAACACTGTTTGACGAATGCGGCGAATTGCTGTTTACGCATTTTGGCGTCAGCGGCCCGCTGATCCTGCGGGCAAGCGCTGTGGTCAATGACCGTCTGTCCAAAGGCCCGCTTACGTTATCGATGGATTTAAAGCCTGCCTTAACCGACGAGCAGTTGGATCAGCGGCTGCTGCGCGATTTTGCACAAGTCAGCCGCAAACAGTTCAAGCATGCGCTGGACCAGCTGCTGCCGGCAAAGATGATTCCCGTGGTTCTTGCGCGCAGCGGCGTCTGTCCCGAAAAAAAGACGCTTGAAGTGACCAAAGAAGAGCGAAAACACCTGCTGTGGCTTTTGAAAAATTTTCAGGCTACCTTGACAGGAATGCGGGATATGAAAGAAGCGATTATTACACGGGGCGGCGTCTGTGTAAAAGAAGTCAATCCTTCTACTATGGAATCAAAGCTGGTAGAGGGATTGTATTTTGCGGGCGAGATGCTGGATGTGGACGCGATGACCGGGGGATACAACCTGCAGATTGCATGGTCAAGCGGATATCTGGCGGGGATCAGCGCGGCAGCGCAGCCGGGTTGACGGCATTTAACAGTAAGAAAGAAAGGAATCACATAACTAATGAGTTTTCAAATTGCAATCGACGGTCCTTCCGGTGCGGGAAAAAGTACCATTGCCAAACGCCTTGCAAATGAGTTATCATTTGTATACGTAGATACGGGCGCCATGTACCGCGCGATGGCCCTTTATTTTCTGCGGGAACAGATCGACTCGCAGGACGAGCAGGCTGTTTCCGAGGCATGTACACAGATGTCTATTATACACATCT
>VSNY01000116.1 GCA_009774535.1 Lachnospiraceae bacterium
CTACTTCCAGCCGCACCCCACTCTGAAGCAGCAGGTATTTGTTGTCCGCAATCGCCTGATGCACCACTTGGGATAAGGACATTTCCCGGACTGAATAATCCTTCTCGGTGTGTTCGCTGCGGGCATAGTAAAGCGCCTGTTCGGTAAAACGGTTGGTCTTTTCCAGTTCCTGAAGCAGTTCCTTTGTCCAGACCGTTCGGTGATTTTCGCACAGCAGCTTCATGGCGGTAATGGGTGTCTTGATCTCGTGAATCCACTGCTCAATGTACTCCTTGTATTCCAGGCGCTCCCGCCGAACCTCCCCGATCTGCTCCAGCATGGACTTCCCGGCCATTTTCAAAAGCTGGTAGTACACCTGATCCTCCGCCTGCTCCGGCAGCTCCATCACTTCGGAAATGAGATAGCGTTCCGAAAGCTGTCCCGCTATATCTAAAAGTTTCTGCATCTGCCGTTTCCGCTTCCAGTAGGTGAGGAACAGTCCCGTCGGCAGGACCACCGCCCACACCACGAGAATTAGAAGCACCGCCGAGATGGAATTGCCGCACACCAGCAAAAACACGGTGAGCGCCGCCATACAGACCAGGTTGGTCAGCAGGAATGGGATTCTGTTTTTCCAATATCGCCTGCGGTTCATATTGTGTACCCCTGCCGGTGCTTGGTTTTGATAAAATCGGTCAGGCCGATTCCTGCCAGCTTCTCCCGGATGCGGTTGATGTTGACGCTCAGGGCGTTATCATCCACATAAAGCTGGTTGTCCCACAAAAACTCCACCAGATCCCCACGGGCGCAAATTTTCCCCGCATTTTTGAACAGGTAATATAGGATTTTCAGTTCGTTCTTGGTCAGTTCCACACTCTGCCCGTCATAGTCCAGGCTACTGGATTCCAGGCGCAGCACCGCGCCTCCGCAGGCCATCTGCCCGCTTTGCTGGACCGGGTACGCCCGCTTGAGCAGGGAGGCAATCTTCGCCAGCAGGATGGCCGTATGGTATGGCTTCGTAATAAAGGCGTCGCCGCCCAGCATGATACTGTTGAGTTCGTCCATATCCGTGTTGCAGCTTGTCACAAAGATGATCGGCACCTGGGAGAAGGTGCGAATTTGAGTGCAGAGGGAAAATCCGCTGGTTCCGGCAGTTTGATGTCCAGCAAAATCAAGTGCGGCTGTTCCGCCTTGATTTGGTCAATTACATTGTCAAAATCCTCCGGCGCGGCTGTTTCATAGCCGTTACTTTGTAGCAGGGTGTCCAGTTCATTTCGTATCAACGGGTCATCTTCTATCATCAATATTTTTTGCTTCATTTTATCCCTCGTTCAAAGAGCTTCAACGCCTCTTTTCAGAATCATCCTTTTTTCTTTTTTCCTCCCGATACTTACGGATCAGCTTGTTACGGACAGGAATACCAACGCCAATCAGAAGGACTACCGCTAAAATTGTAAAATCCATATTGCTCACCTCACATTTCTTTGTTTTCCATAATCCGAATAGAGAACCAGATAGACACAGCGTACATGACAGCGACGAGTACAAGCACAAGGCCGATCAGCAGTACCGTGGAACTTACAACCGTAGCCACAATGGGATTGTCTGCGGGCATCTTGGGCAGGAAAAACAAGGTCGCCAAAAATCCAGCCACGGGAATATACATGAACACACGGCCTTTGATGGCTCCATATTTGTAATAGCCCGGAATCTGAAATACGGTATAAAGGGCGAACAGGAACAGGCCACCGATGGCTGCGCTAATCATATCAAATGCTCCAACACTTTCACCCATTACCCGCAGCACAATCGGCTGTGTGATAAGAGAAACCACCAGAGCCAGCGCGCCCAGCGCAAGAACAAAGAGATACCGTCCTGTTACCATTTCGCTTTTCTTGATTGGTAAAATCCCATACAAACGCTCCATGCTGTTTTTCTCCGTTACCGAGAAAGTGTAGCCTGTGGTCATAGCGATAAAGCACATGGCAAAGGAAACGCCTGTCAGGATCGAACGGTTAATGGCCGCAAAAGCGATAGGAAGAAGCATGGTAAACCCAATCACCTTGATATATGGCTTTACCAGCGAAAAGTCCAATTTTGTTGCTTTCAATGTGTTACTCATAATCGTCACCTTTCTTGCTCGTGAATACAACAATTTCATCAATGGTTGCCGGTTCAATGCTCAAAGAGGAAAAAGCACCCGTATCTTCGGCCTTGACCAGAGCCTCAAAGCCCGTAGGGAATGTGCGAACACCAACCGCTTTTTCTTTCAGGTCAGCAGACAGTTCTTCCGTTCCTCCCTTGACAATGCGGAACATATCGACAAATTCATCCTTGCTGCCGCTGAAAAACAATTCTCCATAGCTGATATAAGTAATATAGTCCGCAGCGCGTTCCAGATCTCCGGTAATATGGGTAGAGAACAAAACACTGTGTTCTCCATCCTCAATATACTCCGAGAGAATTTGCAGCAGTTCATCTCTAGAAACCGGATCGAGACCACTGGTAGGTTCGTCCAGGATCAGCAGCTTTGCGTCGTAAGAGAACGCACAGGCCAGCATCAACTTCATCTGCATCCCCTTTGAGAGTTCTTTCACTTTCTTGGTGGGAGCGATGTGAAACTTCCGCAGCATCTCCGCAAACCGTTCCGACTTCCAGTTGGGATAGAAAACGGAGATAGATTTTTCTACCTGTGTTACCTGCCAATCATCGCTGAAATAGTTGGTATCAAATACAACACCAAGTTCCGATTTTGCTTTCTGCTCGTCAGCGATATTATCCAGCCCCATGATTTTGATTTCGCCGCCGTTGCGCTTGAGCATATTCAGGATGAGTTTGATGGTGGTTGTCTTGCCGGAGCCGTTTGGCCCGATCAGCCCCATAATATATCCTTTCGGCAAGGTGAAGCTGATATTGTGAAGCTGGAAACTGTCAAAGGATTTCGACAGGTTTTTCACCTCTAAATAGTTAGTCATCTTTATTCGCCTCCAATAAAATATCTAAAAGACGGTGCAGTTCTTCGTTTGGAAGATCTGCGATTCTTGCCGCCTTGATTGCATCGGTCAACCCATTTTCCACTTTACAAATAAGCTGCTCTCTCATCAGTTCAGAGCCACGGCCCATGACAAAGCAGCCGCGCCCCTGAACATTTTTGACGAATCCCTCTTGCTCTAATTCTGTGTAGGCCCGTGTAACCGTTAGAACGCTGATTTTCAAATCTTTTGCCAGCGTTCTGAGAGAAGGTAAGGCTTCGTCCTCTTTCAGTTCTCCAGATAGGATCGCCGCCTTGACCTGCTGCTTAATTTGCTCATAGATGGGTATGCCTGATACATTTGAAATAATTAGTTTCAATCCATCTCACCTTCTTGCTGTTTTAAGTGTTATGCTATTATACATAACACTATAACACAAAACAAATGAAAAGACAATACGATTCAAAAAAGTTTACAAATAGCAAAAACTGGTCGGCATCGGAATCTATGATTAAGATAGGTTTCATACGACAAATCCTCCCTTATACCGTAATCCTAAAGGAGAAATGTTGCAGAAATGTCCTGAAAACAAAAAAATTGGCCGGAACAGAAATTTTCTGTCCCGGCCAGCGGTTGTTATTTCACAAGCCGCATCTGCTCAATGAGAGAATTTTGCTCCTGCTTGCGGATGGTGCAGATGGAAAGTAGCAGTTCCAGCACCACCAGGACGCCGATATACAGCAGCATTGATCCAACGGGGAACTGATAAGGCATTACCTGTCCCATCATCGCTTCACCCATCCAGCGGCAAATCCCAATCGCCACGGGGGTTCCTGCCACCAGTGCGATCACGGCGCTGAACAGAACATAGAACATCCCTTCCGCTGTCAGCACCTGATAAAGCTGCCGTTTGGTCATGCCCACGGAGCGCATCATACAGAGTTCCCGGCGGCGGGAAAGTTGGTTCGAGAGGGTCATGTTGACCAGATTGACCACGCCAAAGAGGAAAATCATCCAGGATAACCCCTGAAGCCCGCCAAAAATCACAGCCTGCTGTAAGGTCAAAAAGTCCAGTTCCTCGGCATAGGTATAAAGCCCCATGCCGGAAGGCGCATTGGTAGTGACAGATTCCAATGCTGCTGTCACAGAATCCTCTTTGTTAGGGTCTGCGGAGATCACCCAGGTATAATCAAAGTTCTCCACGCTGGAAATCATTTCTCTGGCAAGCCCTTCTGTAATCATAACGGCGGCGGAGTCCAGGGCATAGGTTCCGTTGCTTGAGCCGGGCTTGCCATAGGTTCCTACCATTGTGACGGTCATGGTATCTTCTTCCGTTTCCAGCTCGATTTCTTCCCCTAATTGAATGAAGTTGTTGGAATCCGGATTATTGGCATAGGCGTCTGCTATGAGAATTTCCCGGTCGTTCTCCGGCATCCGCCCGGAAGTCAGGTGCTGAGCCACATAATCCCAATCCCCCTCCAAGGACAGCCCCTCTTTGGTCAGGATGTCGCATCTTCCACCGCCTTCGGAGGTTTCCCCTTTGAAATCGCTGCCTCCCACACTACGGCGCAGGGTCTGCACCTGCTCCACGCCGTTGATGCTCAAAAGTTCCTGTTTGAAATCCTCGGTGAAGGGCGAATCTTTCATCTGTTCATAAGAATTGAGTTCCGGGTCATCCAGATAAAGCCGGAAATGCCCATAGGGAAATTTTGCGTTTGCGTCCTGCTCCGGGGAGTAGGAGCCAAACACCGAAGCCGACACCACCAGGAGCAGCCCGCCGAAGGTCAGGGACACCAGCACACTGATGACTCGTTTCCGGTCGCGTCCCAGGTTCCGGGCCGCCATTGCCAGCGGAGTAAACCGACGGGGCTTTCTGAACTTCCCGACGGTTTTCTGGCAATCCGTCAGGCGCAGAGCCTCTATCGGAGAAGTGTTGGCGGCGATTTTTACTGGTTTCCGAACCGAAATGCTCACCATGCCATAGCTGACCAACGCCGTCACCAGCGCAACGGCCAGGTCGGTTTCCATGGAAAAGCCGCTGGCAAACAAGTTGGAGGCCAGCAAAGTTCCTGTGACGATTCCGGCCAGAATCCCAATGGGAATGCCAATCAGGGCCAGGAACCGGCTCTCCCGGCGCACCAGCCGCTGAATCTGCCGCTTAGTTGCCCCCAGTGTCCGAAGCTGACCGTAACTCTGGATTTTTTCCAGGATGGAAATGCGGAAAATGTTGCGGATGACCATACTGCCGCCCAGTACCACCGCCAGGACAACCGCCCCCAACTGGAGAATTTCTTCCGGCTGAATGGTGCGGCCGATGGAAAAGTAAATGGAACTGTACGACACGGAGCGCAGTCCCAGCCGATCCCGGATTTCTGCTCCCAGGTCTTTCAGATCATCGGCTTTATAGCTGTCGGCCTCCTTGAAATGGACATAGGCATTGTATTTGCCGGGGTCATAGCCAGGCTGTTCCTTCAGAAAAGATTGGGACACCATCACGCTGTATGCCTCCACGCCGGTATCCGGCGAGGACAGAATGGCGCTGACGGTAAACGGATACTCTTTCCCCTCAAACGGTACGGTGATCTGGTCGCCCACACCGCTGCCGGGGAAGAATTTTTCCAGATAAGAGGAACTGACTGCGGCTTCATCTACTGTTTGAGGGTAGGTTCCCTCCAAAATCTCCGACTGTTTCCGTGCGGCATAAAGGGTATCTTCGTCCCCATAGGACATCGAAACCAGCCCGCCGGTGTCGTTGTTGTCGTCCGTCCCCAGAGCGTATTGCAGTCCGGCCCGTTCGATTTCCGGCTGCTGGCGCAGGTTTTGCAGATCTTCCTCCGTAATCAAGGAATAGACGATTTCATAAGTATCCTCGGCCATCTTTCTCTGCATGGCTCCGGTGGAAAAGATCGCCGTTCCCACAGTGGACATCAAAAACGCCGCCAGCGCAATGGTGATAACCAGCAGGACATTTCGCCGCTTTTCGCTGGACAGGCTGCGCTTTGCCAGTCGCTTTACAACCTGAGTTGTGTTATTTTCAAAGGGTAAAGTCATAGTATACGACCTCCTTTCCAGAGAATTGTGTGCTTCATTATTCCATCGTCTTAATCCGTTCCACAAGGGACTGTTTCTGCATATATCGTACTGCAAAGATGGAGTAAAGGACTTGCACAAAAAGCAGAGCCGCCGCAAAAATCAGCAGTTCCCAGATAGGAAATTGATAAATCAGCGTTCCTAAAATTTTGGTCTTATTTACAACTACCACCAGCAAAGAACCTATCAGTCCACCCAAAACCAATGTAATCAGCAAAGTAGCCACCACATAGCAGAAACATTCCATAGTAAGCATTTTGGAAAGCTGCTTCCCCGACATTCCGACCGATTGCAAAACCCCAAACTCCTGCTTTCGGGAAAGTAGATTCGTCATCAAGGTGTTAATCAGATTTACCAATGCAAACAAAAACAGGAAAATTAAAAGCCCATAGACTAACATCATAGTCATTTTTAGAAAACTTCCGAGTTGCTGGGCATAATCAGAACGGGAAACGATACTCAGCTGTGGGTCCTCTAATAAGGAAAAAAGTTCCTCTCGCAGCGCCTCTGTATCCTCACTGGTAAAAACATTCCATACTGTTTCCATATTTTCTATATCCGGGTAAAGCTGCCTTGCTAAATCAATCGGCAAGGCAAACGGTTTATAACCAGCTGCATCAGTTGCTTTTTGCCCATCGGCAATCCCCATAATTGTAAATTGCACTGGTTCTCCACCGTAAGGTTCGATAACCACTATGTCTCCTATTTCCGGGTTATAATCATAAAGTAATGGTAGTATAGGTTCACTATTACTATCTGTTACTATAATTCCATGATTTTGAACCAAGGTATCGTAATCCGATGTTCCCTCCAATAGCAAGTCATCTGGAATCAATTTTTCCTTTTCCTCTGAGGTAAAGACATGGAAGTCTATACCACTGTTTGTTGAAGTGCCGTTCGGCAAGGACGCAACAGCAGTAAAACCAGTGTGTGAAGTGATAGATTCTACCCCATCTACTTCCAGAATTTTCTGATGCAGTTCCGGCGTCAACGGATTATGGCGGAGCGTTTCGGGAAATTCTTCCATTGTAGGAGATTCTACTTCAATAGAATAATTGCAGCCATCCTTCATATTATTAGCCGCCATATTGTTCACATTGATAGAACGGAGCAAAGTAGCCGCACCAAACAAAAACACGCCAGTCATACTCAAAGAGATTAGAGTCAACACAGTCTTTTTCGGATTGCGTTGAAAATTCATCATTGCCAGCAACACGGGAGAAATGTGCTTACCGGATTTACGGATAGACTTTTTAGGCGCTTCCGCTTGATATGTGCTGGAACGCACGGCCTCAATAGGAGATACCTTTGCAGCCAGGCGAATAGGTGCGTGGGTAGAAATCATCACAATAAGAATCGTAAATATCAACACGCCAATCGCCGCAGGAAGATTTCCCAGCCAACTCCAATAGGTCATATTTGAAATGAATCCTACTGCTGCGCCAATTAAAAGCCCAAACGGAATACTCCAAACAGAAAGCTGAAAACTTTCTCGACGGATAACTCGACGGATTTGGCTTGGGGTGGCTCCGATGACCTTCAGCCGTCCATATTCCCGAAGTTTACCCCGAACAGAGATAAAGAAAATACTGTAAATTACCAAACCACAGGCTGCCAGGAAAATAGCGGCAATGGGGATGTAGACATATACGCTCTTGTTTTGAAACCCTTGCATATCAAAATAGTTGGAACTATAAAATACCCGATCTTCCGGGATGTCGTTTTCTGTTAAAAAGGCAGCGATGTCCGCTTTCAGAGCATCCAGATCCGCTCGGTTAGCTCCCTCAAAACGGAAACGAAACTCAAAGAGAGGTTCCCCATCAGCCTGCGCTTCCAGAAAAGCGCGGGACACAATAACAGAAAACATTCGGGATGTGTTTTCTGCCTGCAAAATACCGGAGATCGTATACTCCTGCTCTCCATTCCCTAAATTCATTCGGATTATCTGACCGGGTTTCTGGGGAAGTCCAAAATAATCCAGAAACGCCCGTTCTACTAAAATCTCGTTTTCTGCCTGTGGAAATGTTCCCACATAAGAAGGTTTCTTACCCAGAACCATCCAACTTTCATCCGCATACTCCACTATCAAATTGCTATCTTGATACCGGGCTGTTCCAAAGTCCTGAGAAAGTCCCCACTGCTCGATTTCTGGCTGTGTGGACAGATGGGTAATTTCTGCCTGTGTAGTGTCCATCACCACTGCCTGATACTGACCGCGAATCTCACTTTCCAGCTTCCGTTGGGAAGCTAAACCGATGAAAAACATCCCGGATAACAGTGCAGTAGTTAAAATAATCGTTATAATGACAAAGAAGTTCCGCCGTTTATCCCCCTGTAAGCTGCGCTTTGCCAACCGGCTTACGACTTTTGTTGTGTCATTTTCAAATGGTAAAGTCATGTCGCTGCCTCCTTACGCCTTGATCTTTCCGTCCTCAATGCGCACGATACGGTCGGCAAGCTGGGCGATCTCGTTGTTATGGGTAATCATCACAAGTGTCTGGTTGAACTCCCGGCTGGTGCGCTGGAGTAGGCCCAGCACATCGGCACTGGTCTTACTGTCCAGGTTGCCAGTGGGTTCATCGGCCAGGACAATAGCCGGTTTGGATACCAGGGCGCGGGCAATCGCCACACGCTGCTGCTGGCCGCCGGAAAGGTTGTTGGGCATATTCTGGAGTTTGTCCTGAAGGCCCAGCATCTTCACGACTTCATCCATAAATTTCTGATCCACGGTGTCACCATCCAGTTCCACGGGCAGGACGATGTTCTCATACACATTCAGGATCGGCACCAGATTGTAGTTCTGGAACACAAAGCCGATGTTGCGACGGCGGAAGATGGTAAGTTGCTCATCGTTCATCTTCGCCAGTTCTTTATCCCGAACCACCACACTGCCGGAAGTGGGGGTGTCCAGGCCGCCCATCATGTGCAGCAAGGTGGATTTGCCGGAGCCGGATGTACCGACCACAGCCACAAACTCTCCTTCCTCTACGGAAAAGGTCACGCCATCCAGTGCGCGGGTAATGTTCGGCTCAGTGCCATAATATTTTTTCAGATCAGTTGTTTTTAAGATACTCATAAGAATACCGCCTTTCTATTTTTGATAAGAGTAGTCTAAGACTGAATTGTTGCAGAAATGTCCTAAACGTCCTTTAATTTAGAGGCGAATTGCTTCAATTTTAGGACATTTCATGTTTGGCCGTATTTTTTGTAAAGCCAAACTGAAAGCAAGCCGGTAATTGCCAGTTGAATCACCAAAAAGAACAGCACAAGCCAGACGCTCTCATAATAGAATAGCTGTGTCTGAAAGGCAGCAACATCAATCAATGCCACTACTCCAGCTGCCCATCGGATATGCTGGACAGAAAAGGACTTGAAAACACCCAGGACAATCATAGGCGGCAGGCAGAGTAGAATCGCATTGAGAATCAGTGTCTTTGTGATAGTCATGTAACTTCCTCCTCTCATCGTTTGAAAATAGCCTACCTCCCAAATGTTGCAGAAATGTCCTAAAATCCATGCTACGATGTTTTTTTGAAAAAAGCGGCAGCCTGCACAGGCCGCCGCTTGATTACTCTTGTGGCAGGAACACCGAAAAGGTGGAACCTTTCCCAACCTCGGAAGTCACCAGAATGTACCCGCCCTGCATGGTGATGATCTCACGGGCCAGATATAATCCAATGCCGATACCATCCACCTCATGCACCGCTTCTTCCCGGTAGAACCGCTTGAAGATAGTGGCCTGCTCCTGCTCCGGGATGCCCCGGCCCGTGTCGGTCACATCAATTTTCCAGTACATTTCCCAATTCTGAACGGACACATGGACGCTGCCGCCAGCAGGCGTGTACTTCACCGCATTGTCCAGCAGATTGAACAGGGCCTCGGAAGTCCAGCGGCTGTCATGGGAAATGGTCAGCCCCTCCGGGCAATCTACGGTCAGCTCAATACCTTTTTTCTCCATCGGTGCCAGAATCCCGTTGATGGCATTCACCAGAGTTTCCCCGATTAAAGCGTCCTTTTTCTCCAGCGTAATCACACCGGCCTCCAGCCGGGAAGTTTTCACCATTGCCTGAATCAGAAAGTCCAGCTTGTCAAGCTGGCTGCCGGTTGCCTGCAAAAACTCCCGCCGCTGTTCCTCCGAGATCGGGCGGGTCAGCATGGTTTCATTGAGCATTTTCAGGTTGGCAATGGGGGTCTTGGTCTGGTGGGAAATGTCCGATAACAGAGATTGCAGATCGGCCTTTTCTTTTGCGACTGTGTTCCGGTCTTTCTGCATGATGTTGTAGAGCCGTTCCAAGCGGTGGCTGATCCTCGCCAGCAGTGTTTCCGCTTCATAGTCCATTTCTGGCCGTGCGGCACTGTCCATCATGTCATCCAGCGTCCGGCACAGGCTGTCGGTGAACAGGGTCAGCTTCTTTTGAAAGTAGTGCAGGAAGATCCCGTCCCATACCAGAAACACAGCGGTCAGCAGCCCACCGTACAAAACCAGCCGCAGGTTTTTCGTAACCAGAAACAAGCCCAGCAGCACCAGAAAAGAGGTGGTCAGCAGGCCAACCGTAATGAGCCGCAGAAACTTTTTGACAGATAAATTTTCCAGTTTCATGCCTGCTCACCGCCGATCCACTGATAGCCCATGCCATAAGCTGTCTTGATATACTTATGCTCGTCTGTTTCGATCTTCTTGCGGATACGGCTGATGATGGTGGTCAGGGTATGCTCGTCCACAAAGTCCCCGTCAATGTCCCACAGCTTCTCTAAAATCTGCCGCTTGGTCAGGATAATACGGGGGTTCTTCACGAACAGGAACAGGGTGCGGTATTCCTTCGGAGTGAAGTCCAACGGCTCTCCGGCAAGGGATGCACGCTGCTCGGAAAAGTCGATTTTCAGAAAGCCATCGTCAAACAGATCGTGCCGGGGCGTGCGCCGTTCCAGATTGGCAAAAACCGCCGCCACCTTCCTGCACAGCACCGTCACCGAAAAGGGCTTCGTCACATAGTCCGCGCCGCCTGCCTCATAACCTTTGAGCATATCGCTTTCCTTGTCGTTGGCAGTGATGAAAATGATGTAGGTGTGCTGGCCTCGCTCCCGGATTTCTTCGCAAAGGTCAAGACCGCTGCCATCCGGCAGATTGATGTCCAGGAGCGCAACATCAAACTCGGTTTCCTTCAAATGGGAAACAGCGTCCTTGTGGTTATAGGCCGCTGTGATTTCATATCCATCAGACGCCAGATTGTATCCCAGCGCCCGGTTCAGGAGAATGTCGTCCTCCACAATCAGTATCTTTCTCATGCACTCACTTCCTCTCTTTTTCGTCTGTATCACTCATCTTAAAACTGAAATGTTGCAGAAATGTCCTAAGAATCAAAAAAGTTTTTCGTTTTCTCCTCACATAAGATACTTACCACTTTATCATACCTTATCCTTTTGCCTGCAACAAGTATATAAAGCTGACTTACTATCAAAAATCGGCATAATCATACCTGTTTGTCGGCAATATAAGGTTATTCCTTAAATGAATCCGGAACGATACAATATTATTGAGGTGAACGATAATGCCGATTGATGAATTAACCATATTGGGGGATATGCTTCGAGCTGCACGAAAAGAAAAAAATTTCACACAGCAGCAACTGGCAGATGAATCGCATATTTCCATCAAAGAGATTGCCGATATTGAGAAAGGCAGAAGAAATCCATCCTACCTGATTATGAAAACATTAGCGAAAGTTCTGCACTTTTCTCTCGACTCTCTTATCAGGCCGGAGCTGACACCAGATGAAGCTGGGCAAAATGAGATGAAGCTGCTATATCTAAACTGTCCGCCAGAGATGCGGGAAACCTTGTTGAGCCATACTCGTGGATTTGCGGAGGAACTAAAGGAAATTTCTAAGAAACTTGAAAAAGAATAGGCCAGTGAGTGAAACTTGAAAGTTTCTCTCGCTGGCTGTTTTTGTATCACCAAGAAAGTGGCAAGCAATGCCCCAGGATAGCCATCCGGCTCCTGGCGCTGCTTGTTGGGGATTCCCCAAGCCCCTTTGAACACAGAATTTCATTCTGTGGCTGCGCGTTCCTTCGGAACACTTTTCACCTGCCTGCGGCGGTGAGATAGTACGAAAAAACGGAGCGTCAGCGGTCCTGCCCCTGTTCCTTTTCCCGGTCATTCCGGCGTTCCTCCCCATATCCCATTAACCGGTCTACGTTGGCTTTTGCGGCCAGCAGTTCCCGCATTTCCTCGCGGGAGCGCCGGTACTCGGCATAGTCTTTTT
>VSNY01000117.1 GCA_009774535.1 Lachnospiraceae bacterium
GTCATCCGGAAAGAGGAAGATGGGATTGTGGCAAAATCCCATTATACGGAGGATGAAGCATTATGGAACCAGTATATGAAGCAATACCGGGATTCCTTAAAGATCGTGGATGGGAAACTGGTGGTGAACGGCGATCCCCGCAACGTCCTTTTAGGAAAAGTTTCCGGGGAAGAACTGGAACAGTACCGGCTGAAGCTGGAGCAGGAAGGGATTGGCGACGAGATTGACTGGCGGGGCGTGGAATCCGATTTCAAAAAGATGGATGTGAATTTTGACAATGCCGGGTACTTAAATACCAGGATTGACTACATCTCTTCCCGCTACGCTGTCTTAAAAGACCGGATTGAAAAAAATTATTCCGGTGACGAAAAGGAACAGCAGTTATCCAAACTCAATGAGATTATGGACAGCACCAAGAAAACGATCATTGATTCCTACAGTGATTCCGTTGGTAATTTCTATGAGGAATACGGACACTCCGGAACCAAAAAGGAGTTGGCGGAAAGCCTGTCAAGAGGTATCGACCAGAGAGTTTCCCAGTATACAGGCCATCTGCAAACCAGCGCGTCCTATGCCGGCCTTGGCGATACAACGGCAAAGTGGTTACAGCAGGATGACGGCTATATGGCGGCACGCCTGCGGGAAGATATGGAGGCGTATGGTGGCACGTCAGCACAGGCAGAAGAATCAGGATATACGCTTGAGGATCTGGAAACAGCCGGTGTGTATGCGGCGGAGTGCAGGGAAAGGCTGGATAACCAGGGGGCATTCTGGTCAGATAATGAGGAACGCCTGGGACTGGATCTGGCCGTCCAGGGAATGAAAACCGATTATCTGGCAAACCAGGGGAACCTGAGCGGAAATATGCAAAATCTTTTGCAGGATACCTTCCAGAATTATAAAAACAAATATGTGGATTTGCTGGAGCAAACGCTTAAAGAAAAGGCCAAAGGCTTTAACACTCCAATGAAAACCAGTATAAACCGGGAAAATGTAGCGGCGGTTTATGAGTACACCATGAACCAGTACCGCCAGTCCGGGGATATTCTGGACGCCTTTACCAAAGGGGCCAAACACGCACGGTCCATGTTTGAGACGAATTTCTCTGACCGGGCGGGAAGCCCCGGAAGCTATTCCGCAAAATATGACTGGGATAATTTTTTTGAACAGCCAAAATACGCAGCTGTCCCAAAAGTAGACAGTATGTATGAAAAATATAAAAATTCGATTAACCGTTTCCTGGGAAACATGAAATCAGACAGCCATGAGATTACCCGTCTGTTCTTTAATGGCCCAGGCGATTACGGACTGAATCAATTTGCGTAGTAATAATTAACAATTATATTTAAGGAGGCAATATCTTATGAAAAAGAAAATCATGTCACTTCTCACTGCTTGTCTGTTAATGTGCAGCTTCTGTGTTACGTCTGTAAGTGCGGCCGAAGCTGTTCCGGTACAGGAAGTCGAAGTTGTCCAGGAAGGAGCTTCTGCCCGTGCCACAGATTATTTCTCCGGACTCACCGGAACAATGAACTCATATAATGGTGCCCAGTCCAGAATATTTGAGAGATCATCCGGCTCGATCCCCTCAGATTCAACAATAACAAGCGTAGAAGCATATGTCAGTGTTTCCAGCGGAAGTTCACCATTTTATTTGGTAATAAAAGCTCCTGATAGAACCGTCAGAGAAGTGTATGTTAGATCTTCAGGATATTATACTTTAGACTTCTCAGGGGTTGATGCTTATGGAACCTGGCAGGTATATATCTATAGCACTGGCGGCGTTTCAACCGCAACTGCAAACGTAAAATATTATTATCAGTCTACACAGAGCGGCTGGGGCTGGTAAAAACTGACTATATTCGCCAAAGCAAAGATTGATGACACTCTCTTTGCTTTGGTGAATATCCAATGAGATATCCAGGAGGTATTTTTATGAATGTGTCCATGACAGCCTCAGCGATGGCAAAACAATATGTAAGAAATTGGAATGCGAAAATGGCAAATGCAAATGGCACTGGGCCATCATCAGGGCATGTAAACCCGTATGAAGATCCATGGATGGACATTACGAACCGTTCTCCTTCGGAATGGCAGAGAATTATCCCTGTTGATGAAGATGTGGCAAATCAAGTCCGAAGTATGGTAAAAGAAGATTTTGTAAAGCGATATGGAATGACAGACGGAAGTCCTGAACATGTCAATGACAGAGCTGATCTGATATACAATTATACGAAAACATTACCTGGTGAACAGCGGCTTGCCGCCACCTGGACACTGCATCAGGTGGTTAAGGAGGAAGCCGCAAAGTATAAATCCATTATTTTAAAGCATGATCCAACCTGGACATATGGAAAGCCTTTTGATACCAGTATTTTGGATGAGGATTCTGATGACCATTTGGATACTTATGCGTAATTTTTAGCGGTTGTCGCTAAAGTACATGAAAACGGAGGAATTGACTGATGAAAAGAAAGATGAGGGCAATCATAGGTTCTATGCTAATGGTAACAATGCTGGCCGGAACTTCCACCGTATATGCGGAAGAAGTTTCGGAGGCTCCAGCGGACGAGTTTGTAACAGTTGAAAATATGGATAAGGTAGATTTGTCGCTGCCGGAAGAAGAAGGGGCAGATTTATCTTCTCTTATCCGGGATATACCGGAATTGGAAGTTGAAACGGGGAACGAAGCGCCGGAAACATTCAATGCGCTGAATAAAAGAGAGTCTGTTTTACCAAATGACCCCAGGGCAACGGTTACAGGCAGTCTGACAGAGGATAACACTTCGGAGGTTCACCTTTTCTCCCTGACAGAAGATAAAGTCGTGGCTTTGAAACTGACTTCTCCGAATGAAACCTATGTGGCATGGCTGTTTACCGTGGATTATGAAACCGGTACGGTAGAACCGCAGAAAGTTACCGTTCCCAGCACACAGACTTCCGGTAGCAATCCAACCTATATGCTGTTTCCGGCAGGCGATTATGCCTTTATGATCTTATCATCGGACAGCAGCGTAGGGGATTCTTACACCTTCCAGATCAACGCCACAAATTCCAGCCAGAATCTGGACGGCATTTTGCTTTGTACGGAAAGGGAATTTAACCTTCTTGTTGTAACCCTGGACGGCGGATTGTATTATGACGGAAAATATACCTTTAATCTGAACAAAGTTGACCAGTTAAGCTGGGAGCGGAATGAAGATCTTACATGGAGCGGCGGCTATCGGCATAGATCCCATGATGTTTATAATGTACAGTTTGGAGGTATCAAAACACCATGTACATGGCGCGCTACTTCTGCTTCATCCAATAACGCAATCCTGATTGCCTGTGATGTGGGTACAGGTTTCAGTTATATGCAGTCTTACTATCAGTCCGGCAGTTCCCATGAAATGTCATTTGTAGACACCCATGGGAAAACGACACCAAGAAATCTTGATGAAGATGATTTTGCAAATGGCAATCAGCATATCCTCGTATTCGATGTAGATACTGGTAAAGTGATCGATTTTTACAGCACACTGAATATTTATTATTTAAGCGGCGGCGAAAATGCCAGCTGGACATTCCACTAAAATTTATCGTATTTGAAAGTTGAAAGGTGATATTATGATCGTAGTCGATAGTCAAAAAGCATACCAGGGAGCATACGCCGAATGGGTACAGAACCGTCAAAACGCGCATCAAATGACGGAGGCTCAGAAAGATGCTGCTACCGAACGGGTAAAAGAGGCGGTTTACGATTCCGTTTCCGTTTCGGAAGAAGGAAAGAACTATCTGAATGGAGAATCCGCAAAAACCGGCAGCAGCAAAAAGGCCCCGGAATTTGTAGAGTACACCCGCTTCTATAAAGACGAACGGGTTGCCAGATCAGAGGACGCCTTCTGGCAGAATACAGGAAGCCAGTCCCTTGTGTTCAGCCAGAAGCTGAAGGAAAGCGGATTCTTTGATTCCATGTCCGATGAAGAAGTGCGTGAGGCGGAATCCATATTAAGCTCCATTACAAAGGGCATGGACAGCCTGAGCAATGCCAACTATCTCACCGGGCAGGGGCCTTCCGGGGTTGACGGGAAAGGCTATACCCTCCCCACCTCCTATGAGGCCAGGATGGAACTGGAATCCTCCACGGCGGCGCTTATGTATTTTGGAGAAAAATATATTGAGGACGAAGGGCTGCGGAAGGAATTTGAGGGCCTGGTGGACGATTATTACGCTCACAATACAGAAGTCTTAGACGAATACAGAAATCCCATGGAGCAGATGGACAAAGCAGTAAGCAAATTCCATGAAAGCGCCGGGAATGGACAGTACAATGACCTTTTCGCAAAGGCTGCCGCTCAAAATTCAGATGGGATCGCTTATTCCAAATACATGGGAAGCGTCAACCATACCAAAGAGGAAGAACAGCAATATGGCAAGGAGTTATCCGGGTTATTTGAGCAGCTGAAACGGAATCCTTCCGGCCAGTCTGATATTTGGAGCAAAATACAGAACACCATGTTAAATTACGCTACCAATGGAGGCGGCAGCGAGGCTATCCGGGGGCAGGTACTTGCCGGCGCGGGTGATTCCTTTACCCGGATGGAAAACAGCTGGTCACTGCTGCTGAAGAACAGCTAATCCGCATCATGATGGTCTGTAATTGATAAAGAAAAAATATCTCTTTAGGTGTCCCTATGGAAATATTTATGTAAAACGGTAAAGAATCCGAACCTGAGAGATTAAAACACATTTTATCCTAACTTGAAAAGAATCGGGCGACATGGTTTTTTGTCTGTCCGATTCTTTTTTTGTTTTAAAAAAGTTGTTTCACTCCAGGTTTTCTACATTGGATTCCTTTTGCGCGGCCAATAGCTGCTCTGCCAGATAATCCAAAGTTCCCAGGAGGATCCGCTGGTTTGTCCGGTTGCAGGATCTGAATTTTCCGATAAACCGCTGGATTTCTTCTTCCTGCTCGTCCGGTGATACATGAAACAGATCACTTGCAGACAGCCCCAGGCGGTTGATAATGGGAAACAGAATCTCATAAGAGGGATTCATCTTTCCTGTTTCAATATTCCTGATGGTCTTTACCGATACCCCCGACTGGTCGGCCAGCTTCTGCTGGGTCAGCCTGCAGCGTTTTCTTGCGGTGCGGATACAGGCACCCAAATATTCTATCTTGTCAACCGGCATAATTAGTCACCTCGTATCTATTCTATCTTACCGGTTCATGGTTTCATATTACCTTATAGGTTCTCTAAAAAAGGTAATATTATGCCTGTTTTTAATAGAAATATGATTTGGCCCCCTATGGAAACAGAAGTCAGATAAAAAAAACGGCTTCTCGTAGCAGGGCTTAATTGTGCGCCGCCTATGATTTGCTGTCGGAGGAAATCATGGCTGGCAGTTCTTATCCCCATAAACAATCCGTAAAACCGGGTAACTTACCAAAAAAAGCATATACCACCCATGGGGGTTCTCTGCCAGAAAATGGGCACGATTAAACCTATACAAACACCTTTATCAAGCCTTATACCAAATACAAAAACGCAACGTCAGGATAGCAAAATATCCTGACATTTTTATTTGTCGAATTTTGTCGAATGTTCCGGGCGCTCATCCGTACCGCGGGCCGCCCTTCATCAATTTCCCCTCAAAAAATTGATGAAAGGAGCAATCGGCAATGACCAGGGAATTAACTTTTCGGAACTTTTTTCTTAAAGGGCAAGCTGCGCTTGTCCTTTACCCTGTATCATTTATTTCAGAGAGCAACGGAAAGGGGGTGAACACATGAGTTATGCAGAACGCCGGGAAGCAATCCTGGAAGTGCTGTGCATAAGAAGGCACGAAACTTATCGCAATCTGGCATTTGAATTTCACGTTTCAAGAGAAACCATCCGTCATGATATCGCTGCCCTCATGTGTTTATACCCGATTGAAACAGTACGCGGACGATATGGCGGCGGCGTTAAGCTTGCGGAGGGATTTGACCCTTACCGCAGGAAGCTGACTGCCAGGCAGGCCGCACTGCTCATAAAATTAAGCGCACAGCTTACGGGGGATGAACTTTCCATTTTGGACAGTATCCTCCGCCAGTTTGCTCCCTGAGAAATAATCTGACGCACCTTGAAAAACAACAGGACAACCTCCTGTTCATAGATAACCAGTATTCAAGTTTCTCCCACTGCGCGGGGCTGTCAAGCAAGCGGCCCAGGCACGGACGCGATGACTGCCTGCGGGAACGGGCAAGGTCAGGGCATATCTTCCGCCCTCCCCTGCCCTGCACCGTCAACAAGATCACATCAAAGGCACGAGCGGGAACCCAAAGGGCCTGTAACCGGCGCTGGTAACGCCGGAACCGCCATGAGCCGCCAGTAAGCGGAGAACCAAAAGATTCCCGTACCGCAGGGTGAAAGGGGGATACTGTGGGCACGGCCTGGGCAGCTTAGTCACCTGCCGCCACCTGCCGTCGGTATCATGGCGCTTATGAACCGTAAGCGGCTTGAATATTCCCGCGCCGGGGGTGAGAAGTAAGGCGATCCCGTCGCCTGATAATACGGCACAAAAACGAAACTATGGAAATTTACGGGAACCCGCGCCGGCAGGCAGAGGCACAACCCTCTGCCCTGTCTGGGGCGGCTTTCCCGTCTGCGATGCTTCCGGCAAAAGCCAGAAAACTGTGCTTTGCCGGGTTCTTGCGGGATGCAAGACCTGCCGCCACAAGCCGTTGGCAAATCTGTTTTCTTAGTGGCAGCGTACCGGTTTGTGGTGCATGGTGTTTCATCCGGCAGGCATTGGAATTGGAATTAAGCAAAAGGAAGATAAAGGGGGTGCTGCTTAAATGCAGGTTTCCATAAAGAAAATCCAGATAAGGGAAGGGAGGCGCAGCCTTGATATGGGGCATGTAAAAGAACTGGCAAACAGCATACAGGGACTTGGGCTTTTGAATCCCCTTACCATAGACAGGGAGAATGTTCTGATCGCAGGGCTGCACCGCCTGGAAGCAGTGAAGGTACTGGGATGGACGGCTGTGGAATGCACTGTGAGTAGCCTGGAAGGGCTGGCGGCAGAACTGGCAGAGATTGACGAGAATTTTATACGCAATGACCTGTCACCTGTGGAATATGGGGAAATGCTTCTGCGCCGCAAGGAAATATACGAAACTCTGCACCCGGAAACAAAAGCGACCTATGAAGGCGGAAAGTTCCGGGGAAACCAGTACCGGGAAGTGGTGGCGGACAAAATGTCCGCCACCACAAAATCATTTGTGAACGATACAGCTGATAAATTAGGTGTAGCTCCCCGTACTGTCCGGCGGCAGATACAGACGGCAAAGAATCTGACATCGGAAACCAAAGAGATCATCAAAGGGACAGACACAAAAATATCAAAAAAAGCCGCAATGAAGCTCTCTAATCTGGAGCCGGAGCAGCAGAAAGAAGCCGCAGCGCTCCTTGCCGCAAAAGAGATACGCACGGTGGATGAATATACCAGAACGAGGGAAGCAGTGCCGGAGAGTGACCATGAAAGGCAGAAAATCCCGGAAACCGGGGGGCCAGGACAGCCCGAAACGGAAAAACAGACAGAAAAGGCGGTGGAACCTGGGACATCGCTTCCTTTTTCTCTGCCAGTTCCTCAGAAAGCCCCTGCCGCCAGTTTAAAAGACGTGGTAGCGGAACTGAAAGACCCGGACAAGGATTGCAGCGGCACACCGGACAGCTTCCTGGAAGAATATGAGGCATTTGTCCGGAAATTCCATAAAGAGATCAGCTGGTACAGTGACCCATATTATGACACGGTATTCCCCCTTGTCAGCCCGGAACAGCTTTCCCGCCTGAAAGAACTGACGGATTCCATCTGCGCCGCTGCCGGACAATTATTCCACAAAGTAGAAAGGACAATAAAAACATGAGCAGTTACAGAAAAAAACGCAACCCTGTCAAACCAGCAAAACCCATGCCGGATCCGGAATACAGCAATCCGGGCGTGGAGCGTTCTATCCACACAGACCGGCTGACTTCCGGCCTGCCTTATCAGCGCCCCGTAAACCCAAAGGAAGTCGAGCGGCTGATCCGGGAATGGGACGAGCGGCTGCTTGACCCGATCACGGTCAGCTTCCGTGACGGCAAATTTTATGTGGTGGACGGCCAACACCGCATCTCCGCCATGCGCAAGATGAACGGGGGCCAGGGCGTCATGGTAAACTGCAAGGTCTATAACGGCCTGACCTATGAGCAGGAAGCCGACCTTTGCTATAAGCTGGACAAGGCCAAGAAACGCCTGAGCCTGTCGCAGTCCACAAATGTGCTGGCAGAATCCGGCGCGGATCCGGAGATTACAGAAGTTAAGCGGTTAGTGGAGAACTGCGGTTTTACATGGGCACTGGGAAAAAGCCATGGAAAAACCGGCGAGATCGTATCCACCCGCGCTCTGGTGAACGCTTACCGCCTGTTGGGAGGTGCGTCCTTTACCCGCATGTTGCAGCTTTTATGGGATACCTGGCAGGGGGATCCCCGTTCCCTGACCGCCGCTGTCCTGTCGGGCATGGCGCTCTTTGTAAAAACCTATGATACGGAGGTAAACGACAAGGCTTTTATCTCCCGGCTCTCCCAGTGCGACCCGGACGAGATCAACCGCAGGGGGCGGGCGGATTTTTCCACAAGCAACACGGCCCTCCGCTTCGCCCGTGTAATATTGGAAAAGTATAACGGACAGCGTGGCGGCAGGAAACTCCCCTACCGTTTCCGCGGGTAATGACTGGAGGTATGGATATGAAGAAAAATGCAAGTATGGAGGCTCCCTCCCTGGTTGACATCAGGGAAGTATCCGTAGACAAAACTCTTACCAGGGAGGAGCGGATTGCCGAATTTGTACGGCAGATCAAAAACCCATACTGTTTCAAATGCGGCAGGTTTACCGTCCGGGTGCAGTTTGCGGAAAACGGAGCCTCATTGGAGGACTGCCTGAAACGAATCTTGATTTGATTTTATTTTAACGCTTTAAAGCGTTGACTTTCCCGTAGGATTGTGCTATCATCGGAACTGGAAAAAGAATAAACTGAATAAGGCAAATCCGAATCACTCTTTGATTTATGGGGGAAGTCCGTAAAAAGAAAAGGAGTGATTTTTTAATGCCTGAATACAGAGCAACGGAATACCTGCGGCTTTCCTATTCCATGGATAAGGAGAACGAAAGCGACAGCATTACCAATCAGAAGAAGCTGATAGAGGATTTCTTAAAAAGCCACCCGGAGATTGAACTGGTATCGGAGCATGTGGACGACGGTTACAGCGGGATCCTTTTTGACCGCCCCCAGTTTCAGGCCATGATGCAGGACATCCGTGAGGGGAAGATCAACTGCGTGATCGTGAAAGACCTTTCCCGTCTTGGGCGTGAGTACATAGAAACCGGGCGTTATCTCCGCCAGATCTTTCCGGCTTACGGCGTCCGGTTTATCGCAATCACGGACGGGATAGACACCGCCCATGAAAGCAACGGCGACGACCTGAACATTTCCCTGAAAACCATTCTAAACGACGCCTATTGCCACGATATTTCCGTAAAGACCCGCAGCGCCCTCCTGACGAAACGGAAAAACGGCGACTTTGTGGGCGCCTGCCCCATATACGGCTACCAGAAATCAAAGGAAAACCACAATCAGCTGGCCATAGACAGCTTTGCCGCCAAAGTCGTGCAGGATATTTTCCGCAAAAAGATAGACGGCTACAGTGCGGCAAAGATCGCGGAAAGCCTGAACCAGTCCGGCATCCTTTCCCCGCTGGCATATAAGGAGAACCGGGGCCTTCCCCACCCCAGCGGCGGTTTTGCCGATAAGGAGAAGGCAAAATGGTCAGCTACCACAATTATCCGTATATTAAAGGATGAAACCTACACCGGGACACTTGTGCAGGGGAGGCAGACGACTTATAACCATAAAGTCAAAGACCTGGTTGAAAAGCCCTCCGAAGAATGGATACGGACAGAAAACGCGCACGAGCCGATCATACGCAGGCAGGATTATGACCTTGTGCAGAAAATTATGGGGCTTGACACGCGCACCGCGCCCAACGGCAAGAAAGTGTACCTGTTCTCCGGCATCCTGATCTGCGGCTCCTGCGGCGCCCGTATGACACGGAAAACTGTCCCCTATAAGGACAGCAAGTATTTTTATTACTATTGCCCGACCGGGAAAAAGAACGGCTGTGCCCACCCGGTCATGCTCCGTGAGCAGGATCTGACCGACTGCATTACGGAAAGCCTGAAAGCCCACATCGGGAATGTGGTTTCCCTGGAGGAACTGCTCCGGGACATCAGCGAGGAACAGGTCAACCAGGAACTGATCGCGGAATATAAAGCGCAGCTTATGGAAAATGAGGAGCAGCTTGCCAGCCTGACACGCTTCCAGTCCACCCTGTATGAGAATTTCGTGACGGGGCTGCTGAACAAGGACGATTATAAATCTTTAAAAAACAGTTACCATGCAGACATCCGCCGTCTGAAGGAAGCCGCCGCCAAACTCCGGGAGGAAATGGACGCGGTAAAAGGCAGTTCCCATGACCGGTTACGGTGGATACAGCATTTTAAGCGGTTCTCCGGCATGGAAAAAATTGACCGGAGGGCTGTGATCGCCCTGATACAATCCATCCGCGTCCTGGAAAAAGACGACCTCCAGATCACATTTCGTTACCAGATGGAATACCAGGCGATTATGGACCGGCTCTCCGCCCATGCCGCGCCCATGCCTGGACAGGACGATAATGGAGTTGGAACCGAAAGGGTATCCTTCACCTCCGCATCTCTGTCCGGACAGGACACCAAAGGAAAGGAGGCCGTATAAATGGCACGGAAAAGCAGAAAAGGAACTGTCCCAAAACCGTCTGAATCCGGCATGAAGATGTGGAACGCCGCCCTCTATATCCGTCTTTCGGTGGAATATAACGGAAAACGCGGCGATTCCCTGGAAACACAGAAAAAGATCATGGAGTCCTTCACAGCCCTCCACCCGGAAATCCAGGCAGCCGGAATCTATACGGATAACGGGATAACCGGGCGGACATTTGAGCGCGACGCCTTTCAGAAGATGCTGGCAGATATAGAGGCCGGCAAAATCAACTGTGTCATCGTTAAGGATTTATCCCGCCTGGGGCGCAGCACAATAGACACCGGCTATTATATTGAAAAATATTTTCCGGCCCGGCAGGTACGCTTTATCGCTGTCAATGACCAGTATGACAGTGAAACAAACCAGAACAACGGGGAGCATATTATACTGCCGTTCAAAAACATGGTAAACGAGGCTTACGCCGCCGACATCAGCCGCAAAGTCCGGTCGCAGACTCGCCAGAGCATGAAATCCGGCGATTATGTCGGCGCACGGCCCCCGTATGGCTACCGTAAAGACCCGGATAATTGCCACAAGCTGCTCGTCAATGAGGAAACCGCACCGGCTGTCCGTGATATCTTCCAGTGGGCGGCAGACGGGGTATCCCTGAACCGGATCGCCACACGGCTAAATGAGCAGGGTATCATCACCCCCGGCTTTTACCTGGTAAAATGCGGCCTGATCAAACCCAGCCGTTTGATGGGGAGCGGGAACTGGCAGACATGGACACTCATAAAAATCCTTACGGATGAAGTCTATGTTGGCGATATGGTGCAGGGAAAAACAAAGACTGTAGGCCATAAGCAGGTTCCCACCGCCCCGGAGGAATGGATCGTTGTCCGTGACACCCATGAGCCGCTGGTCAGCCGTGAACTGTTTGAAAAGGTTCAGGAATTACGCAGGCAGGCGGCGGAAAAAGGCAAAGCACAGACGAATATCCCCTATACGGAGAATGTCCTGCGCGGGCGTATCTTCTGCGGACATTGTGGAAAGAACCTCCACCGGAAACGCTGCCACGGGGAATATGCCTTCCATTGTATTTCCAACAGCAGAATCGCGAAAAACTTCTGCCCTGGCGTGTATCTGAAGGAAACCGAACTGTTTGATATTATTCTTGCCTACATCATGCAGGAAGCAGAGAACGTTATTGGAGATAACCTGCGTCTGAAGGAGCAGGATCCCAGGATAACCCAACGGAAGGCGTCAGCAGAAAAGGAGCAGAAACGCCTTCTTGCGGAAGTAGAACAAAACCGAAGTTTCCTCCGGAGCCTTTATGAAAACCTTGTAACAGGCATACTGACCAGTGGGGAATACCTGGAATTGAAACAGGATTACGAAAACCGTATCACGGCAGATATGGCAAAGGCGCAGGCTCTGGAAGAACAGCAGAAGGAATTGGAAAAACAGCTT
>VSNY01000118.1 GCA_009774535.1 Lachnospiraceae bacterium
AAAAATCGCTGTAAAGCCTTTAAAACTGGCATTCACAGCGATTTTCTATTCCATAAACTGTCAAAGACGGGATTATACTTCATCTTTATTCTCTTTGCAATCATCTTCTCTAAATTTTTCCTGCTAACTAAATTATGCTTTTCCCCCAATCACCCTTAATCTTATTCTTTATTATTAAAGGTACTAACCCGGCAAATAAAGCAGTGTCCCATTCCACACCCCAAAACAAAAATTCCTCCAAACTAAAACCTATAAAACCATTCCATAAATATCTGCTTCTACATTTTTAAAACAAACCTTTAATACTATCCAGAAAAAACACATCTGACACATGTATGTCCTAATTAGTTATCCTTTATGTTCATTCGTCATACAAGCTTATTATAATGATCATTTACGTTTTTTGAGATTCCATATGAAATAAAAAATAAGGGGAAGCCGGTGTTAGGGGACACCGGCTTTATATGAAAAAGAAAATAAGTAGTTGGCTTTGGGAGGAACCCTGCCACTCCTGGCAGGGTAACGCGGCTGCTTTTATGCAGGCCAGCGTTTAAAATATGAAAATGATTATTAATTAGTAATTGATGTTTGTATCAACTGTAATGATCATAAAGGAAATTTATGAAATCCGTATGTGAAAGAAATGAGGATATTGTAAATAAAATATGAACTTTTTTGCGGCGGGCTGCGCATGGACAATCATACAAAAACAGATTATTTGTTTATCATCTTAATTTTATCAATTTACAGAACCGCGCGTATCTGTTAAAATAGAACTGTATAAAAAAACGCATAAATAAAAACATTCATAACCGACAAAAATATCTTTAACCGCATAGATGCAAAATTACACATCTATGGTTAATGATCCATAAAGGAGGATTTGTAAATAATGAATCATTTTGACGAACTATTAGATTGTATTTTTTATTTTGGACAAATGATAAATGAAAGAGGGCCATCCTCTGTTACTATCGAAGACATTAAGCTTCAAAAAGAGTATGCATGTTTAGTGAAAAGCGGATTTTCTCATTTATTAAACGGCACTCAGATCAAAAACATATTTTGGAGCAGTGAAATTATATATTACATTTTAAATCACCCCCATATAACCCAACAAGAAATACAGGAAATATTATTAATGGAAGAAATAATAATGTTATTTCAAAATGGCCCTGTGGAACAATTATCAGAAATTCTTCATCGTTATGGTTCTTATGACTTAATAATGAAATATAGCGAATGGCTGGAACATTTTATTCAGTCAAAAAATATTTAAGATTCAGGTCTTATCCAAACTATATCCGGCCGAAATCCAGATCTTAGAATAAACGCCTGATCTTGTAAATCCCTGCGCCTGATCTTTTTATAACACTTCCTGAAAAAGACTGGAATTTTACAAAAAATTGTGTATAATCATCTTTGAACGGTAAAATAAAAAAAGAAAACGTAACAGCTGCCTACCCGGACTGTTACAAAAATACTGGGAGGAATCTATGTACGATAGTATTGTAATCGGCGCTGGCATAGCAGGAAGCGTGACAGCCCGACAGCTTGCGGAAAAAGGAAACCAGAAAGTGCTGGTAGTGGAAAAAAGAGACCATATCGGCGGCAACTGTTATGACAGGCCGGATGACTACGGGATTCTGGTGCATGAATATGGCCCTCATATTTTTCATACAAATATGGAAGATGTATTTGCGTTCCTGTCAAGATTTACAGAATGGAACCTGTACGAAAACGGGCATCAGGTCGTTGCAAACGTCGACGGAAGGCTGATTCCGGTTCCGTTTAATCTGAATACGCTGCATATGGTATATGAAAAAGACCTTGCGGATACGCTGGAGAAAAAACTGATTGACGCATACGGAGAAGGCAGCAGAGTACCGATTATGAAGCTGCGGGAAAATCCGGACCCTCAGATTCAGGCAATTGCGCAATACGTTTATGAAAATGTCTTTTTAAAATACACCATGAAGCAGTGGGGACAAACGCCGGATGAAATCAGCCCGGAAGTAACTGGCAGAGTGCCGGTACTGATTTCCTATGACAACCGTTATTTTCAGGATCAGTATCAGGGCGTACCAGCAGATAGTTTTACAGAAATGTTTGCGCGCATGCTGGATCATGAAAATATTACGGTCAGAACTGGTACGGATGCAAAAGAAATTTTGGAATTCGGCGAGGAAACGATCCGTCTGGAAGGGCAGGAATTTAAAGGCCATGTAATTTTTACCGGAGCGCTGGATGAACTGTACGACTGCAGATACGGCAGACTGCCATACCGTTCGCTGCGTTTTGCCTTTGAACATCTTGCACAGGATGATTTTCAGGATGGACACAGCGTGGTAAACTATACGGTCAGCGAAGATTTTACCCGTATTACAGAGTTCAAATATCTGACCAGACAAAAAGACACCGACGGCACGACGATTATTCGGGAGTATCCGTTTGCTTATACCGGAGCGCCAGGAGAGATTCCTTATTATGCAATTATGAATCCTGACAATCAGGCGCTGTATCAGAAATATAAAGCGCTGTCGGACCGGCTTACGAACATGCATCTGCTTGGAAGGCTGGCAGAGTATCAATATTATAATATCGATGTTATGACCAAAAAAGCATTGGAGCTGGCAGACAAGCTTATTTAAGACTGGCTGCGGACAGGACGCTGCGGCTTGAAGGAGAGTAAGGTTCAATGAAATTATTATCGATTGCAATACCATGTTATAATTCCCAGGACTATATGGAGCGCTGTATTCAGTCACTGCTGCCTGGCGGGGAGGATGTGGAGATACTGGTGGTGGACGACGGATCACAGGATATGACGCCGGAAATCGCGGACGCATATGCCAAACGATATCCGCACATTGTAAAAGCGATCCACCAGGAAAACGGCGGACACGGCGAAGCGGTAAACGCAGGAATTGCACATGCAAGCGGTCTGTTTTTCAAAGTTGTAGACAGCGACGACTGGGTGGATGCCGATGCGTACGAAAAGATTCTTAATACCCTGCGGGAAATTGCCGGGTCCGACCAGACGCTGGATCTGCTGATCTCAAATTTTGTCTATGAAAAACAGGGCGCGAAGCATAAAAAAGTGATGAAATATACTTCCGCGCTTGTGACAGACCAGATCTTTACATGGACCGACGTGCGCCGGATGCGCAAAGGGCAGTATCTGCTGATGCATTCGGTCATTTACCGGACCAAGCTGCTGCGCGACTGCGGGCTGCATCTGCCAGCGCATACGTTTTATGTAGATAACCTGTATGTCTACATTCCACTGCCGTATGTAAAGACGATGTATTATCTGGATGTAGATTTTTACCGTTATTATATCGGCCGCGAAGACCAGTCGGTAAATGAGGAAATTATGATCAGCCGCATTGACCAGCAGATCAAAGTCAATAAAATGATGATCGATGCATATGACCTGTGGAAAATTCCAAATAAAAAACAGCGCAAATATATGTTTAACTATCTGGAGATTATCACGGTCATATCCACGGTGTTGTTAATCCGTTCCGGTACAAAAGAAAATCTGGAAAAAAAGAGGGAGTTGTGGCGTTATATCAAACAGGCGGATTTACGCCTGTTCCACCGCCTGCGCAACGGTATTATGGGTAATACCATGAACCTTCCGGGAAGGAGCGGAAGGAAGATTTCGGTTGCAGCCTATAAGATCGCGCAGAAAGTCGTAGGCTTTAATTAGGGGGCATCTTTCAATATGAGAGCAGAACGTGATATTGCACTGTGCGCTGTCGCAGATGCAGGGATCAGATCAAAGGTAATGAATGCTATGATACAAAAGAGAATTCCGTATGCGGAAGAGTGGCATAAAGTACCGCTGCTGCGCAGGAGAAAGTACGAGGGGGCAAAGGAAGTGTGTATCATTGTTACGCACCATGACCAGGCGGATCAGGCAAAAGCACAGATCCAGGCAATGGAAGATGTGGTCAGCAGCCGGGTGTATTTTGATCTGAAAGGACTCACAAGGCTGTCATAAAAGAAAAGACAGGCGATACCCGCCTGCTGGAAAAAGATTTCCGAAGGCGGGTATCACCTGTCTTTTTGTATCCCCAAATGAATATTCATATATTTTGTATACCTCGCAAATGCAGAAGGAATCGCATATTTTTGTTCCGACACCTCCGCCTCCGCAAACACATACCCAGCTTCCGGCCCGGACAAATCATCCAGCTGCGCCACCCGGATCATATACCCGGTCATCTGCCATTCAATATGGGAAAAGATATGTTTCGCTTCTTCCAATGGTTCGATTTTTAATGGCGCCAACTCCATCTGCTCCACATAATGTGTCACCTCTTCCCGCGACAAATGCCCTTCCAGATTTGGAAATTCATACATCCCTGCCAAAAGGCCGCGCTTCGGACGGCGGTGCAGCAGCACTTTTTCCCCGTCGCGAATGACGAGGACTGTCTTTTGTTCGATTTTTCTTGGCTTTGGTTTTCCTTTACGCGGAAGGCCGGCATATGTCTGATGACGGCATGCCAGACAATAAGGCTGCCACGGGCATTCCGTACATTTTGGTTCTCCGTTCGGCACGCAAATGGTCGCGCCCAGTTCCATCATCGCCTGTGTAAACATGCCTGCCTGCTCTTTGGGAATCACCGGCAGCAGCAGCTGTTCGGTCTCTGTTTTTACGGACTGTTTCATAATATCCGAAGCGTCCTCGGATACGCGCATTAAAATCCGCAGAACATTCCCGTCCACAGCCGGGGCCGGAATCCCATAAGCGATAGAGGCGATGGCGCCCGCGGTGTAATGCCCGATTCCTTTGAGCTTTAGCAAGGCGTTATAATCCGGCGGAAGCTTTCCGTCATGTTCTTTCATCATTGTTACTGCCGCAGCCTGCATATTCCGCACACGGTTATAATATCCAAGCCCTTCCCATAATTTCAGCAGACGGTCTTCGGGGCATTCCGCCAGGGAAGGGATATTCGGAAGCGCTTCCATAAATCGTTCAAAATATGGCTTGACCGCCTCTACGCGTGTCTGCTGAAGCATAATCTCAGATACCCATACGCGGTAAGGAGACGCATCTTCCCTCCACGGCAGCACCCTGGCATGGCTGGGATACCAGTCCAGAAGGGGCTGCACTAATTGTTTGATCGGATAGTCTTTTAACATGTATCGTCTCCTTCATTCTAATACCTTTTATTTGCGAATTCCTGTTACGCCTTTGGACGACTGGCTTTTTACCAGTACTTTATTCTGCTGCACGGCATACTTCACAACATAATAGTAGGTTGCGCCCTGTTTTGCCGTTTGATCCTGAAAACTTGTCTTTTTCATATTTGTGATCGTTTTCAGCCGTTTGTAAGCCCCGCCTCGTTCCTTGCGGTAGACGTAGACGCGGTTTGCTTTCGTATATTTTTTCCAGCTGATGGTATTTGCTTTTGATGTACACTGAATGGTTGTTTCTGGTTGTTTTGCTTTTACAGCGAGCATCTGTTTGAGCATTTCCTGTGTCTGGTCGCCTACGATTCCGTCCGCTGCAATGCCGCATTTTTTCTGGAAATTCGTCACTATTTTTGTCATTGTCTTTGTCCAGCTGCCGTTGACGGTTATATTTGCTCCGTCCAGTGAAATTAGTGTTGCCTGAAGCCACTGCACATGCTGCTTTTTCATATTTTTTTCTGCATAGAGCGCGCCGGTCGGCTTGGGATAGCTGGCTGGGTCTGTGGAATAGACGGTGACCGGAATCGACAGCTGCGCGGCTCCGTAAGTATCAGTCTCACGCTGCCTGACAATGACTTCCGCGCTGCCTGCCCCTGTAATCTTTACCATGCCCTGTGCGTCCACGGTGCATACGGAACTTTCCGAAGAACGGTAAGTCAGCGGTTCCTCATTGTGGCTGCTTGTAACTTCCAGCAAAAATCCTTCGTGCGTGTCGTTGACTGCGTAGCTTGCTTTTGCTGATTTCAGCGTAGTCTTCGTTAATGGTTTTACCGACGGAGGCTGCGGTGTTTGTCCTGTACTGCCTGGATTTTGTGTGTCGCCGCCTGGCGTGATATTCGGGCTTCCAGGATTTTGGTCTGTCGTGCCGGAATTTGATCCTGATGTGCCTGGATTTTGTGTCGGTGTTTCCGGATCTGTAATACTGATGCCTGGGTTTTGGCCCGATGATCCGGGAAGCTGCGTGGATGTATCCGGATTCGGTACGGACGTGCCTGGATTTTGTGTGGATGTATCCGGGTTTGGCACGGACGTACCTGGATTTTGTATGGCAGTGCCTTTAAAAACAGCTTTGATCAGCGCGACGATTGTATCTTTTCCTGCATAACCGTCTACTGCCAGCCTATTGGCTGTCTGGAAGCTTGTGACTGCTGCTTTTGTCGCATCGTCATATGTACCTGTCACTGCCAGGGAAGTATTCATACATGTATTTAACGCCCGCTGCACCCATGCGGAGCCGTAGTCTCTTGCGGACACATAATCGTAAGGGATATAGGAGTCGTCTGCGCTGCAGTACGTCCATCCCAGCCCTGCCGCGTATTGATAAGTTTCAAAACGTCTGCTTTGATAAGCGCCCATAACGGAATCGCAGATGGCCGCCTCGTGCAGTTCATTGAGCGTTACCATTTCATAGCTTCCTGTAAATCGGGAAGCAGACGCCGCTACACGTCCCGCTGCCCCGGAACCGCCCTGGTTCGCAAGATCTGCAAAATATACAAGGGCAGGCTCATTGATCATGCCGAGCCGCTGCCCCTGCTGAATATAGTCAGTAATGTCTTTTACGGCCAGCACGTCCTGCGCCGCTTTGCTTTCCTCCGTTGCCAGCAGGTTTTTTACCGCGGTTGATTCTTTGGTAGTAAACTTTCTCGTACTCCACTTTGTAGTATCTGTCGTCGCTACAATTTCCTGATACAGCGTATCTCCAAGCATTTCCTGTGCCTGCTGCTCATTGGCCGCCGTAATTGTCTGCAGCAGAGCAAGCGCCCGCCAGCCATGCCACTGCAGCTTGCCAACCGATACCGCTCCATTGTCATTCGGATTCACCGAATTGTAACTGCCTTCATTATGATACAAAATCTGCGCCGCCGCTGTTACAACTGCCTCCAGCCCTGCCTGCTGCGCACGCACGGGATGTGGTGTACAAAACAGCAGCGCCGTAACCAGCATGCCAAACAGCAATGCTGATCTGCGTTTTTTTCTTTGATCTGCATTTTTCATCATAGATCCCTTCCTGATTTTCGTATTCCAGATTTTCATATTCCTGATTTTGATATTCCTGATATCAATGCGTAAAAGCCCCTGCCATATAGTACGCAAGTATCCCAAAAAATACCGGTATGTTACATCATTTTTATTGACATATCTTTCACAAAGTTATAAATTATAAATATGGAGCATCTTAATTACACCATTCTAGGAGGAAACAAATCATGAACAACTTAACACTTGAAGTTGAAAATCAGATCGCAGTCCTTACGATCTCAAGACCGGCAGCTTTAAACGCTTTAAACAGCGAGACTTTGGACGAACTGAACACTGTACTGACCGAAATCGAAGCAAGAGACGACGTAAAAGTCGTAATCCTGACCGGCGGTCCGGACAAGAAAGGCAATGCGTTCAAATCTTTCGTTGCAGGCGCTGATATCGCTGAAATGGTGAATTTCTCAGCAGCACAGGCACGCGCTTTTGGCATGAGGGCTTCGGTTCCGTTCTTTAAGTTAATGAATATGCGTCAGGTAACAATTGCAGCTGTAAACGGTTTTGCACTGGGCGGCGGATGCGAGATCTGTATGGCATGTGATATCCGCATCGCTTCCGACAATGCACTGTTTGGCCAGCCGGAATGCGGTCTTGGCATTATCCCTGGCTTTGGCGGCACACAGCGTCTGGCACGTCTGGTTGGCATGGGCCGCGCAAAAGAACTGATCTTTACCTGCGACAATATCAACGCAGAAGAAGCATACCGTATCGGCCTTGTAAACAAAGTCGTATCTACAGAAGAATTAATGCCTGCCGCGAAAGCAATGGCTGAAAAGATCGTATCCAAGGGCAGCTATGCCGTATCCATCGCAAAAGCAGCTATTAACAACGGCTACGATATGGATATCAAAAACGCAGTTGAAATGGAAGCAAATCTGTTTGGCGTTACCTGCTCCACACATGACAAGCAGGAAGGCATGGGCGCATTTTTAGAGAAACGTAAGGCTGATCTGACAGACTTCTAAAACATGTATACGGCCAGTCGGCAGTATCTGATCTGGCTGATGATCGTTCCATACAAAAAGAAATACAAAAATACATAAAAAAAGAAGGGACAGTTCGTCCCTTCTTTTTCGATGTCGTAAAGCTGGCAATATCCTCCAGCTTACCCGTTTATCAAATCTGACGCTTTATCTGCTGGTATCTGCTGGTTTATCCGTTTCCGGCAACCTGCCTGGAAAATTCCTGAACAGCTGCGGTAATATTTTTTCCCTTTCCCACATTTTGAAGCATTTTCCACCATGCCTCGCGCGCGGTTGCCCATCCGGGCGTAATCTGGTAGTAATCGCCCATATACTGCATAAATGTACTGTACTCTGTCATCAATCGGTCATTTTCATAGATTCCATCCATCTCCCGCACTGGCCAGAGCGAAGAGGTCAGTACCGCTCTTTTATAATTGTCATCATTTTGCGTCATATACCGGATCAATGTCTTCGCAGCCTCTACCCGTTTCTGGTTCCCGCTGTCAAAAACGCCAAATCCCCAGATTCCTCCCTGCAGCCCCGGCTTTCCCTCCTTTACCGGAAATGCCATTGGAAAGATCTCAAAGTCCAGTTCCGGACGATTGACCGTCTGGGTAATCTCAATCGAAGCATTCCAGCAAAAAGTCATGGCCAGCTGCCCACTGCAGAACATAGCGATTTCATCCATAGACGTCATTTCAGCATCAAAAGTAATGCCTTCCAGATTTTTGAGCAGCTGCAGCGCTTTTCGGTTCTCCTTGCTGTCAACGGCATACGTTCGATGTGCTGTATCCGTAAACGCGCCGCCGTACAGGTTATTGACAAGCGCGCGCGTTCCCTGGTCCCCGCTCTGGTTCCTGCAGTAAACAATACCGACGGGATTTTGTCCATGGTCTTTAAGTTTTCGCACCGCCCGGATAAAATCCTGCGTCGTCCAGGTATGCGTTTCTTCGTCAATATACGCAAGCGCTCCCGCTTCCTGGAAAATGTCATAATTAATCGCCATACAATGTGCAGTCATACAGACCGGAAATTCATAATACGCGCCGTTCGCATGCCTGCAGGCGTTTCGGACATTTTCGTAAATCTCTCCGGCCGCGTCCGAATCCCACAGATCAGATAAATCAGCCAAAAGCCCCTGATCTCCCCAGTCCGCCACCAGCCGTTCCGGTCCTTCAAATACAAGATCCGGCGCATTGCCGCTTAAAACCGCATCCCGTATTTTCTGGTCCCCGCTGTTATAATCCACGCATTCTACCGTTACATGGATATCCGGATGTTCCCTGTGGAAACCCGCAATCAGTCCGGAAACCGCCGTCAGATTCCCCCAGTTGCCTACCGGAAATGTCCATAGGGAGATTTCGGTCTCCTGTCCGTCCTGCCCCCTATTCAGCTGCTCCGGCTCTTGATCCATGGATCTGCCGCCGCAGGCAGACAAAACGGCAGCAGCCAGCAGAGCCGCACCAATAGAAATTATTTTTTTCATAACACAAACCTCCTTAAAACCCAAGCGGCTGTCAGGTATGCAGATTTTCGCTGATCAGACTGATCAGCACCGCAAGATCGTAAGGTTTTGCCGTATGTGCGTTCATCCCGCAGTCCAGACATTTTTGTATATCATCTGCAAAAGCATCGGCGCTGACCGCAATAATCGGGATATTGCGCGCATCGTCCCGCGCAAGGCCGCGAATTGCCACAGCCGCTTCGTACCCTGTCATAACCGGCATCCTAAGATCCATCAAAATAACATCATACCATCCCTCTTTAGACTGTTTAAATTTTTCCACGCAGATTTTCCCATTTTCCGCATGGTCTAATTCCATGCCCAGTTCAGAAAGCATTGCTTCTCCAATTTCCCAGTTTAATTCATTATCCTCTGCAAACAAGACACGTCTGCCAGTCAGATCCATATCCTGCTCTTCGTTCTCCTGCTGCAGCGCCTGCGGTTTTTCCTCGGTATACGGATGCAGAGCGTCATACAGACCCGAACGAAACAGCGGCTTTTCAACAAAGCCCGTTACTCCTGCCTGCATAGCACGTTCTTTCAATTCATCCCAATCCCCGTCCGAGAGCATCAGCAGTGTCAGCTTGCCACCAAAACGGCTGCGCAGCTGCTGTGCGGCAGCAACGCCGTCCTGTCCCTGAATATCCCAGTCCAGCAGCACGAGCGGTTCTTCTTCTGCATGGCCATATGCTTCCAAAAGCTGTATCGCATGTTGCAGATCCTGCACACATTCCGCACGCAGCCCGATGGACGTTAACATATCTTTAGCCGTCTGGCAGCCCGTTTCATCATCATCAATAACCAGAACATCCCTGGCCGGCAAACGCAGATCCTGATCCTGCGGAATTTTTTCCATATCAAGGGCAATATAAAAATGACTCCCATGGTCCGGCTCACTTTCCACGCGGATACTTCCGCCCATTGCGTCCACAATATATTTGGTAATGGCCATCCCCATGCCCGCTCCCTCGCTTTTCTGTATGCGCGCATGATCCTCCCTTGAAAACGCATCAAAAATCTTTTCCTGAAATTCCTGCGCCATCCCGATCCCGTTATCGCTGATCTTTAGGCAGGAGCGAATATAGGCATCTCCTTTGGGAGACGGTATTTCAGAAAGAAATACCTGTATCCTTCCGTAATTAGGTGTGAATTTCACGCAGTTGCCAATGATATTTAACAAAATCTGGCTTAAACGCACCCTGTCCGTGCGTACGTTTTCAAACTGGATATCATGATTATAGATATCAAACTTCTGCTTCTTTTCCTGCACCTGCGGCTGGATCACAGTCATCACATTCTGCATCACTTCGCATAGAGACAAAGGCTCCATATTCAAGGAAAACACACCGCTCTCCATCTTGGCCATATCCAGCATATCATTGATCAGGCCGAGCAGGTGGCGGCTGGACACACTGATGCGTTTTAAACACATCCTGATCCTGCCTGTATCGTTCAGGCTGTTCATAGCAACGGCCGTCATACCCATAATACCGTTCATCGGCGTACGGATATCATGACTCATATTAGAAAGAAACTCGCTTTTTGCCCTGCTTGCACGTTCCGCTGTATGCCGCTGCGTTTCTGCGGACTGATAGGCGCTGTTTAATTCCCGCATCTGCTTTCTGGTCAGACGGTAATACCCCGCAAACACCATAAGAAGCGCAAAAAGAATCAGCGCGCAGCTCGCCAGCGAACAAACCGACCATTTGTGCGTTAACTGCCTGACTGTCTGATCCAGCGTATTATATGGCATACGCAGCAGTAAATACCATTCGGAATCCGGCAGCGCCGTGCAGTACAGGTTCCAGTGTTTGCCGCCCGCCTCAATCTCACCGGAATAATCCTGCCCTTTTTCTATAAATTCCTTAAGCTGTGCAACATACTGTTCCTCCCAGCTTGCCTGATCAAAATAATTGCCGCTTTCCACATCCTGGTTCTGCATAATAAAAGTCCCATCTGTACGGATAATGGAAAATTGTACCATACTGCTGTCAAGATTGACCGATAATGTATCCCTGAGATAACTTGCCGGAATCCCTGCCACAAGCGCGACGCTCTTTTTGCCGTCCCCGGTCTCATAAGCAGCCGGAACTCCGATCAAGACCACGCGGTTCCCATGCGCATCCCGCCCGGCGCTGACATTATTCTTTCCGCCCATCACAGACCGATGAAGCGCCTGCGGTACTTCCGGCTCCACCTGCGAGCCGTAGATCATCTGAAAATCCCCGTTATCCGTATAAAACGCCAAATATTCAAATCCTCTGGGACGCGCATAATAGGCCAGTTCCAGACATGTCGCGTCATATTTCCTGCTGCGCGCCGGTGAAACGGCGTCTGCCAGCGACTCTACCTGTGACAATCGCATTTCAATCGCCGTTCCAAAATGCGCTGCAACCTGCCGGCTCATGCCTGACATATAAATCACGCCGATTTCTTTGATCGCTTCCGCGCCCATCCGGTTCATCCACATGGTCTGCAGATTAAATACGACCATACAAAAAAAAGATACTAAAATAAAACTGGCTGTTA
>VSNY01000119.1 GCA_009774535.1 Lachnospiraceae bacterium
TAGATTTATTAGATTGGACTTTGTAACTATTAACCAGTAGTCATTCTTGACTACACCATTATTATACTAGGAGTGACGAATATGATTTCAGGAGCAGGAATTGTTGGTTTGTTATCATGTTTATTATGTGCGGTTCCGTTTTTTATTATTGGTATATTTGGAAAGGAAAGCAGCACACCGATTTCTTTTTGGAGCGGAGATCAGACGTTAAAAGATAAAGTTACAGATTTAAAAACATATAACGCAAGGATGGCAAAGTTATACCAGAAAGCCGGGACTGCATTTTGCATAAACGGACTGTGCTGTTTTATTTTTATTCCGCTTGGAATACTGGGACTGGTATTTTTATGTACGGTTGGATTCTATCTTTTTTACAGAAGTTATAAACAAATCTTAGAAGCTTAGGCAAAAGGGTGGTGGCAGAATGTGGTTTTGGATATTTATATTTATAAATAATCTGTTTGTTCCATTGCTTATGATTATATTTGGGCAAGTCTTTTTCAAACATCCCCCAGATCAAATCAATGGCATCTATGGCTATCGGACAAAAATGTCCCGTCTGAACATGGATACCTGGCAGTATGCGCATCAGTATTTCGGAAAGTTATGGCTGCGAATAGGACGGCTGCTGCTGCCTTTCTCTGTCTTAGGTATGATTTGTGTATACGGCCGGGATGAAAAACAGATCGGTATTGTCGGCGCCGCAGTTTTGATCGTGCAGACGGTCATGCTGCTGATGCCGATTGTATGGACAGAAAAGGAACTGCGAAAAACATTTAAACAAAATGGAACCAGGAAATAGCCATTCAGAAAACGGTCATACACCGTGAGCTGGAAACAGACATGCAGAAAGCAGGAGGCAGACAGATTATATGAAATTATTATATGCTGAGGATGAAGCGGGTATGTCAGAAGCAGTCACAGATATTCTAACTTACCATAAATATATCGTAGATACGGTCGCAGATGGCGAGGAAGCGCTGGCCTACGCACAGGCGGAAAAATATGACGGCATGATTCTGGATATTATGATGCCGAAGTTAAGCGGGCTGGAAGTGCTGCAGCGGCTGCGGAATGCGGGGTGCCGAACTCCGGTGCTGCTGCTGACTGCAAAGGCTGAAGTAGAAGACCGGATTGAAGGGCTGGACCTGGGCGCAGATGATTATTTGCCAAAGCCCTTTGCAATGGGAGAGCTGTTGGCGCGGGTGCGTGCAATGTTAAGGCGGCGGGAAGAATTTACACCCGATATTTTAACGTATGGAGATATTTCGCTGAACCGAAACAGCTGTGAGTTAACAGGAAGCAGGCAGACCTTTGTTCTGCCCAAGCTGGAATACCGCCTGATGGAAGCGCTGCTGCTGCATCAGGGCATGTATCTGTCATCCGAAGATTTGCTGGTCAAAGTATGGGGATACGATACCGAAGCTGAAGTCGGCGTCGTCTGGGTATATATTTCTTACTTGCGCAAACGGTTGGCAGCGTTAAGCAATCAGGTAACGATACAGGCAAAGAGAAATATTGGCTATACATTAATCAAAGAGAAGGAACCGTGTGCAGAATGATCAGGCTATTACAGAAAAAATTTATCCTGACAGCGCAGGCAGCAGTATCCGTACTGCTGCTTGTACTTGTTTGTGCTATCAATGGCGCAAATATCTGGCTTACCGTCAGACAAATGGACCAGCAGCTGGAAATGCTGGCAGATACCGAACTGCAGATCCGCAGACAGGAAACGAAAACGGATACGGATACCCCTTTAGAGGAACGTTTTGGAGAACCGCAGCCATTTCTTAGAAATGACAAAAAAGGCGGTTTGCTGCGCCCGCCAATGGACAAAGATCTTGCGATGTCTTTGCGTTTTTTTACCGTAGCTTTGGATAGTAACGGCCAGATCATCCGCAGCGATATCAGCAGGATTTCATCCGTAAGCGAAGAAGAAACCTGGACATATGCACAGCAGGCATTGAAAAATGAACAGCTAACCGGATATCTGGATCAATTAAAATACAAGATCCTTTCACCAGATACAAATACAACCACCATGATCTTTCTGGATGTATCAAAACAGTTTCATTCGATATGGACAATTATGATCTTATCCACTGGTATCGCTGCTGCCTGCTGGTTCTGTATGCTGCTGTTTATAGTACTTTTGTCTCGAAAAGCGATCCGCCCGATTGCAAGAAATATTCAGAAACAAAAGCAGTTTGTCACAGACGCCGGGCATGAAATCAAGACACCATTAGCAATTATCCAGGCGAATCTGTATGCTATGGAACTGATCAGCGGAGAAAATAAGTGGAGCCGCAATATCCGCAGCCAGACCACACGGCTCCACGGGCTGATGCAAAATCTGCTGACACTCGCAAAAATGGAAGAAGAATTCCAGCAGCTGCCGATGAACCACTTTTCTTTCACCGAACTGCTGCAGGAATCCATTCAGCCATTTTACGAGGCCGCTGCATTAAAAAATATCATCATTGACACGGAGATCCGTGAAAACACCATTATCTTCGCAAACCGGGAATATATGCAGCGCCTGTTATCCATCTTATTCGACAATGCCGTAAAATATACGGATTCCGGCGGTATGATTACTGTGTCACTGCAAAAAACGGAACGCAAAGTGCTTTTAACGGTGAAAAATACCTGCAGCGAACTTCCTCAGGGAGAAGCAGAGAAACTATTTGACCGCTTTTACAGAGCCGACAGTGCAAGAACGCAGAAAAACGGCGGATATGGAATCGGGCTGTCAGCGGCTTATGCAATTGTCAAAGCACATAAAGGGGAGATTTCGGCAGCGTATCCAGATGAACATATCATTGCATTTACGGTGAAACTGGATGTGCATTCCTAAATATCCCATCCACCCTTATCGGCTCACAATTCTATAATACACCCGCGCAGTCACCGCATAGATCACCACATACATCACCGCAAACGCCAAAAATGTCACTCCCGTACAGATCACATACAACCGTGTATTTATAAAGTTCATCAGCGCCAATATTCTGGATATCAGCGGGAACGCCGCCGCTACATGACACCCCGCCACTAACAGCGGCAGGAAAAATACCATCAGCACCTGTGACCGAATCGAAGCACGGATCTCCCGAAGTTCCATCCCGACTTTCTGCATAATCGCAAACCGCTCCTTATCATCAAAGCCTTCTGAAATCTGCTTGTAGTAAATAATCAGCACCGTCGCCATGATAAACAAAACTCCTAAAAAGATTCCGATAAAGAAAAATCCTCCGTATAACTGGCTGAGATCTTCATCGGAGTCCGCCTTAGAATCCATCCATACATCCAGTTCCTGTTCCTTTATTGCCTCTACTGTATCCTGAAAAAACTTTATTTGCTCTTCTGGCGTTAGATCGCTGTCAAATCCATAATATTGTTTGATACGGCTGCTCTCGTTTTCATATAGCTCTTTTTGCTTCTCACAAATTTTCTGCATACTTTCCAAATCCGGCACCACAATCAGAAACTGTCTCTGTAACGTATCTTTACCGAAAATATCTTCCCCGCCTGTAAACTCCTCCAGATTCCCGGCAATCTGATATTCTTCTCCCAGCAGCTTTAATACTGTCTGATCATCATCAATCTGCCCGGAACAAAGCAGGATCTGCCCTGGTTCCAGTGTCCGGTGTTCGCCCTGCAGCCGATTGTAATCATCAATTGTCAAAAAAAATAAAGAATAAATTTCATCCAGTTCTGCCATTCCTAAATTAAGTGCATCGCGATCCAGCACAAACGTTGTTCCATCCC
The DNA here is from genome assembly GCA_009774535.1 of Lachnospiraceae bacterium. Lineage (GTDB taxonomy): Bacteria > Bacillota > Clostridia > Lachnospirales > Lachnospiraceae > Eubacterium_J. The sequence continues at coordinate 3,772 of VSNY01000119.1, forward strand.
AAATAACTAAAAATTCCAAGCTCATATACGCTGTTTCATTCGTCACGTGCATTCCGCGTTCTTCCTGCAGATTCCGGATGATCTCATATACCTTGCCATCACGCCCCGGTTCTGTCTCATAATTTTTTATGCTAAAATCAAACGGATACCTGGTATTTAAAATATCCTCCTTTCCAATCAGCAAAGAACATGTCGCCGATAACATAACCAATACCATGGTTGAAAGAATACAAATATTGGACAATCCTGCCGCGTTTTGCTTCATCCGGTAGATCATCCCGGATACGCTTGTAAAATGTTTGGTACGATAATAAAAATTTTTATTTGCCCGCAGCATCTTTAATACAGCGATACTAGCCGCCGCAAATAACTGATACGTCCCGATAATGACCAAAATCACAGCGACAAAAAAGACCGGGATCGAAGTAACCGGATTTTCTGTTATAATTGCCAGAATATAACCGCTTCCAACGCACAGCACGCCAAACAATGCCATCAGCCATCTGGTCTTTGGCTCTCTCTCGCCCGCATTCCCTGCACGCAGCAGCTCGATCGGATTTGCAATCTGCACCTGGCAGATACAGCGGATCAAAATCAGCGAAAAAATACCTGCAAATAATGCTGCTGTAGCAAGCGCCGTTTTCGGCGTAAAAAAGAATCCCAGCGGCGTTTTCTGGTTCATCAGCTTCGCAATGAGCAGAAACATCATTTTATCCATGGCCAGGCCAAGTCCCAATCCCGCCGCCAGAGCAATCAGCAGCACATAAATAGTTTCCCATCCAAGCACAATCGCCAGATGCCGCTTTTCCATTCCAAGTATATTAAAGACGCCAAACTCTTTCTTGCGGCGTTTAATCAGGAAACTGTTGGTATAGAATAGAAAAATCAACGCAAACAATCCTACAATCTTACTGCCAAACCTGAGCATGAGCGTAACATGCTGGCCGCCCATCAGCCGTTCCAGATCCGGATTCAGCGTCAGTGATTTCATAATATAATACATTGCCACTGTTAAGATACAAGTCAGAATATAAGGAACATACGTCTTGTTATTTTTTTTGATATTGCTCGCCGCAAGCTTTAAGTATAATCCCTTTGTCATTTTCTTTCACCACCTGTCGCCAATAATGTCAACGTATCTGAGATCTTTTGATACATCTGTTCATTTGTATTGCTGCCCCGGTAAATCTGATGAAATACCTCGCCGTCTTTAATAAATAACACACGTCCCGCATGACTGGCCGCTTTGGCGGAATGCGTAACCATGAGTATCGTCTGCCCCTCGGCATTAATATCGCTAAAAATCTGCAGCAGCCCATCCGCGGAACGGGAATCCAACGCCCCGGTCGGTTCATCGGCCAGCACCAGCTTTGGCTTTGTAATCAGCGCACGCGCTACGGCCGCCCGCTGCTTCTGTCCGCCGGACACCTCATACGGATATTTTTCAAGCAGTTTGACAATCTCCAGCTTTTCCGCGATCGGCATCAGTCTTGCATGCATTTCCAGATAAGAACTGCCCCCAAGGACAAGCGGCAGAAAAATATTATCCTGCAGCGTAAACGTATCCAGCAGATTAAAATCCTGAAATACAAATCCCAGATTATTTCTACGAAATGCCGTCATTTCTCTCTCTTTAATAGCTGACATACTCTTACCGGCTAACAGCACCTGCCCGCCAGTCGGACGGTCCAGGGCTGCCAGAATATTTAGCAGCGTTGTTTTGCCGGAACCGGATTCCCCCATAATTGCTACATACTCTCCTTCTTCTACCGAAAAAGACACGTTCGTTAACGCCTGCACCTGATTTCCCCCAAAACGGGTTGTATATATTTTTTTCAGACATTGCGCCTCTAAGATCACCATCGTTACGGCCTCCTTATTTTTTTTGTATTTCGTTGTTGTACAGTGATCATAACAGGAAAACCGGAAAGTCAACATCGAATGAAGTGACATTCCGGCTGGTTTTTGTGACATTTTTGTAAGATTGATGGTAACATGCCGCTAACCGTTCAACGGTTTTGATCGGTTAAAGCAGCTCCAGCTGATTTCTGTGCAGGTCTATCGAAAAAACGGTTCCTTCCCCTACCGTTGACTCCACGGAGATCTGATGCGACAGCCTGTCCGCAGTCATCTGGCACAGATACAGGCCAAGACCCGTAGACTTTTTATCAGACCTGCCATTATATCCGGTAAATCCTTTTTCAAAAATACGCGGCAGATCCTCAGGCGCTATCCCGATGCCCGTATCCGCAATCTGCAGCATCAGGTCTTTCGTCACTGTAATACGCACGGTTCCTTGCGGCGTATATTTAACAGCATTGGACAAGATCTGCTCAATCATAAAAAGCAGCCACTTTTCATCTGTCAGCACCCGGATTTCCGTCGGCTCATACAACAGCCGGATACGCCTGCGCACAAACTGTCCCGCATATTTATGTACCGCCTGACGGATAATCTGATCCAAACTATACTCCTGAAATACAAAATCAGAATCTCTACTCCCCAAGCGCAGATAATTTAACACCATCTCGACATACTGCTCGATCCGAAACAGCTCTGCCAAAAGTTCACGGTTCTCTCTTGTATCTTCCGTCTGCAGCGACATCCGCATAATGGATATCGGCGTCTTAATCTGGTGTACCCAGGTCGTATAATAATCCATATGCTCCTGACGCTCGTTCTGCCAGGCTGTCAGTCCATCTCTGTAAACAGACCACAGTCTTCGGATCATCTCCTGGTAATCCGCCTCCGCCAGCGTCTCCGGCTGCGGCAGCTGATCGTCCATGACCTCGATTTGTTTCATGTAGATATACCGTCTGAAATGTTTTTGACGGTACTGCAGATAATGTACTGCCAATACAAGAACCGTCAAAAGAACACACAACCCCGCTGCATACAGCACCGCCTCTGTCTCCATGTCATATAGCAGAAAAATCCATACAAAGATTCCCGTATATATTACAAACATAACAGTTGTATACATATACTGATGTAAATACGATAAAAAAATGTGTTTTTCCGGCTTCTCTTTCATAATGATTACACCCTCAGATCCCAATCCTATTCTATAATATATCCACTCCCAACCCGCGTCGAAATAAAATCTTTCAGCCCTGCCTTTTCCAGCTTTTTACGCAGCCTGGTTACATTAACAGTCAGCGTATTTTCTTCCACATAAGAATCCATCTGCCACAGCCTTGTCATTAATGTATCCCGGCTGACAACCTTGCCCTTATTTTCCAGCAGCAGCTGCAAAATTCTGAAATCATTCCTGGTCAGCTCCATCCGCGTCCCCTGATACGTTAATGATGCATCATTGAGATTCAGTATCGCGCCCCGATGCTCCAGTACAGGTATTTTTCCGCCCATATCATAGGCCCTGCGCAGCGCAGCCTGCAGCTTTGCCGTCAGCACATCCAGATCAACCGGTTTTGGTATAAAGTCATCGCCGCCCATATTCATCGCCATTACAATATTCATATTATCCGACGCAGAAGACAAAAAAATCACTGGTACATTTGATATTCGGCGGATTTCCGTACACCAGTAATATCCATTATAAAACGGCAGCATAATATCCACCAGCACCATATGCGGATCAAACTGGATAAACGCAGGAATTACATTTTGGAAATCCTTCACACACATCACGGTATTTCCCCAGGATTCAATCTGTTTTTGAATTGCTTCGGCCATAGCCGGATCATCTTCTATTATCATAATTTTATACATATCTCCACCTCGCAGTAAATACTTTATGCCTATAACGAACTTAATCGTACCAAAAACAGGCTGATAAGCCAGACCACAACCGCCTGGCAGACCGCGCTGCAGATCGATTCCCATCCAAAGCTGTGCCACAGAAAAGACGCCAGCTGGTGAAGCGCAAATGTCACTGCGCCCAACCGCAGGCAAAAACGATTCAGGTACTCCAAACGCACTTTGCGCATCTGTGCTTTTGTTACTGGCATATATTTTAGTATCTCAAAAAGCGGCATCATTTTCCCATCCTGCCTGACAGAAAGATAGGATAACAGATACTGCTGTACCCCCAAAGCAGACAATAAACAACCCGTAAACAAACATCCTGCCATCCCTATAGGATCATATTTCAGCACTTCACCCGGAATAATCATAAATGCCGCACCGATACTGCATAAAATACCTGCACTCACTTTTCCATAAAGAAACGCATCCCGAAATATATCGCGGTACGCTTCGTCAAATTTTTTTACCTTAAATACATCGCGGTACGCTTCGTCAAATTTTTTACCTTGTCCATACCCGCTCTCTCTTTTTCCATTGATGCCATATCCTACTTCATGATCAGAAATAATACTACCCTTGATACCATATTCTACTTCATGATCGGAAATAATTTTACCCTTGATACCGCATCCTACTTCATGATCAGAAATAATTTTACCCTGTTCTATCTGCACGATATAATCCATATGCTTTTGAATATCCTCGGGCATATGTAAACTCATAAATATCGTACAGCCTTCTTCTATAAGCAGTTCATGCAGAATTTGAAAAAACTCTCTTTTAAATACCGAATCCATACCAGCTGTCGCTTCATCCAGCAAATACAGCCTCGTATGATGAGCAATTGCAAATGCCAGCTGATATTTCATATACTCCCCTCTGGACAAATCTTTCAGCTTTCTGTCCGCGGGCAGGGCCATCCGCTCCATAACAGCCGCAAACCGCTCCAAAGAAAAATCTTCATACAGCCATTGTATCATATTTGCATTTTCCAAGGCCGTACATTCCATAAAAAACCGCTGTTCGTCTGATACAAAGCCGATTTGACTGCGGCGTGCCGCCTGGTTTTGCTTCCAGTTTTCACCATCTGCTAAAATCAGTCCTTCATATTCCGCGTCCATATCCAACAGCAAGTGCATGAATGTCGTCTTTCCTGCTCCGTTTTTTCCAACCAATGCTGTCAAATAACCTTCTCGGATCTGAAAAGAAAGATTCTGCAGACAAAATTTTTTTCTTTGATACGTCACATTTTGGAATTCCACTTTCATTTCTTCGATCTCCTCCTGCCCGTGTTGTTGTATCCCTATTCTTTCAGAAGTTCTTCCGTCATTGATAAAATTTCTTCCGTCTTCATCCCGGCTTTTTTGCACTCTTCCAGAATTTCCATCATTTTTTTCTCCAGCATCCGATATTGTTTTTCTTTCAAGTAATCCAAATTCGTATCGCAGACATAAAATCCTTTTCCTGCGACAGACCGAATCAGATTTTCTCGTTCCAGCACTTCATAGGCACGTTTTGTCGTAATAACGCTGACTTCGAGATCGCTGGCAAGCGTACGAATCGAAGGCAGCGCTTCTCCGGCCTGCAGTTCTTTATGAAAAATCGCATTTTTCAGCTGATTCACGATCTGCTCATAAATGGCCAGGCTGCTGTTGGTACTGATTATTATTTTCATCACAGCGTATTCCTTCCAGTCTTAGTTTGCATCTTTTGTCCGCTGACATAACAGTTTTCGTAATTCATCCCAGTCTTAGTTTGTATTTTTTGTACGTTGACGTAACAACTTTCATAATTTATCCCGTATCTAATCACCGGCTTATAACAAATTACGCAAACAACTATATTTAACAGCACATTAATACCCACCATACCAGACAAAATCCCAAGATCTGCGTGCTGCCTTTGTTCGCCAAACCTGGTATATGCAAAATAGATCATTGTAACCAAAGCTGTCAGCTGAACAAGCAGACTCAAAGTTGCATAAATAATAGAGAGCCAGTAATTCTTTTCACCCTCCCGCCTTACTACCAGCAGGCCGAACAACACATGATGCATATTAACGCCCAGCAGGAAAAAAAGAACTAACGCACTTACTGCCGTAAACTCCCACCTGGTAATACGTCCAGTAATCAGAGCTGCCAGGCTGCCCCCAAGATACAGAATACCCACACCCCCGAACCGTACTGCATAAGCAGTAAACAGATATTTTTTTCTGTCCCGGGCCGACATCGGACACAAGTACATTTGTTTCTGCAGCTGATTTGGAAACATTCTGGACAAAAGCAGTCCCAGCATCATAGGCAGCATACCTATCGAATATTTTACAACATCCAGTCTCCAGATCATAATCATATTCACATAGAAATTCAGTATATAGATAAAAATTATAAGGGCATAGTTGATGCAGGATGGCCAAAAACGATATCTATAATCACGTAAAACAAATTGAAACATATGATCCCCCTCCATTCTTCGATTGCTTTCTCTGGAAAATGCCTTTCTGGTACAAACCACTTACTATTTAAAAAATGCAACTATTAATTTATCAGTAAATTGTTATGTATCCAGCTATCAGAAATCGCTTCTCGATCGGCTGGACGCCTGCAGCACTACATATTCATATAGTCAGCGCAGTTAATGTGCAGACCTGTCTGAACTATTACTAAAAAATATATCTTTGCGTGTACTTTTTACAAAACAATATAAAATCTCTTCCGTTGTTGGAACGCTTACTGCCAGAGCAGGATCATACATATCAATTTTTCTATACCTAACAAGTGCGGAAGAAGCATATTCTTTGGTTTCCTTGTAAATCACCTGTTCCTGCCGCAGCAGGTTGATCTTATAATCTTCCCCTTTGACAATGCGAAACCTTTCTGTCAAGATTTCTTTTTCCATAGAAAAAACAAGTTTTCCACAATGGATCAGCGTAATATAATCCGCAATCTGATCCAGTTCCTGCAGCTGGTGCGTTGCAAGAATAACACTGCAATCCCCGTTTTTAATAAATGAGGTAATCATATGCAAAAACTGCTTACGAAACTCCGGATCAAAGTTTGCAGTCGGTTCATCCAGAATAAGCAGCCTTGCCCGATGCGATAACGCAAATGCAAACTGAAATTTCAGCTTCTCCCCTGCCGACAATTCCCGCCATTTCTTTTTCAGATCCAGGTCAAAATCATCACAATATGCACGCAAATGATTCTGATCATAATGTTCATAATACTTCCCAAACAGATTTGCATTATCATCCAGTCTGAGATTTTCCCAAAACAAATCATCCTCTGCCAGAACATATCCAATCTGATTGCGTATCCTGCTTTCTTCCTTACGATAGTCACAGCCAAAAATTTTCACATTGCCCGCATCAGGATGATATAAACCAAGTATCAGATTCAAAATACTTGTCTTTCCTGCACCATTTTCGCCGATCAATCCCATAATATAACCCGGCGGCAGTTCAAAATGAATATTCTGAAGAAAAAAATCTCCCAATCGCTTGTCAACATATTCAAATCGGACCATATCTATTCTCCTTTTGCTGAGTTTCTGTATATGTACTGTATATAAATATATATACAGTACATATACAGAAATGTCAAGTATTTTATCCGATTATTTTTACTGGAATAAATAAAAATATATGCAATACTTGGCAATTCATAAAAGACAAACAGCTCTCCCAAATTGATCCGATGGTATTTGAATAATAAAAACATGAATATACATAGATTTATCAATGCTGAAAAACAGGAAGAACTTACTATGATCACTAAAAAAGACAGCTATATCCAAAGCTCCTATGAACAACTATAGATTATCGGCCAGAACAAGCAGAAACGAACGGAGTATGAAGCCCGCGAAAAAACTATTATTATGTAAAGCAAAAAATAGCTGTAAATAACTGATTTCTCAGGTATTACGGCTATTTTTCTTATAATTACGTTTCATTCTTAAAATGAGATACGGGGGAATCGAACCCCCGACAACTTGATTAAAAGTCAAGTGCTCTACCAACTGAGCTAGTATCCCATCTATTCAATGATTGAATAGTAATGCCCAGTTCCGGAATCGAACCAGAGACACGAGGATTTTCAGTCCTCTGCTCTACCAACTGAGCTAACTGGGCATAAGTTGCGGGGATAGGATTTGAACCTATGACCTTCGGGTTATGAGCCCGACGAGCTTCCAGACTGCTCCACCCCGCGATAGTTAACAGATATAAAATTATAAAAATGGGAGAGAGTGGATTCGAACCACTGAAGGCATTGCCAGCAGATTTACAGTCTGTCCCCTTTGGCCACTCGGGAACTCTCCCATATAAAGCCGATAATCGGACTCGAACCGATAACCTGCTGATTACAAATCAGCTGCTCTGCCAATTGAGCCATATCGGCGAAGACCAGATTAAAGAGTGAAAAATGGGGCCTACAGGGCTCGAACCTGTGACCCTCTGCTTGTAAGGCAGATGCTCTCCCAGCTGAGCTAAGACCCCAGGCCTTATGCAATTAAAGCCTGCAATTCCTGGATGCGATAAACATCCAACGACCCGGAACGGGTTCGAACCGTCGACCTCCGCCGTGACAGGGCGGCGCTCTAACCAGCTGAGCCACCGGGCCATATTCATTTATCAGTTATCGTATAGTAC
>VSNY01000012.1 GCA_009774535.1 Lachnospiraceae bacterium
TCCAAACTATATATTGTATTTAGATGCGGCGATATAATCTACATATAGTATGAAATCCAAAACTTGTAAACTGGTGTTTAAAACTTCTTTTCAAAATATCTTTTTAAAACTCTTTTTCAAAGCTTCTTTTTAAAACTCCTTTTCAAAGCTTCTTTTTAAAACTCCTTTTCAAAACTTCTTTTTATTTAAGCTACTTTTTTGGCTTCCATATTTTTGAGCTTGTTTTTTTAAGCTACTTTTTTGAGCTTCTTTTTTGAGTTTCTTTTTTTAACTTCTTTACAAATTACTTCTTGCAGCCGCGCAGAGAAATGTGAATCAGATGTTCACATAAATCTTCAAAACTGGTTCCAACTGCACGGGCTTCCTGCGGCAGCAGACTGGTCGGCGTCATACCCGGCAGCGTATTTGCCTCCAGACAGAAAATCCGATTCTCACCATCCAGCATAAAATCAACCCTTGCATAAGTATCCAGGCCAAGCGCCTTTGTTACCGTGACAGCATGCTCCTGAATCTGTGCAGCGATGTCCGCTGGCAGGTCCGCGGGACATGTCTCGATCGTACTGCCTGCTTTGTACTTATTTGTATAATTATAAAAGCCTTCCAACGGCGCGATCTCAATCACCGGCAGCGCTTTGGATTCGATTACAGCCACTGAGAACTCACGGCCTGTAATATATTCCTCTATAAGTACCTCGTCTTCCAGACGGAACGCTTCATCCAAAGCGGCCTGATACTCATCTTCTGAACGAATCACAGAGATTCCGACACTGGAACCGCCGCAGCATGGCTTTACAATACATGGAAGCGACAATCCGGCCGCTGTAAAATCCGCAATCCGTTCGGTCTTTTTCATAGAGATCCCTTTTGCCACAGGAACGCCGCTCTCGGCAAAAAAGCGTTTGCTAAGGCTTTTATTCATGGCAATCGCACTGCTTAAGTAATTGCTTCCGGTGTATCGGATGCCAAACAGATCAAACGCCGCCTGAATCCTGCCGTCCTCCCCATTTTCTCCATGCAGCGCCAAAAAGACAATATCCGCCATCTGGCACAGCTGAATCACATTTGGGCCAAAAAAGCAATCCGACTGGTCTTCACGCGTCGCTTTGATTTTGGCAAGGTCAGGCACCGTCTCCGGAACGCCGGATACCTGCAGGCTGTGCTCCTTCGCCGATGCAAAAATTTTATTTAAATCGTCACCCGATTTGCCATAACCCATAAAAACATCCAACAGCAATACCTGATGGCCTTTGCGCCTGAGCGCTTCGCTGACCATACTTCCGGTGGAAAGAGATACGTTGCGTTCCGTACTCAGGCCGCCGGCTAAAACGACAATTTTCATATTCTATTCCTTTCTGATTCGCTCATTTGTTTCTGTTTGTATTATAGTAAACGATTTAGACTGGAATGACAATAAATTTTCTATATTTTACTAGGAAAATTTTGTGAATTGTGCTACAATAACTGCAAGGTTATTCGTAACTTTAGTAAAATAATGGAGGGGTGATTATATGCGCATAACAATCAGCGGTAAAAATCTTGACATCACAGAAGGTCTGCGCTCTGCAGTAGAGGAAAAACTGTCCCGGCTGGAGAAATATTTTACACCTGACACGATTGTGAATGTTACACTCAGCGTTACCAAAAAACGCCATCAGAAGATGGAAGTTACCATACCGATCAAGGGGCATATTATCCGCGCGGAACAGGAAAGCGATGATATGTACGTAACCATTGATCTGGTAGAAGAAGTGATCGAAGCACAGTTGAAAAAATACCGTCAAAAACTGGTAAGCCAGCAGCAGGGAGCAGGAAGTTTTAAACAGGAATTTGTAGATGCTGAATCTGCAGAGGAAGAGGAAGTAAAAATTATCCGCTCTAAAAAATTTGGAATGAAACCGATGTTTCCTGAAGATGCGTGCGTGCAGATGGAACTGTTAGGTCATACCTTCTTTGTATTCCGCAATGCTGAGACAGACGAAGTAAACGTTGTTTACAAAAGAAAAGATGGTAATTATGGTCTGATTGAGGCTGAAAATTAGCAACAGTTTGGACAGGCATAGTCAATCTCACGGCTTTGCCTGTTTTTTTGTGTCGATTTGTATCGAATTCTGTCGTATATTGACACATTCTGTACAATTTGGCGTTAAAATGGGCCAGATTGACACTTTTCCATTTCTCCCCTATATACTACAATAATAGAGAAGAGCCAAGAAAGGAGTCATATGGCAATAACACTAATGATGACAACTGAAAACGAGATGAGCATCCGCACATTAAACAACGTAGCCGTAGAATATTTTGAGCTTGGACTGCGCAACCTGTCTTACCAGATCTGGGACGAACTATACCATAAGATCCAGCGCGATGCCAGCGATTATGATGCGCTTATGCCCGTGATCAGCTGCAATATGGGAAATATGCTCCGCCAGACTGGTTATCATGAAGAAGCCTGGCAGGTCTTAACCCAAGGATTAAAAAGATGTTTTGGCGCCGGCACCATTTATGGCATGCCGGAACTAATTATACAGCTGGCCATCCTCCAGCTAAAATCCGGAGATGTGGCGGCGGCAAACTCCTTATATTCCTTTGGCAAAAATATCTTTCTCTGGAGCCGCCAGACACAGATTGACCAGCCTCTGGAAGCCGTCCTGGAACGAGATTTTCTACTATACTGCGAAGAAACGATTTAAACGTACCTCTTAACCACTTTTATAATATAGCCATTGGCTTTTCAATCAAGGGCTGCACAGCCGCAACAGGCAGGCGTAATCATTTCATCTGCGAATGGTTACAGCCTGGCTGCTTTTATAAGAATGTTAACACATGCTCCGAACGGACAGAGCATCAAAGCAAATATAAAAAGGAGAAGCTTTATGATCAAAAAAGCGTTTATTTCCGGTGCGTCACACGGCATTGGAAAAGCTATTGCCTATCAGCTTGCATCACACGGATGCCACCTGGCATTAAACTGTAAAAACAGCGGGGAAACATTAACACAATTATGCATAGAACTGGAAAACCAGTATGGCATTCGGGCCATTCCTCTGATTGGAGATATCGGAGATTATCCGACTGTATGTGACATATTTACGCAAATCAAACAGCAGATGGGCGATCTTCACCTGCTGATTAATAATGCTGGCATTTCCCAGATCGGTCTGCTTAGCGAACTGGAGGTCCGGGACTGGCAGCAGATGATCGATACCAACCTTTCATCCGTATTTTACTGCTGCAAAATGGCAATTCCCGGCATGGTGCGCAGGCAGGCAGGCAAAATCCTAAATATTTCTTCTGTATGGGGTGAAGCCGGAGCGTCCTGCGAAGCAGCCTATTCTGCGGCAAAAGGCGGGGTCAATGCCCTGACAAAAGCTCTTGCAAAAGAACTGGCGCCAAGCGGCATCCAGGTCAACGCCATTGCATGCGGCTGTATCGATACACGGATGAATGCCTGCTTTGCTCCGCAGGAGCGAAAAGCGCTGGAGGAGGAAATCCCTGCCGGAAGATATGGTACGGCGCAGGAAGTCGCAGCGTTTGCCTGGCAGCTGCTGAACGCAAACGCGTATCTGACCGGACAAATTATAAAGTTGGACGGAGGTTGGATTTGATATGTCGATGGCAGAGCGAATCCGTTATCTGGTAAAAAGACATCCTAAGAGCCGTCAGGAAATTGCGGGAGATCTGTATATTTCAACGGACAGCCTTGGAAATTACATTACCGGGCGGCGCTGCCCGGATGCCGCGATGGTACGCAAAATGGCTATTTATTTCCAAGTGTCCGCAGACTATATTTTATGCGTGACGCCTACGCTGGAAGATACTTTTACGCTGCCCACAATCGAGCAGGAGCAAAGTCTGCTGAGCCTGTTTCGGACAATGACGCCGATCCAGCGGGAACTGTTTCTGCACAGCGGATACGGGATTACCAGTTATGCAACCATCCAGCAGGTACTTCCGGTCATGGAAATTCCGGGTGAACGTGAGACATAAGCAAATCCCATACCTGCTGCGGCGTATCCGCGATCACAGACGCGCCGTTTTCCAGCAGAAACTCCGCATCACGAAATCCCCAGGATACAGAAATACAGGCAAGCCCCGCATTTGCGGCTGTCTGAATATCTACTTCGGAATCTCCGATATAGACAGCCTCTTCTTTTTTGCAGTGTAATTCGTCCAATGCATGTTCTACCATATCAGGCGCCGGTTTCCTGCGGGTGCCTTCTTTTTCTCCAATCGCCGTGCAGACATAGCTGCTGAAATAAGACTGGTTCAGTTCTTTTACTGCGCTGTCCAGCTTATTGGATACAATCGCCATCCGGCATCCGGCGTTTTTCAGCTGCTGCATCAGCCACAGTATGCCGTCGTAGACATGCGTCTGATCTTCGCAATGTTCCGTATAATAGGCGCGGAATGCCGCCAATATTTGTTCAAATTGCGGATTTTTCGCTCCATCCGGCAGCGCACGCTCCATCAGCTTGCGAACGCCATTGCCGACAAAATTGCGAATTTCATCCAGTGTACGAACCGGATAGCCGTATTTGCGCAGTGCGTCGTTTACGGCATTCATAAGATCTTCGAGCGTATCCAATAAAGTTCCGTCCAGGTCAAAGACCACAGCTGTATATTTCATTACATTTTCCTGCTTTCCTGTATTATGTGCAGACAATCGCATGCTGCAGCAGATAATCCACCCATAGCGGATAATCGTCTGTACACACATGCAGACCATCTCTTGTATAAGCAGACGCCAAATGTCCGTTAGCGTCCGCGTAGATGCTGCTGATATCCAAATAAAAAATATGTTCCGAATCGGCCAATGCCTGAGAAGCTTTGTCGCGCTTTGACAGATTCTGATTGTTCAGCGCGCCGTCCAGATCCTGCGTGCGGTAACTCATAGGAATATTTCCCTGAATGTAGATCACCGCATCCGGCTGTGTCTGGCGGACAGTAGCCAGTATTTTTTTATACTGTTCCGTAAACCATTCCACATCCCCTCTGGCAATGTCATTAATTCCGATCATAATATAAACTTTGCCAAAAGAATGCCTTTGCAGCGCATCCGTAACGGAAATCATTACACCGCCCTCATTTACAATCCGGTCGGTTAAAATATCTCCAATGCCGATCCCGGTCTTTGCATAATAAGCTGCCTGCGGGAGCAGATGGCTCTGAAACATCCCCACAGTCCTTGAATCCCCAATAAACAATGCATCCGAAAAATAATCCTCCGTAACGGTCTGAAACGTCCTGCGGGAATGATTCGGAGACTGCTGATCCTTTTTCTTATTTTCTGTATCCGACTTTTTGATATCTGTCTTATTATCTGTCTTTTCGATATCTGTTTTCTCTGTATCCGGCTTTTTAAGATCTGTTTTCTCTGTATCTTTCTTTCCGATATCAGTTTTAACTATATTCGTATTTTTTATATCTGTTTTTTCTGTATCCGTTTTTTTATTATCTGTCTTTTCTGTATCCGTTTTTGTACTATCCGTCTTTTCTGTATCCGTTTTTGTACTATCCGTCTTTTCTGTATCCGTTTTTTTGCTGTCCGTCATCTCTGTATCCGTTTTTTCTGCATTTGTTATATCCGCATGCTCATTTTCATCAGTTCCGCCAGACTGCAATTGTGTCTGATTTTTCTGTGATTCCTGGTTGTCCGCATCCGCCTGTAAGGCTGCAGCGCCGTTACCGCTGTCCGCATCCGGCACAACCGTCGGGGATATTGCTGCATCCTGCGCCTGATAGAGCATCTGACGTTCACTGGCTCCGATTGAAAGATCCGCATCCGATGCATGCAGAAAATGCCTGCTCGTAAGATCCGGCCCGCTGCCAGAAACCGCACTGCCCGCGGATGTATCTGCCAGCTTGGATTCCGCTGATGCTGCAGAGTATGGAAGTTCCCGTCCTGCATAATAAGCATTCACCGCAAACAAAATAAAAGAAGTTAACATAACAACGCCTAATAATCCTGATACGATTCTTTTTGCCGTTTTCGTTCGTTTCACTCTTACAATCCCATCCTTTCTAAAACCGGCCCTGTACTGCAGCCACTGTCTTTGACAAGTCTCTTGCCGCACCGCAGGGACTGTTATTGTTATTGGACAATGCTGTTATGATAAGGATAACATAAAAGAGCTGGCAGAGAAAGGTCTGTGGACGATCAGGAAAAAAATTACAGCTTTATCGACAGATGATCTTAAGATCCGACGCGGCATTTCCTTGAACCGGAATCCTGTTCCGGAAAAGATATGAAGCACTGCAAACAGGCAGCCGCGAATAACAACCGCGGCTGCCAGCTTGTTTCATGGGATTTTGCTGTATGGCGGAAAAATCCCGCATCCTTTTCCACGGCAATTACTCTTTGTAGATATTTTTCGGCACGACCGCGCAAAATCGTTAGTCTTCATCAGATATTTTTTCATTTTTGTGAATATTGTTACAAAATTATATATTTTTCATTTCAATTTTTGCATATTAAAATGCGGGTATCTCACCATTATAATACTGCATGATCCGCTTTGCATCGGTCAGGTTCACGTTGCCGTCGCCATTTGTGTCCGCGTTTTTCAGCTGCTGGCCTTCCAGTTCAGCCGCGCCGTTATAATGCTGCATCACCAGCTTTGCATCGGTCAGGTTGATGTTGCCGTCCTGATTCACATCTCCGACAGATGCTGCGCTTTCAGCAATTGTAATCTTTGATGGAATGCGGTGTTCGATTTCTGTCTCTTCTTTGCTTTCGGAACCTTTCCATTTCAAATCCGTGACACAGAGCGTCGTATTGCCTGTAGTCGCATCCGCTGCTGTATGGAGCAGGATCTGCAGCAGCAGACCGCCGTTTTTGACGGTAATGTCGGTCTCATACTGCAATGAAAAGATACCCGTTGTTTTGTCAAACGTACATTCCTGCACTTTTGCACCTTCCGGCGCAAGAAGATCTGCTTTTTCCACAGTAAACAAGCTGGTATCGTATTCCAGCGTTCCACTTACAGATCTTAGTTTCTGTGAACCGGATGCGCTGCTGCCCTTTAAATTGACGGACATTTTTACCGTATCGCCATGCCTGCATTCGGAGAGATCCAATGTATGTTCAATCCCCCAGGCGCTCCCATCCGCATACGCCCTGCCGGAAAATCCGCAGATAGCTGCCAGCAGGCTGCATACGAGCGCGATCATCTTTTTTCCCTTTCTCACTGTTTTTCCTCCCTGTATTTATGAGCTCCCAAATTGTTTTTCTATCCGTTTCATCTGTTCCCTGGTCAATCAGCGATGGATGTTTATAAAAAATCCGCTACTTTTTCAAACGCCTGACGGACAGCAGCAATGCCAATAACCCGCATGCCGCCGCGCCGATCAGATACATGTCTATCCCGATTCCCGCGCCTGTCTGATAATTCCGGTCCGGTTTGGCTGCTGCCTGCACGGCAACGGTCTGTGTTTTTGTTACAGACTGAGACGGAGCTGCTGTCTCCCCCTGCGTCATGTCAGATGGCGCATTTGTCTGACTGCCTGCGCTGCCGCCCGCGTCAGCTGCCGCTACAGTTATCGGTTCGTCTGCGCCGCTTTCTTCGTCTACAATGCTGATATCTGCTGTTTCATCCGGATTTTCCAAATCAACCGTATCCGGGTCTGTATCTTTGGCTTGATCCGCCTGGTTTTTCTGCCCGCTGCTGTCTCCCTGCGGGGCATGTACAGCACTTGTAACCTGACAGTCGGATACCACGGACAAATCCGCGTCTGCCATATCCCTCAGCGCCAACGTAACCGGAATGGAATCGGCGTCTTTCACTGCCTGAAAGCGCACGGTTACAACTGTTCCATCCTGGGCATAGCTGTCGTCGCAGACAACCGAAAGATTGACCTCACTGCCTGTATCAGACGCCATCTGCATATCACTCCCTGAAAATCCGCCGTTCCAATCACTGCTGTCATACTTTAATACACTGCTGTCATAATTCAGCGTTGCGCCAAGCGTGCTGATGGACGGATTGTTGCCGAGATCTATATCCACATTAACATAATCGCCCTCTGCGACGGTTGCGGTATCCGCGGATGCAGACAGGGACGGGGATGCCGCATAGACCAGATCTGTGTAGGTAATACCTGTCAGTAAAAGCCCGCAAAGGAACCCTGCTGCCATATTTTTTGTTCGCTTCATATGTTACTCCTTTCTGCTGCCGGATTCCGGCCCTGACACACAATCGCAGCCAAAATCCGGCTCCTTCCTGAAATATTATTGTATGCCTGCTGCGCAAACAGGCGGAAGCTGTATGCTTTATGAATGTATCCGTATACTCTTCACTGTGCTGTATATACCATAAATCTTATTTCCCATAGAATCCAGGACGTATGCCCGCACTCTGACATAATATTTCTTTCCGGCTTTTAAGCCTGTCAGCGTCTTCGTTTTTGTATTTGCCCCGATATTCTTTTTCTTTGCTGATGCAAAGGTTTTGTCAGCGGCATATTCTGCCTGGTATCCGGCTGCGCCGGTTACTTTCTGAAAACTGACCTGCGCCTGTCCTTTCTTTTTAGATACCAGCTTAAGCGAAGCCGTTTTTACAGGCGCCGACGCCCGCACCCATCGGGCATACAGTGTCGCGGCCTCTTCCAGCGGCTTGTCCCCTGCTACTTGTTTGCCGCCCTCCTTCTGCGTATACCAGCCTCTGAAAAGGTAATCTTTGCGCTGCACTTTTGGCATAATGCCAGGACTGTCGCCGTCCAGCAGCGTCATCGTCCTGCGGCTTAAATTCGTACCGCCATTTGTATCAAACTGAATTACGTAATGCAGCTTGACTACGACCGGCTGTGCTGTCTGCCCGGAAAAACTGGAGGAACCGCCAGCGCCGCCGGAACTGCCGCCAAAATTACCGGAAGAACCGTTGGAACTGCCGCTGCCGGAATTACCCGGCGTGTTTCCGGTACCGCTGCCGGAACCGCCTGGCGCGTTACCTGAACCGCCATCCGAATCGCCTGGCATATTACCTGAACCGCCGCCGAAATTGCCTGGCCCATCATCGGTGCCGCTGCCTGAAGAACCGTCGCCGGGCTGTTGATTAAAATCATCTCCCGGACTGTTAGGATCTGCCACATCAAACACACAAAATTGCTTTAAAAAGCTTCCGTCTTTGGTTGATACCGTTACTGTCGCGCGCCCGGCGCCTACAGCTGTTACCAGACCGTTACTGTCTACCGATATCACGGATTCCTGATCCGTCGTCCAGTTCAGGTTCGGATTGCTCGCGTCTAGCGGCAGCAAACTGGCATGCAGCTGGACGGAACTTTTTTCATTCAGGGAACTGCTCTGCTGGCTTAGAGACATCTGCTCCACGCGTTTGAATGTGGCCTGATATGAATCCGTATCTGCATAAATAACTTCCTTGCTGCTTCCATCTACGGTACGCAGCGCGTACAAGTCACGGTCGATATTCAGCGGACGGAAGACATAGCCTTCATACTGCATGTCTTTTTTCAGCTGCAGTTCCAGAAACTGCACGTTGCGGCGCACCTCTTCATTGGCAATTTCCTCCACTTCGTATTTCATCGTCCCGGTGTCCGTACCACGCAGATTCAAATAATAATCATTGCCTGCCAGGTACACCGTCTTGGTATCCCCATTTACATCCAGCCGGACATTCGGATTCTCCTCGTTCGGCTGATGATCTACAATCGATCCTGCTCCTTTACCGTCCATGCTATAAACGAACACATCTACCGGACAGGCGATCGTTACTTTCTTACTGTATGTCAGCAGCGATTCGACATAGATCGTAAATGCCGCATCGGAAAAAGAGCCCTTTTTATTTCCAATAATCTCCGTCACTGTTTTGTCAACCAGGATGCCCGCAGTCATTTCTTCGTTCAGGGACTGCCACTGGAATGTGTGATGCAGCGAATCCTCCGACGTCTTTTTTACACTGTCTGCTAACGGCCCCAAATCTGTATAAGTACTTCTGCCTATTTGCCCGGACAGCGGAAGGTCGGTCGGCAGACTGCCTTTTTCCAGCACCTCATAGCGCATAGTGCCGTAGGTCGGGTACAGATTGCCGCTGCTGTCTGGCACACCAAGGTCAAGCGTGATCTCAAAAGTCCTGGTTCCATACTTTGTTTCTGCCACTACATGTGTGATTGCCTGTTCCTTGCCGGATCTAAAATCACCTTGCGGATCAATGCCGGATTTTTTCCGAATGCGTTCTTTTACGCCGTCAGCGCCGGAATATTGATAGGTGTAATTGACTTCGGCCAGCCAGGTATAGAGGTAGCTTTCCAAAACGTCGATCTGTTCCGCAGACAGATAATGCATAAAATCCGGTTCTAAGAAAAATGAATCTCCGGATTTTAAGCGTTCCAGTTCCTGTTTGGCGTCAACGGTGACAGGAAGGATGATTTCTTCTTTGCCGTCTTGAGGAGGTTCTTCTTTCCAATGGACCTCTGCTGACAATAATGCTTCATTCCCTTTTTTACTAATATCTACCTTATCCCATTGTGTTTTCGTGCCGGAATAATAGATATCCTGTAAATTCGTACAGTTCTGAAAAGCATCCTCTGCAATCGTCGTTACACTCTCTGGTATGCTGATCTTTGTTAAATTTTTGCACTCCTGAAACGCGGATGGTAAGATCCTTGTCACACCATCGGGAATACTGACCTCGGTCACTTCTTCTTTTTGATAAAAAGCCTTGTTCCCGATCCCGCTCACCTTCTTCTGGCCCAGCTGTTCAGGAACCGCTACGATTGGATTAGAACCGTTATATTTCGTAATTTCTACCGTTCCGTTATCCAGCTCTCTGTAAGAAAATTCCTCCTTGGAACCATTGAGCGTAGTGCCGTCGCTAAAATGTATCACAGCATTTACCAACGGCGCATTTGTATTTATGGAACTGTCGATACCCGCAATCCCTCCGGTACCAATCTGTATGTTCTCCCACTGATCTAAGACACCATCATAATAAACATCCGTGAAACTGTCACATTGATAAAACGCCGCATTTTCTATCGCCGTTACACTGCTTGGAATGGTGACTTTTGTCAAACTTATAGCATTCATAAAACAATTAGACGGTATGCTTTTGATTCCGGACGGAATCTCCATCTCTGCCAGGCGGTCGCAATGTTCAAATGCTGACCTTCCTATCGAGACAACACTGGTTGGCAGCCTGATTTCTGTCAGCTGCGAACACTTGTTAAAAGCATGATGCCCCAGCGTTGTCACTCCGGACGGAATAGTAACGCCTGTCAGCCCGCCAGCCTCTTCAAACGCATAGTTTGCTATGATTTCTGTACCGGATGGAATCTGATAGTCACCCTCTCTTCCTTGTGGATATTTGATTAATTTGGTCTGATCTTTATTAAATAGAACCCCATTCTCAGACAGATAATTTGCGTTTGATTCATCCACATAAATACCTTCCAGTTTACAGTCCATGAAATTCGTATCATCCACTTTTGTTACACTCGCGGGAATATGAATCTCTCTCCAGTCCCGATTATTTAAAAATGCGCCGAAACCGAGAGTTACGACAGGTCTGCCTTCGATCGTTTCAGGGATGATGATTACCTCATCAGAGCTTGTGCATTTCGTGATTTCAATTGTGTCATCCTGTAAGATTTTATATTCAAAACCTTCCGGGCCGTTCAGTGTAGGGCCATCACTAAAATGTATCGTCGCATTTGCAAGATACTGATTACTTACTTTATCAATGGTAATCTCATTCCATTTCTCTTCTGTCCCGGAATAGTAAACATCTTTCAGGCTTTTACATAACGTAAAGGCACTGTTTTCAATCGTTGTAACACTTTCTGTCAAGCTGACCCTGGCCAGCTTCTCACAATTTCCAAACGTAAGTGGCTTTATGTCATGTACACCATCTGGTATTGAGAATTCTTCCAAAGATTTGCATTTGTAAAAAGCTCCCTCTCCGATACTGGTCACACCATCCGGTACAACAATACGCATTAAGCTCTCACAGTTGATAAATGCACTGTCACCGATTGCAGTTACACCATCCGGTATATGAAATTGCGTCAGACTCGTGCAGCTCTCAAAAGCATTATCTCCAATCTTCTCCAGGCTTCCCGCAATGACAGCTTCTTTTAATGCAAAGCATCCGGCAAAAGTCCCATTCATTATACTGGTCACGCCATCCGGTATTCTGACTTCTGTTAATACCTTACAGCGATGAAACGCAAATTCTCCAATTCCGGTTATGCTATCCGGAAGAGTGACCTTTAACAGATTCGTACAATCACTGAACGCATTCGCTCCGATCCTGGCCACACCGTCTAAAAGAACCAGTTCCTCCAGCGTATCACGATACTGAAAAGCCTGATCGTCAATTTGCGTTACTGCTTTCCCATCAAGGGTCTTTGGAACCGTTACGTGTGCATCTGATCCCGTATACTTTGTGATCATCACGGTTCCATCCGGAAGCTGTTCATATTCAAAGTCCCCAAAAGTCTCTGCTCTGACCTTCCACATACTGCCCGGGCCAGCCAGCAGGCTGACCATCATGCACAGTACCAATACACCCGCAAAAATTCTTTTTACAATTTTCATGGTTTTCCTCCAACACTCTGTCGCATGGTTGTCTGCCCCATAGCCGCACCTGACGCAAACCTGCATGCGCCGGGCCGTCAGCTCTTTACTGTCACATTTTTTACAGCGCTGTATACGCCGTAAATCCGGTTCCCCATAGAATCTACGCGGTACGCCCGCACCCGGACATAGTATTTCTTTCCGGCTTTTAATCCTGTTAATGTCTTCGCTTTCGCAGCTGCCCCAGCCTCTTTTGTTTTCTTTGACGTGAATTTCTTACTAGTCGAATAATCTACCTGATATCCAGCGGCATCTTTCACACTCTGGAAGACTGCCTGAATCTGCCCTTTTTTGGCAGATTTCAGCGTCAGCGACGCCGTCTTTCCAGGCGCCTGCGCCTTCGTCCAGCGTGCGTACAGCGTTGCGGCTTCTGCTAACGGCTGGTCTCCGGTTACCTTCGTACCACCTTCCTTGTGTGTATACCATCCGTCAAACAAATAGTCCTTCCGCTGGACTTTCGGCATAATTCCAGGCGCGTCATCTTTTAATAACGTCATCGTCCTGCGGCTGAGATTTGTCCCGCCATTGATATCAAACTGGATGATATAATGCAGTTTGACAACAACCGGATTTTTCTCCTGTTCCACTACCGGCGCAGAACCGCCGCCTGCCCAGCCGGAAGAACCGCCGTATCCACCGGAACTGCCGCCAGAGCTGCCGCCGGAATGATCGCCTGCGTCAGCCACGTCAATCACACAGAACTGTTTTAAAAAACTGCCGTCTTTCGTCGCTACCGTAACGGTCGCGCGTCCTGCGCCGACTGCGGTTACAAGCCCGCTGCCGTCTACTTTTGCCACGGTCGTATTGTCGGTCGTCCACTGCAGGTTCGGATTGCTGGCGTCCAGCGGAAACAGGCTGGCGCTTAACTGTACGGTCTTATTTGCTGCCAGAGACGTATTCTGCTGGCTTAAGGTTAAGCCCTGAATCCGTTTAAATATGGATTCATAGGTATCTTTTGTAATCGTCGTCGCGATTTCATTTGTATCTTTTTTACGCAGCGCGTACATATTACTGTCAATGTTCAGCGGTCGGAAGACATAGCCGATGTAGGACAGGTCTTCTTTCAGCTGCATCTCCAGAAATTGAACGGTACGGCGTGTCTGCTCGTCTACCATTTCCTCAACCTGATATTTCATCTTTCCGGTATCTGTGCCTTTCAGCTCCAGATAGTAATCACTCTCGGTCATAAATACGGTTTTGGTATCTCCCTGAACCTGCATATTGATATTTGCATCCTGTATGGATACGTGATTACTGATCACCGATCCGGCCTGACGGCCGTCCATATCGTACACATAAACGTCTACCGGACAGGCGATGGTTACTTTCTTTTTGTAAGAGCGGACAGGCTGGCCGTATATGGTCAATACGCCGTCCGCAAAGGAACCATTGACAACGCCGATCAGATCCACAACCGTTTTATCAATTAGCACACCCGCTGTCAGATCATCGCTGAGTGATTCCCAGCGGTAAGTGTTATGCAGCGAATCATCCGACGCTTTTTTAATCGATCCGATAAACGCAGCCATATCCAAATAGGATTCTTTTCCGATCTGTCCTTCGGTCGGCGTGTCTGCCGGGATACCGTCTTTTTCCAGAATTTCGTACCAGATCCTGCCATAAGCCGGATACAAGTTCCCCGCTTCATCCGGCCTGCCGAGATCCAATGTAAATTCAATCGTACGCTTTCCGAAATTGGTCTCTGCAATCACATGGGTAATCGCTTTTTGCGTTCCCGCGGCAAAATCCCCGTCCGCATCCAGACCGACTTTTTTTAGAAGCATATGTCTGACTGTGCCGTCCGGATACTGATATGCATAATTTACATCTGCAAGCCACAGGTACAGATATGTCTCGGCAACGTCGATTTGCCCGGATGAGAGATACTGCTGCATCGCCTGCTCCAGTCCCAGCGCGTCCCCGGTCTTGAGTTTTTCCAGTTCCTGTCTTGCATCTATCACAGACTGTGGTTCATCCTTTTTGGAACCATCCAGAACCGTCCCGTCCTTGAAATGGATTCTTGCGGTAAAAAACGGCGCGTTGCCGCCATATCCATCCTCATAAGCATCCCCGTCTGCGGCAATCTCCACCTTTTCCCACTGTTCCCTGTCGCCGTCATAATAGATATCTTTTAAACCCGGGCAAAGATACACCGCTCCATCCGCAATTGCAGCAATGCCTGCCGGCAGCGATAACGCCGCAAGATTCGTGCATTCCGCAAATGCAGCCGTATGGATACTGGTGACGCTGTCCGGGAGTTTCAGATCAGTCAGGCTTTCGCAGGATTGGAAGGCTGCGGCTGGTATCTGTTCGATTCCGTTTGGAAGCGTTACTGCGGACAAGCTGGAACAATAAGAAAATGCATGCGCGCCGATTTTTTCCAGCCCGTCAGGCACTACAATACTTGTCAGCTTCGTACACTGCGCAAATGCTTCTTTCTGAATCTCTGTCACACCGGACGGAATCTGGCAGCTGCCAGTCTTTCCGCCGGGATATTTGATCAATTCTGTCATTTGCTTATTATAAAGCACACCATCTTCACATGTATAATATGCATTGCCGCTTTCTGCATAGATCCCTGTCAGATTCGGGCAATTGGAAAATATGCCTTCTCCCAATCGGGACACCCCGTAAGGAATCGTAACGGTTTCCAGTCTGGCGTTATCCCGGAACGCACTCGCTTCCATCTCCACCACACGCTTGCCCAGCAGTTCTTCCGGTACCCGGACATCTCCTCCCGGGCCGTGATAAGCCGTAATGCTGATGGCGCCGCTGCTGATCACCCGCCACTCGTAATCCTCTTCCGGCCCATGCAGTGTCGAACCATCCCGAAAATAAAGCGTCGCATGCAGTAACGCATCATTCCCGCCGCCTTCTTCTGAAATTCGGATCGAATTCCACTGGGTCTGATTCCCGGCATAGTACACGTTTGTCAGTCTGTCACATCCGGCAAACGCCTCTTTTCCAATCGCCTGTATCCCCGCCGGAAGCGTAATCGTACGCAGGCTGGTACACCCCTGGAAGGTACCATGTTCGATATTGCTTATATGATTTGGAACCGTTATTTCCGTCAGGCTCTCACATCCATAGAACGCGTAGCTTCCAATACTGTCTGCACCTGCCGGAACCGCAATGCTGCGAAGGCTTTTACATCCGTAAAAAGCGCTTGCCCCGATACTGCTGACGCCTGCCGGAAGCGTAACGCCTGTCAGTCCGGTGCAGTTCCAAAACGCGCTCCCTCCGATGCTGCTGACACCAGAAAGGACTTCGCATACGCCTGTTTTTCCTTCGGGACAGATCAGCAATTCTGTCCCGGCCTTGTTATATAACACACCTTGATCCGAAGCGTAGACGGCGTTCGCGCTGTCCGCCTGAATATCCGCAAGCGCTGTACATCCCGCAAACGCGTTTGTTTTGATATTTGTCACATTTGCCGGAAGCGTAATCTGCGAAAGTCCGGTGCAGTTTAAAAATGCCTGCTGCCCGATCGCAGCCACACTGTCCGGTATCGTAAGTTCTGTAAGATTCGGCCGATAGGAAAAAGCGTGTTCACCAATGCTGCTGACCGGTTTTCCGCCCAGTTCTCCCGGAATGGTTACCGCTGCATCCGCCCCGGAATATCTGGTGATCTCCACCGTGCCGTTATCCAGCTGTGTATACTGGTAATCTCCGTCCCGAATTGTTTCCGCCTGCACGTTCTGTCTTACGGGCAAACCCGCTGTAACTCCTGCTGCCATACATAATGACAGCAGGAGCGCCGCAAATCTTTTTCCTTTTTTCATCTGCTTGTCCTCCCCATACGGTATGTTTAAAACTGCCCTGTTCCTGTAACTGTGTTCTGCTCTTACAAAAATACTGCAATCGCAGAATAATTATCCATCTGCCTGCCGCTGCCATGCTTTTTTACTGCTGCCTGCATTTCAGCCAGCCAATCTCCAGGAGAAGCTGCTTTTTTTAAAAGGCGCTGCATCGCCTTTTCCTCGATCCATTCCCAAAAGCCGTCGGTACAGAGCAAACATACTTCACCGCCCATACGCTGCATCGGCACGGCGATCTCATACTGCGGCTCTTCCCATTCCACGCCCATAACCCGCAGCAGCCGGTTACGGTCCGCATGTCCCCGGATCTTTTTTTCCTTAAGCTTTCCAGCATTTACAAGCATCTGCGGAACACTGTGGTCCAGCGTGCGCAGTTTCAGCTTTTTATCCTGAAAGTAATAGATTCTGGAATCACCGATATGTCCCCACTGGATATAGTTCTGATCTGCCAAAAGTACGGTCAGCGTCGTTTTCATTTCTTTTGTCCGCCGCTGTTTCTTCTGTTCCTCCAGCAGCAGGCGCTGACTTGCTTCAAAACATTTTTTTAAATAAGGCTCGGATACTTTTCCGTTTTGGACAAAATCATTTAAAATATACTCCGCAACCAGCCGGGACGCTTCATCCCCGCCGCCGTGTCCGCCCAGGCCGTCGGCAAGGACAAAGCAGTATGCCTCCCCATTTTTTTCCACTCCTGTATAGTCTTCATTATATTCCCGTTCTCCGCATTCGGATAAAATCTCATACGAAAGCATACACCTTCCTCCTTCACCTATATTTGGGGAACTGCGTCCAGCTGATCTGCACACAGCTCCCATACACAACTGACCAGCCGGACAAACCTGCTTCTCTGCCATTCGTATCAACGTTATTTCATAACAGCGTTATTCCACAACAAAACTGCCGCCATCCGGCATAATCGCCCGGTTCCCTTCCGAATCATTCGTTCCGCTGTTTCCGGCGCTGCTGCCGGAACCGCCTGCAGGCTGCTGACCGCTGCTGCCCGTTCCCGTACTGCCGCCCGCTGGCTGCTGACCACCCGTTCCTGTACTGCCGCCTGTCCCACTGCCGCCGGACGGCTGACCGCTGCTGCCTGTTCCTGTACCGCCGGATGGCTGGCCACTGCTGCCTGCGCCCATATTGCCGCCGGACGGCCTGTTGTTTCCTGTATTCCCACCGCTTGGCCGCTCTGGCTGCTTTCCAAGGCTGACGGTAATCGTCACGCTGCCGCCCTTTGCAGCCTTTGTGCCTGCCTGTACACTTTGATGAAGCACAAGCCCGGCTGCTGCCTGTTCGCTGTATGCTGTCGTTATCTCTGCCTGCAGCCCGGCCTTTTGCAGCTTTTTCACAGCCTGTTCCTGCGTCATATAAGTCAGATCCGGTATCTGCACCATTTCCGGCCCTTTGCTGATCACAATACGGATTGGTTCATTCGTCCGCACAGTTTCCCCTGCTGTCGGCTTCTGGCTGATAATCCGGCCCTTTTCCACGTCCACACTGTATTTATTTTTCACTTCTCCAAGTACGTAGGTAAACCCTGCCTGTTCTTTCAGTTTTCCTAACTGCCTGATCGCTTTTTCTTTCGTCATGCCAGTCAAATCCGGCACTTGTAACAGCGCTGTTTCTTCATTCAGGCTTCCAAGGGATACAGACAGCGTAATTTCCGTCTGCACCGCAATACGTTCCTCCGCCGGGACGCTCTGGGCGATGACGCGGCCTTTTTCCACAACGTCGCTGTATTCCCCGTTCACGTCTTCTTCGCGGATCACAAGATTCTGCCTGGTAATCAGCTGCCGCGCTTCTTCCTGCGTCATTCCGGCCAGATCGGGCATCATCACTTCTTCCTGCCCGCCGCTCATAATTACCTGTATGGTTTCTTCGGCTTCCGCCACCGCGCCGTCTCCCGGATTCTGGCTTAATATTTTATTCTTGGCAATCCTTTCGCTATAGTTCATCCCGCTGATCATAAGATTCAGATTTTTTTGTTTTAATAATTGTTCTGCTTCTTCATAGCTCATTCCGGATACATTCGGCACATATCTCTGGGAACCGCTCAGTGCCGCTACGCCGTCAGCGCTTGTGATTTCTTTTTTGGTAAATCCCAGGTTTCCGGTAACAAATAATCCGGCGCAGATACAGACAAGCACACCTGCAGCGACTGCCGTTCCCTTCATCCAAAGAGGCAGCTTCCAGTTGATTTTTGCATCTGTTTTTTCTACAATCCGCTCGACCTCTTCTTTGCCGCGCAATGCCCTGAAAAAGCTTTCCGCATCCTGTATCCGGTATTCCTTACGGACGTTCAGGCTGTTCATAATCGCGTTTTCAATATTCGGGTCAATGGTAACGCCAAGCTCTGACGGCGGCTTTACATGATCTTGTGCCAGACGCTGAATCGATTCTTCCGGGCGCCTGCCTGTAATCATACAATACAGCGTCGCACCCAGCGCATAGACATCCGTCCACGGCCCCTGCTCCCCATGGCTGCGGTACTGTTCTTCCGGCGCAAAACCGGGTTTTAATATGACAGACAGACTTTTAGACTGCACAGCAGTTGCATATCTGGCAGCGCCAAAATCCAGTATTTTCACCTGTCCTGTCTTTGTGATAAAAATATTGTCCGGCGCGATATCCCGGTGGATAATCCCCTCTTTATGGACAGCTGCCAGCCCCCGCAGCACGGAAAGCGCGATTGCCCGCGCCTGTTCGACGCCAATGCGCCTTCTTTTGCGCAGCACTTCTTTGACCGTTGCGCCATCCAGATATTCCATTACGATATAACCGCTCCCGTTGCCTTCAAAGCAGTCGTAGATATCTACCGTCTCCGCAACCGCGTTAAATTTTGCCAGCCGCCTGGCTTCAAACAAAAAGCTCTCCAAACCTGCCTGGAACTGCTCTGCCGCTTCGCCGGAAAATACCGTTACGCGCCTGGAACCGTAGCTTCTTGTCGCAAAATCGCTCGGCAGGTACTCCTTAACGGCCACTTTCCGCCGCAGCACCTGGTCCCATCCGATATAGGTTACCCCGAACCCGCCGTAGCCGAGTACCCGGCCGATCAGGTATTTATCCTTTAAAATAGTGCCTGGCAGCAGATAATATGCCTCTTTTACGTCCGTACCTTTCTGATATCCGCAATGTCTGCAGATCCGCTCGTCCTGCGCCATCTCAGCCATACAGCCCATACATCTCGTCATATCCGCCATCTCCTGTCTCAAAATCCTGTTTCATAACTACAGTTACGGTCACCCGTTGCACTGCCTTCTTTCCGTAACAGTTCAGATACCCCACTGAACTGTTACGTATCCAGCCATTCAGAATCGCTTCGCGATGGGCTGGATACGTGCAGCCACTACATTTTCATACGATCAGCGCCGTAAATGCGCTGATCTGCCTGAACTGTTACTTCTTTCCTTCCCATACCGCAGCAGCACAACCGATGTGTTATCCTGCTTTTTCCTTCCAGCTACTGCCGCTGTCAGTGCATCCGCCGCCTGCTGCATCTGTTTTTCATTTTTTCTGACAGTTGTTAGTATCTCTTCTTCACTAAGACTGCGATACAAACCGTCGCTTGCCAGCAATAAGATATCTCCGTCCCGCAGCGGATACCCCCGCGGGCTGATATCCATCAGAGAGAGATCCCCCATACCAACATAACTGGTCAGCGCTTCCGCCCGGTATTCTTCCGCCGCGTATTCCTGTGCAGTTATTTTGCCCTGCCGCAGCATTGTGTTTAATTCCAGCCTGTAATTATGTTCTATATTTAATGACAATAGTTCCTGCCCGCGGATAAAATACAGTTTGCTGTCTCCGACTGACAGCCAGTACAGCTCCCCCTGCCGGACAATAACCGCTACCATTGTCGTACCTGCTTCCAGCCGTCTGCCGTCCGGCGCTTCCTGCAGATACACTTTTTCATCCGCGCTTATTGCCTCGCGCCGCAGAAATCCGGGAATATCCGCCACATCCCTCTGTGTAAACCATGCATCTGCGAGACTCTTTAAGGCCACGCGGCTGGCAATCTCTCCGCCGCAAAGCCCGCCCATGCCGTCGCAGACGATGCCGATGGCCCAGCCGTTGGCTTCATAGCCAAATACCGCGTCCTGCTGTGACTTTCTGCTGCCGATCACACTGGATGTCCCGACTTCTATGCCGCTGCGGCTGCCCGCGGGTGACTGTGGCGCCATTACTTTTTTTGCCAGCTGACGCGTAACGGCTTTTGCCTCTGTAAGTTCCCGCGTCACAGCCTCCGGCTGCGGATCATCCGGCCCGGTCTGCGTCTCTGGCGCTTCGCACAAAGCTCCAAGCTGTTCCGGCTGCACATCCAGTTCTTGACAAAAGGCTCCCGGCTGCCTGCCGCGTGTTGTTTTCTTCCCTGCTTTTTTTCGTCCTAACACAAAAGCTTCACCATCCTATTTGATCCTGAGCCAGCAGACCTGTCCGAATTGTTACAAAGTGCTGCCGCAGCGTCAGATTGCCAGCATGTAACTCTTGCTCCATTTTCCGTAATAGGTTTTCTTACCAACTTTTTTATAAGTACGCACCCGGATATATAACCGATCCTTATTTACATCCAGATACCTCAGACGCACAAAATGATCCGTACCTGTTTTTTCTCCGTTTGTGCTGTTTGTATAATTCTGATTATAAGCGATGCTGTACTGGCATCCGTCAATCGTGCGGTCCTGTTTCCACTCCACATACACGCTTTCCAGCCTGCCCTGGCTGTTGCGCGTGCGCACGATTTTCGATACCTGCACCTGCTTTGGCACAACTGTCAAGGAAATCTTTTTTGTCGTCTTGCCGTACTCGTCTACAGGCGAATCCGAAGCGGTAATCGTAACCGTCGCCTTCCCGTAGCCTTTTGCTCTTAGTTTGCCGGCTGCGTTGACAGACAGCACCTTTGGATTGCTGCTCTGATAAGAAATCTTAGACGCTGCGCCGTTGCTCTTTGCCTTCAGCGCAAAGGCTGCGCCATATTCCAGCTGCCCGTTTTGGATACTCCCATTATGATATGTAATCGTCTGGTCTTTTTTCTTTTTGGAAAACCAAACCCGGCTGCTCTCCACGGTGGAGCGTCCGTCACTGACGGCGCAGTACAGATACAATCCATCCGGTACATCGTCGGCTTTCAGGTCAATATACAGCGCTTTGCCCTGCCATACCATTGACTTGTAATCCGATTCGCTGAGCGGGTGGCCGCTTCCGGTATCTGACGGCGCATAGTACCACTGGTATTCATACTCATTGGTAAGTCCGCCCCGCGCTTCCACGTCAAACGCGGCGACATTCTGGCTGCGCTGCATAGCCGGAGCGCTGACGGTCAGCGGCTCCTGCGCAGCTTCCCCGCCTCCAGAGCCGCTGGACGCATCGTCTGCCCGTTCCCAGGCCCCCGATTTTAGGCTGATCTGCAGTGCCGGTACGACTGCGCGGTATTTGTTTTCTACAAGCCCATACATAGAAAATGCTCCGGTATTGCCTATCAGTGCCGCATAACGGAACGTGTCCTTTTCTTCCAGCGCCGGACTGCGCAGCCACCACCAACAATACTGCTCCCCGGAGCCGTCTTCCCCGCCCGGCCTGGCACCCATCGCATGTGCATAATCACTAAGCGGTATCTGACGGCATGGCGACGGATGCTGGACTTGGGACGTAAATCCATAATCGCGCTGCGCCAGATCCTCCAGTGACAGCAGATAAATAAAGTCCCGCGTACGGCCTTCCTTACCGTCATCCGCCAAATCAGCAGCGTTTTCCAGCGTCTGCTCTACAATTGCCTCCCGTTCCTTTTGGTCAAACGCCGTGCGGTAAAACGCACCGTTCAGCCATTTGCGCAGCGAACAGTCCGCCCAGGTAACCGCTGTCCCGACCTCGTGATAACTCTGGCAGTCTAGTCCGGTATCTGCCATCACACGCAGCGTCTTCCCATCGTTTGCTAGCACCCGCCACTTTACGCGTTCCCACTTAAAAAAACGGTATTCCGCATCACCAAACTGTTCATCATTATTTGTCTCTTTCACGCTGATCCGGCGATATTTTACACCGTCCACCCAGGCATCCCCGTAGCTGTCATAAGACGCTTTAGTAATTAAGTCTGTCAGCGCGGCGCCTTTTACCTCCGTCTGCGGATAGCTGCCAAAAAACAGATTGGTATAGATTACCTGGCTGGCGTCTTCGTTATACTGCGGCCCCTGCGGCGTATCCAAAGCAGCGCCTTCTGTCGGCGTGTTTGCCTGATTTACAGCTGCATCCACGAAAACGACAGCGCCTGGCGCCTGGCAGGCAGTCAGTAAAAATACCAGCAGCAAATGACACAGCGCAGCCGTTATCATTCTTACCGGCATTCCTGCCGCTCTTCCAATTTTTATTTCCATTTCCTTCACCCTCCCATTAGGCGCTTAAGAACCATTTCTTGCGCAAAATAGCAAAATTTTACTTTATGCGACAGAATTGACATTGTGTTGCGTTTTTTGTTGGCTATGCGGACGCCGGGTGAGGGGGAAATGGCCGGGCTTGCGTCTCCTGTTCCGGAATGTTAAGAATCCCTAGGCATTCTGCATTTACACAGTGGCCCCGGCCGGGCGCGTCACCCAGTTCGCCCTGGCTGCGCCAGAAGCTAAAGGTGCCGCTTGGCTCCGCCCCTGGGTTATTGAGCAGAATGCCAAGGGCTTCTAAACATTCCTCCAACGTCCCCGCAAGCCCGGCCATTTCCCCCTCACCCGTCTGGTTTTCACTGGCGATACGTGAATCACTGCGGACAGTAGTAAAAGCAGATGATGGACATGCCAGGCAGCGGTTGATCTTCTGCTGTACCATATCGTTTGCGGCCTTTCACATGAAGCTGGCAAAAACCAGCTGGAGGAGGGGGCCGGGGCCGGACTTCCTGGGACGTTGGAAGAATGTTTAGAAGCCCTTGGCATTCTGCTCAATAACCCAGGGGCGGAGCCAAGCGGCACCTTTAGCTTCTGGCGCAGCCAGGGCGAACTGGGTGACGCGCCCGGTCGGTGCCATTGTGTAAACGCAGAATGCCTAGGGATTCTTAACATTCTGGAACAGGAGCAGGAAGTTCGGCCCCGGCCCCCTCCTCCAGCGTCCGGTCTGCCAATCCAATAAAACGCAACACAATCTTTATTCCTGCACGAGAAACGCCTCATCAGACATGGTAATCTCGTCGCCGCTTTTCAGACGCACCGGCTGCCCTGGCACAATCCTGCTGCCGTTCACGCTTGTGCCGTTCAGTGAATTCAAATCATCCACATACCAACCGCCCTGATCTTCAAACAACAGCACGTGTTTTCTGCTGACAGTCTGATTATCCGGCATGGAAAAGTCCGCCAGTGACTGGCTCTTGCCGATAATAAACTGGTTTTTATTCAGTACCACGGTCTGCCCGG
Organism: Lachnospiraceae bacterium; assembly: GCA_009774535.1. GTDB lineage: Bacteria > Bacillota > Clostridia > Lachnospirales > Lachnospiraceae > Eubacterium_J. The sequence continues at coordinate 23,793 of VSNY01000012.1, forward strand.
TCCTCTGACGTACCATCCGTAACCGTCTGCCTGCTGGCGGCGCTGCCGGTCGAGCGGAACCAGGCGCATGCTGCCGCGCTGGCTGAACCGGACAGCCTGCATTTCGCTGGGCGGATGAGTCCGGATAGCCTGCATTTCGCTGGGCGAACGCGCCCGCATAGCCCGCATTTTGCTGGACAGATGACCCCGGACAGCCTGCATGCCGCGCCCCCTGCATGCGCTGCAGCTCCATTTGCTTTTTCTCTTTCGAATTTTTCACCGCGACGACCAGCATCCAGATCAGCAGTATCAGATCACATACGCCCAACACAACGATCGCGACCGTCAATGTCTCCGTCTTTGGGATCAGCTCGTCCCTTGCCGCATGCAGCGCCTGGGAAGCATTTATAAAATCCGCTGCGTAAGGCTCTTCCAATGCCATTGCTTCCTCCGCTGCCGAAAGCGCCAGTTCCAACGCTTCCATCGAAGCTTTTTTATAACCGCCTTCTGCCTGGATCTGCATACATTGCTCATAATCCGCGTGCAGCTGCGCCCTTGCTTCATCAATTGCCCTGCTGCCATAATAAATCGAAAAATTATCCAGCACAGCCGTGATTTCATTGATCGGCAGCGCATAAGCAATCCCGGAATCGTCTTCCGGCGACTGTCTGCAGTTTAAGCCGACCACATACCCATCCGCGTCCAGCAGCGGGCCGCCTGCGCATCCTTGCACAACCGGAGCCGAATGCGCCAGATAAACGCCGTTTTCCAGATACGTCTCTGTCTGCGTCAAGATCCCCTGTATACTGCGCACTTCCATTTCGGAGTACTGCATCGTATCCCCTTCCATACCCGAAGGTTCCGGAAAGCCGTATGCATAGACCATGTCATTGACCATCAGTCTTGTACTGTCTCCTAATTTCAGCGATTCTTTCTGGCTGACCACATTTGCGGCGGATAAAACGCAGTAATCTTTTTCCGCGCTTTTTACCACGACTTCAGCATCCGCGGTCACGTCCCCAGTGATGACTACTTTTATAGTATTTACCAGCTGCATGTTTTCTGTATCAATCGAATTTTTTTTGCAGAATTTTTTGATTTTCTGCGGTGTATTGGACACATTGCTGCTGTTTGTAACGATATATGTATCATGCTCCTTATTTGCGATCAGAAAACCGCTCCCGGACCTCATTTTCCAAAATTTACCCTTTGCGTCCACAAAGCCGCTCAGTACTTCAATAATCCCCGCTTCGGCATTCTGGTTCTGCTCCGTTTCCGGTTCCGTATCCTGCGTGTTCTGCCAATCCGTGATACCAGCTGCCTGCGCATCCCAAGCCTCCGCGCTCCCAGTCTGCCCAAACAGGCTGACAGACAGCAAAAACGCTGCTATCCGGCCTGCCCGTATGCCTGCTTTTTTGAAATTTGCCATTTTTAGCTTCCCCATAACTGCCACAATAAGACGCTTTTGCAAGCGCCTTATAATGTAGTCTTATTTGAAATTACGAGATCACATCTTCTTTTAACGAATTGATCATATTTTTGTTCGCATTCTCTGCGCGTTCGTATTCTCCTGCCATTGCGTTTAAGTCTGTTACATGCTCGTTGATCATTTTTACCATTTTGTTGATATCATCCTGCAGCGCGCCGAATTTCCGCTTATACGCGTCAGCTGCCTCGCCGCTCCATACGCAGCCGGACAGCTGGTTTACGATATTGGTCATCGACTGTGTCATCCTCTGGATATGCTGCCCTGTAGACTGAAAATTACTTGCTGTACTCCTTAATCTGGCTGTTGATACCTTTAATGTCCCTGTCATTTTACTTTCCTCGCTTTCTGATTCACAAATCTCTTTTATGATCTCCGTTGTTGTTAGTTGCTTTCCGCTTTATTTATAAGTTCTCACATGTCCCAGTTCCACATTTTTTGCTTCCGCCTGCTCATAGGTTTTCGCAATTTCTGTCAGCTTTGTAACATAGTTCTCAATTTCCTTATAAAAATTCTGCATCTGCTGGATATCATGGTTAAATGCCTTGTCAAATGCATTTTTTGCGTCGCCTTCCCACATGCCATTTAAAGCGCTGTGCTGGCTCCTTAAATTCTCAATCTGCGTTGTCAGGTTACGGTTGTTGGAACGCAATTCCCCTGCCTTCTGGTTTAGCTGTGCTGTAGTTACTGTAAATTGATTTGCCATGATCAATGACCTCCTTTAAATTTTTTTATTTATCTTGAAATGTATTGCTACATTATAAGATTCCATTCTTCTGTGTCTGTCCGGCGCGGGATCTGTCCGACTTTTCAATACGTTCTTTCCAGTGCGATTTCACAGCTTCTTTTTTCAGCGTCATATGTATTTTTCGCAATCTGCCGTGACGCGGCGGCAATCTGTTTTAAGTTCTCTGCCGAAGCCAGAAGGCTGTCAAGTGCAGCTGTTGCTTTTTTGCAGAATACTGAGGCAGTTTCCCCTTTCCAGCTTGCCGCGACTGCGGCCAGGCACGGCTGGAAGCTGTCCTGGGAGAGCGCATGCAGTTTCTGCGCGATCAGTTCTAATTCATCTGCCTGGCGGGCGGCATTTTTATAATCCATTTCGATTGTATCTATCTTATGCTTATACATCATATCTGGTATGTCCATTGTCTTTGCCATCTGCGCCGACCTGCCTTTCCTTTACTTTACTGTATCGCGTCATCCGGCAGAGCCTGTACCAGCCCGGCTGCTTTTGTCTCCGCCTCTGTATAAATACCCGCCATCTGCAGCAATCTGACCGGATGTTCCTTAAGCCTGCCCAATACGGTAAGAACCTCCTGCCTGGTTTCTTCCAAAAGCCTGTGCCTGTAATCCGCCGCGTCTCCTTCCCAATAGCGCCTGGAAGCATGCGCTGCTTCATACAGACTGTTCCAGCTTTTTTGGGCCTGCCGGATCTGCTCTTCGATCCTTGCAGCCTGCCGCTGCATCTCATCCGGCGATACTCTCAAGTGAACATTCGCCATATGATCCCCTCCATCTTAATCAAATTTTCTGAACTGCTGCCGGCGCTTTTTATATCTTATCCCCTGATCTGGGCAAGCAGCGCCGCGATTTTACGTTCCCGCTGCTCATACTGCTGCTTTGCGTTCGTATCATATGCGTAAATTTCTTTCATGCCTGCCACAGCGTTTTGCGCCGCTTCCATATCTTCCCGGAATGTCTGATGGAATGCTTCCCTGCCGGAACCTTCCCACATCCGTTCAAGCGCGGCGACACTCTGTTTCATTTCATCCAGCTGCCTGCTCACTGCTTCTATGCCGTTCTGTATCTGTCCGGCATCTGTCCCCAGCCGGTCGGTGTGTATCCGGATTCTGTCTGCCATCAAAGCTTCTCCTTCTTTTCACGTCATTATTTTAATGTCACCGGAATCTGCGGCATTCGGGAAAGGCTGACGGTCTTTAAGGTTTCCTGATACCGTCGTCCTGCGTCTGTTTCCGCAGCCTGTATAATAGATTCTTCCGTCTTTTCATACAGACATGCGGCCCGTTCCAGAACGGCGGCCAGATCTTTGTACAGATTACATTGGCGTTTTAAAAAGTCGCTCTCAAGCCGCAGCTTTTTTTCCATTGGCTGCAGATACCGGCTTTCACACAAGGCGTCCAGCTGCCTGATTCCCGATAAAAGCTTTCCTGTATCCTGCTCCAGCTCCTGTGCCAGACGCTTTACCTGCTTGACCTGCATCTCAGCTTCCATTTGTTATCCTCTCGCTTTTTGCATCTTATTTGTTCGCCCCTGCTGATCCTTACTATACCAGCATTTTCCGGCGCTGGCACAGTTTTGTATTACATGACCTGTCTGTATGTCCGGACAGCACATTTCCCATGCAGGATAAGCACAGACGGAAATCAGACAAAAATCAGTCTGCTGCCGTCATGAATGCCGTTCGCATACAGGCTTAGGTTCTGATCCAGCAGCGTCCCGGTATCCATCGCATACAGCACAAAATCTGTGATCTGCCGCGGCTTTTTTTCTTTTACTTTTTTGGAGATCATTTCGCTGATTTCCTCCATCACCTGTACCGCAGGCACATTTTCATCCAGCATAAAATCGTAGTTGGCATCTACCGCCGGGATATAAATATCTGTCAAAATCAATGCATGTACCTCCCTGTCGCTTCATCTGTCTGCAGCATCTCCCGAAGCCTGTTTCCAAACGCTTCGCGCTCACAACACACCAGCCTTGCAGGGCCTGCGTCAGACTCCATGCGGTAAGACCGGAGTCCGTCTCTGCAGATCCGTATCGTTGCCTGTACCTGCCCGTCTCTGCTGCTGCGCCGCGTAAGCAGACAGCTTTCCCCGTCATCCAGCCTGGCACACTCTTCTTCGAGCAGCCCCAGCCAGCTCTCCGCCGACAGCTTTGCCATTCCAAGCGTCCGGTCTTCCCTCCGGCTTTTCTGCGTCATCACCATTCCGGTACGTGACAGATAACAGCAGCGGACAGGCGCCGCCGGGTCCGGCAGCTGTATGGTCACACACGTTTTTTTCTCCAGCATAGCGGCAAGCATTCCCGCGTATGGCTGACGGACTGCCGCGCCGGCCCCTTCCCAGTCGATGACGCCGCTTTGATACAAGTCAGCCAGAATTCGGTTGGCAGAACCGTTTGCTTCGGAAAAAAGCCCATACCACTGTGTCTCTCCCAATCCTGCCAACAGCAGTTTCAGTCCGTCTTCCCTGATAAAATACAACTCGTAACAATTGCTATCGGCGCCCCTGCCCTGTGTGCCGTCCATACATACACTCCTTCACCGCTGATTTATAACTTCTTGATAGCGGAACCATCATGCCATGCTCCAGATAAACCGTATTTTCTGACAGCCGCACCCGGTCCAGATGCTGCATATTGAATGCAAAGCTCCTGTGGCACCGTACAAATACGTCCGGCAGCTGGCCTAAGATATGCTCCATTGAATCATATTTGCTGTATTCCTTGCTGCGGATACGTATAAAAATCTTACGTTCCCGCACTTCGATATAGTAGATCTGGCTGTACGGTATCGCTGTTCGGCCCGCACGGTTTTCAATCACCAGATATTCCTTTTCCATTGCCGCATCCTGCAGGCGGTTCTGCAGGCAGCTCCTTAAAAACCCCCGCAGCACCTGCTCCCGCTGCTTTTCCTGATACGGATACAGCAGCAGGGACGCCGCCCGCACGGCTGGCGTTAAATATTCCATCGGAGAGATCCCCGCATCCGCGACAAGCAGCATCTCCGCCTGCGCATACCGTCCGCGGATCTGGCGCAGCAGCGCGATTTCTTCCCGTCCCGTAACGCCCACGCATGCCAGATCCAGCAAACCGCCCTGCTCCAAAAATGTGCGGACGGTATCCAATGTGGAAAAGCAATGCAGCTGCAGTTCTTCTTCGGACAGCCAGGCAAACAGATCCCTGGCCAGCCTGCCAAACGACTCCGCTTCCCTGCGCCTTGGCCCGTATATGATCATGGTAACCAACGTTATTTACCTCCTGGCCAGCGGCACGATCATCTTCTCAGTCTGTGCCTGCCCTGTCCCGTCCGGCAGACAGCCGACGCCCGCGGGCAATACTTTCGTCTGCTCCATATATGGGACAGACTCAAAGCTGAGTACCCGGTTATCCGCCATATTTCCACCGAAATGAACGCCTGTCTTATAACCGGTAAACACATCGTACAGTTCGTCTCCAAATACTTCCTGATGGTCTTTTAACGAAACGGCGCTAAAGAAATAAATGTTGTGCAGGCTTCCTTTTTCCAGAATATTTTTGAAAAATCCTTTCATATTGAACTCGGATTCATTAACCAGCCGCACAAGCGATTTTAAGTCTGCAATCAATATAAAATATGGCTCATATGCAGACATTGCCTCATAGATCTCTTCTTCTTCACAGTCGCGCGCCTGCAGCCCATGCTTTTTCTGGTTCCGCTCTTGAAAGACCGGAAGCAGCTTCGTAAAAAACTCATACAGTCCTTTATCCGTATCCACATATTGGATCTGCGCGGATGCATAACTGCTGAAATCGTGCGTTTCGTTGTCAATCACACAGACTTTCCCATTCTTTTCCATCGCCGCCTGCAGACATACTTTTAAGAAGTTAGTCTTACCCGTATGGGCTGCCCCATATGCCGTATAGCAGTAAGTCCGGCTCAGGTCAATGCCATATACCTGCGCGTTTGCCATATCATACGCAACCGGAAGCCTGCTTTTATCTGCGCGCAGATTCTGATAATCTTCCAGCAGATGAAATGCAGACCAGACTGGTTTTTTCGGGATTTCCGGCACGGGTCTTGCCGTTTTCCCGGTCCATGCCTGTTTCATCTCTTCGCACTGCGCACGAATCAGCTCCATCCGTTCATAATCATTGTCCGCCTGCGCCGCAAGCACTGCCTGAAATTCCAGAATACGTCCCTCATAATCGGTCAGGCCCCGCCCTTTCATACCGCTCTCCGGCATAACTTCGATCTGATTTGTATGCAGGATATCTGTATATTCATACTTTTCCTGCAGCTGCAGACAGTAAGAAACTGTAATATTCTCACATACCCGCGACGTCATATCATTCATACCGATACTGCCGCCGGACAAAACCAGGAAGATTCCCTGGCTGCCCCCTTCCTTGGACAGCGTAATCATCATTTCTTCATACGCTTCGTCTGTTTTTTCCTTAAAGGATGCATAGTTGTCAACAAAAATTACAATCGCTGGCATCGTAACGCCGTTTTTCTGCACATACTGGCTGTAATTGCCTCCGCGCAGCAGGGTTTTACGTTCCTGTAAGATACTTGCCATCATATTAAAAAACTTGCCGATCTTATCCGCGTCATTTTCGTACATCACCCCGCCGACATGCGGAGCGTCTTCCATGGCAGCCATCATTTTGCTGCTGAAATCCAGCGCGTAAATCGTTACCAGTTCAGGCGTATAACGATGGATCAGCGCATATGCAATTGTCTGCAGCATTGTACTTTTCCCGCTGACAATACTGCCAAAGACCGCCAGATGTCCGGTTTTGGCTATATCCAGATACAGCGGCATTTGGTTTTGGTTCGCTGGATCATCGATTTTGCCGACGATAATTTCCAGGCTCCAGGAACCGCTTTGCACTGGCCATTTGCCATTCTGATAAGAGCGCTCTCTAAATTCCGCAAATTCCTGTAAATAAATCTGCCCCGGCAGCACTGGCATCCACAGCTGCATATGATAGTTATAGCCGCACTCTTGCGCCATCTGCGCCAAATATTCCTTGACAGCGTCCAGCTGCGTCTTTTCTTTTCTCTGCGGCATTTTGGCTTTGCCGGACACGGACTGCCGCATCATCTCTGTCAGCACAGCCGGACGGCCTGCCTTTGTCTCCTGCACCTTCTTATACAGCAGCAGGAAGTCGCATAAGCGGTCTGTATTATAGCGGCTGACCGGATAATCCAGCTTTTCATACCACATCGCTTTGTACATAGCATGTACGAGCCGTCCAAGCTGCTGCTTGTTTCTGCATTCTTCCAATGGGAATTTGGCTGCTTTCTGCGCCAGATCCATACACCTTGCCAGCTGCTCCAGCCACAGGTATTCCACCTGCTGCTTTTGGGACAGCTTGGCGGAACTGCCAGTCATCTCCACCACACCGCTCAGTCCAAGCATCCTGGCAATCTCAGTGTTGCTCATACTGACATTTTCTTCATACGCCGCTCCGCTGTAGCCGGACTGGAACAGTTCATATACCTCGTCATTGCCGACCTGCAGATAACAGCGCCCGGCCTGTGTAATATAGGCGGCATCCGGCTTATGCAGCATATCACTACTGTCCTGGCGGTCCTGCACGCGCAGGCACAGCCGGAATTTGGAATTGCTCCAGATATTGTCATCCACCGTACCGCTTGGCTTTTGCGTCGCCAGAATCATATGTACGCCAAGGCTTCGGCCGACCTGTGCTACCGAGATCAGTTCCCGCATAAAATCCGGTTCTTCCCGCTTTAATTCCGCAAATTCATCAATAATAATAAATAAGTGCGGCACTGGCAGGGAAGCTTCGCCGTTTTTATACAGCTTGGTATACAGGTTGATATTATTGACCCCATGCTCGGTAAAGACCCGCTGCCTTCTGCGGTTTTCACTCTTAATAGAAATCATCGCGCGCTTGACCTGATTGCCGGATAAGTTCGAGATCTGTCCGACCAGATGCGGCAGTCCGTCAAACAGGTTGGCCATACCGCCGCCTTTATAGTCAATAATAAAAAATCCGATATCATCCGGGCTGTAATTTACGGCCAGCGCAAGCATATACGTCTGCAGCGTTTCAGATTTGCCGGAACCAGTCGTCCCTGCGACCAGTCCGTGCGGCCCGTGATATTTTTCATGAACGTCCAGATAACACGGCACGCCGCCCGCCTTTGCGCCTACCATTCCTTTGATATTGTCATACGTCCTGTTTTTAGCCCAGAGTTCCCGCACTGGCAGTTCCTGCGGCCTGGACACGCCAAGCATCTCAAAAAAGGTCAGCGCGTTTGGAATCTCCCCGCCTTTTTCCACCTCCTGCACCTGGAGTGTCGCCAGATGCCTGGCAAACCGTTCCAGATAAAAGCCGTCGATCTGGTCAAACTGTATGTTCAGCCCTTTTTCCTCGCCCTTTGCCATATCGTACATGCCCTGGTACCGCGCGGTATTTTCAATTACAAAGTCGCACGCGTTCGGCAGATCTTCATAGCGCTCTGTCAAAATAAAGGTCGTCAGCCCCGCCGCCGGATTTTTTTCAAAAATATATCTGGCGGCCAGCTCTCCCTCCAGCATTCGCTGTTCGGATATAAACAGAATATAATACGGCTTCGGAAGCGGTTTCTCCCCAGTCGTCAGAGGCTGCTCTTCTTCCAGCCGCGTACGAAAGATCTTTGCCATCTCATAAAACACGTCGCTTGCCTGTTCCGTATTTGACGCACAGTAGCGGGTCCTCTTATCCTCCGACCATACGTGGGGCAGCCATTTGGCAAACTCCCACTCTTTTTCTTCATTGGACGCTTTACTGTCATAAATAAATCCCATCTTTACATCGGTATAACAGTTATTCGCCGCAATCTGCGCCGCTAACAGCTTCGCAATCTCGATCGCGCCCGCCTTCTGCGGCCCGCCTGCTATTCCGATCAGCGGATGCGCTGCCAGGTCTAAGACAACCGGAACGTCGTAGAGCGTATCATAGCTTTCTTTGATAAACCGCGGCTTGTCCGCCAGTTCATCTTTATAAATCGAGAACTTTTCTTTGGGCGCCTGAATGAAGATCTGAAACGGCTCATTTCCCATACCAAGACGGTGCTTAAGATAATCGCTGTGGGACGGATTCCGATTCCACAAAAAGCCCTGGCTCTCATTATAAGACAAACACGCCGCCGCATCCGGGTACTGGTCAAACAGGTTGCGGGAAGCGCTCTCATACCGTTCTTTGATCTCTTCCGTTTTCTGCAGCAGATACGCGCTGTAGCTTTCAAACCGCGCCCTTTCTTTTTCCGCTTCCAGCTTTTTTTGCTGGCGCATATTCTGGACAGCCCAGAAAACGCCGAGAAACGCGGACGCAACCGACATAACCAGCCCGGAATACATCGCTGCAGAGCCGCCGCCGGACGGCGACATCATCAGTACACAGCCCGCAATCATCGGAAGCGTCATTGTAAAAGACGGCCCGATCGTAAGCAGCAGCGGCTGCGGCTTTTCATGCTCCTGCGGCGGCGGCGCCTCGATCTCCACTTCTCCTTCCAAAAGTTCATGGAACGTCCGCGGCGATCGGTGATAAATCGTCTTACCATGGGACAAAACCGTCGTCTCTCTTACCTGTCCCGCAGGCACAGCCGTTTTTTTCGGCATCGCTTTTAATTTCTGCTTGTTGATTCCAGCCCGGCTCCCTCTCGTATCCACGGCCAGGCATCCTCCCAGATAAATCATCCGCAGCCCCATAATATCAATACAGGCCCCCGGATTCAGCAGACGTTCTTTTTCGATCCGGTACGAATTGACATACGTGCCGTTCAGGCTATGATTGACTGCCTTAAAGCCTGCCCCTTCCCGTACAATCGTCGCATGCCTGCGGGACACCAGCTTCATATAATCATAAACAATATCGTTATCCGCTTTTTCCCCAATCGTAATCTGGCTGACGCCTGCCAGCGAAAATTTCTCATAAGCATGAAACAGGGAATCCACGTATTTTACAATTACCACAATTTCATTTTCATCTTCCAAAAACAAATTTAACACGTCTTTGTCCGCAAGCGGGCGCCCTTCGTATGCGCCGCCTTCTTTTTTGATGCTGTAGCTCCTGTCCTGCTTAAAGCTCCAGACATCATCCATCACTTCCAGATAAAGATTCCTGTTTTTCTTTAAGTGAAAAAAATCGCTTCTAAGCGTCACGGTATAATCGGCGTTATTGACAGACGGCAGCTGGTATTCCCGAAACGCGTCTTTGGAATATACTGATAAAATAATGTTCATCTGACTGTTACCTCCGCCTCTGGTTCGCCAAAGAATCATCCAAAGAACGTTTCACCTGCCGTACCTGCGCAGATGTCTGAATCTGTTTTCTTAACTTCCGCTTCCTTGTCAGCACAACGATGGCAATGACCAATCCGGCGAAAAGAATAACCTCATAAATAAAAACCGCCTGCTGTGACAACAAAAGCTGTGTTAGATCTTCCATATTCCAATCCCTCATTTTTGCCATATGCATGATGCAGCTGCAATGATGCTTAAGGCTGATACTCAAATACAAATTCCTCGTCCGCAAGCTGGATGCGGTCTCCGCTTTGCAGCCTGCATGCCTGGTTCCCGCCCAGCCGCCTGCCGTTGACCGATGTGCCGTTGACAGAGCCAAGGTCCTTCAAATAACAATCATTTCCGCGCCTGACCAGCGCCGCATGACTTCTTCCGATCGATGCATTGCCCGTAATACAGTAGGCATTCTGACTGGATCTTCCGATTCTTACCACTTCTCCCGGAAAGGACACCCGCTCTTTGGTGCGCAGCCTTGTCAGCTGCATGCCTTTTGGTTTCGCCGCGCTGACAGTGTCTGCTTTTCCGCCGCTGCCAAGCATCACGGTATACTGTTCCAGGTCGTCCTCCTGCTCATCATGGATCTGCTGCGGCACGCCGCCCACTGGCTGTCCGCCCGCCGCCGCGTGCGCGATATACTGGCGGACATGCTCCAGACGATAATCCCCCTGCTGCAGATAGCTTTGAAAATCGATCAGATAATCTTCGCCTTTTCCACCGCGTTTTTTCAATTCCTGATAAATAATATCGTGAATTACCGCAAACAAATCATCTGTCACATCTTTCTCCCCGGTTACCGGAGGATAGACAAAATACATCTGCAAAGAATCCGCGTCAATAAAGATCATATCCGTCCTGACCTGCAAATGCGCCGGATACAGCCCTCTTCCCTTTGCCGCAAGCGCGACGTCCAGCATCTGCTCCATAATTCTCCAAAATGATTTCTCTCCCAGCTGGATTTCCTTTAAATATTTTTGCAAAGACATGGAACAAGCCGCCTCATAAGTAACCTGTTTTTTTCCGTCGTAAGCAGCCGGGAAAAATCCAGGCACGGTATGATTCAGCAAATAATCCAGTTCCCGCTCATTGAGCTTTTCGCCAAAAGACGGCTTGGCTTTGATCGTTACATTTCCATTTTTCGCATGAATCCGATATTTCATTTTTTTGTCCTTCTTCTGCGCTAACGCCCGGCCTGCGTTCTGACAATCTGGCATAGCCCGTCGCCATCGTAAACGCGCGCCTTTTCCAGATCGTACTCTTTTAAAAAATGCAAATACGTCGTCAGCTTATTTTCCTGATAACTTTTCAGCACTGCACGGTTCAGCGGCAGCCCGTCCCGGTTGTCCATATAAGCGGCGCTTTGCACCCCTTCGCTAAACAGCAGGGAAAGCAGCGTCATTCCAGCATCCTGCCTGTTTCTGTCCGCGCTTTTTTTAACCGCATACTTTTGTTCCATACAGCCAACCAGCTGATCTTCCACCACAAGCGGCGCCGCCGTAAAATCCACAGACGGCACGGCTTCCACTGTAACCGCTTCCACCTGGTCCATATCCGACAAATCGCCCACAATCCATGCAAGCGGATCATCCGGACTTTGAAACCGTTCAAAGACGCCGTCCGTATCGGCATAACCAAACGACTCCTTTTGCTCTGCCAGCGTTTGCAGTTCCACCGTTTCCTGCTGTTCCTGCGCCTTTACTCCGCTGCCATACACGATGCCAGTCTGCAGAACCGTAGGCAGTTCATATACTTCCTGTTCTTCTCTGAGATCATCCAGATACAGATATTCCGACAAATCCATTGTCCGCAGCAGCCTTCCCAGCTCCGCACAGCACTCCGCGTCCCAAAACGCATGATCCAGCCCGTCCGTGCAGAATACATCCGGCAGCATGCCTTGCAGCGCCGCCTGCTGTACTGCTCCCGCATATTCTTCTTTCGGAACCAGTCTGGCCTTTACGGTCAGCTGCGGACAGACGCGCGCCGCGCTTTCCTGCAGTGTCTTTACCAATGTCTCGCCAGCTGCCGTATCCGCAGCCGGAAGCCAGATGGACAGCTCCGCGGCTTCCAGCTTTGACACATCGATCCTGCCCCTGCCGGAAAACACCGTCAGGCTAAGCGCCAGCGTCCCGCCGGCCGCCAGTACAACCGCCGCCAAAACCGCCGCCAGTGTCCGTTTGATTCTGCGGTTTTTCCGGATTTCCTCCTGCGGCAGCCGTACTTTTTTATGATGGATCAGCGCCTCTTTAAATTCTCCGGCCGTCTGAAAGCGCAGCCGCGGCTCCAGCGCCATCGCCTTAAAAATAATCCGCTGCAGGTATTCATCCGCCCGAACGCCGCACTCCTTAAGTCCTTTTAATTCATCCTTCATCACACGGTCCCTGGAATCTAACGGCTTTACACCTGTGATCATCTCATAAAAAACGGCGCCCGCCGCATAAATATCCATATTCAGGCTCTGCAGATCCTGAGACGTATACTGTTCCGGCGGCGTATATCCCGCCTTTACAACAACCGCCTCCGTCCGTTCCGTACCCTGGAGCCTTGCTGCGCCAAAATCAAACAGCTTCACAGAATCCGGCCCGGTCAAAAAAATATTATCCGGACTGATATCCTTATGAATAATATGATTGCCATGCACCTTTCCCAGCGCTTCCAACAGCGCAAGCATATACCCGCCTGCCTCTTCCTGTGAAAACCGCCGCTTTTTCAGTTCCTCTTTTAAAAGCGGCGCGTCCACATATTCCATAATGATATAAGCCGTCTGGTTTTCCTCAAAAAAATCATAGACATTAACAATATCCTGCTCTTTGGAAAACAGCGCCATATTCCTCGCTTCTTCCAGAAACCGCGCCAGCTGCTTTTGAAACTCCGCTTTTTTCTCACCGGAAAAAATACCGACTTTCTTTTCACCGCCGGCCCGGTTCACAAGACCCGCCGGATAAAACTCCTTAACCGCCACAATCATCCGCAGCATTGTATCAAACGCCTTATACGTAATCCCAAATCCGCCAAACCCGATGCTGACCCCGATCACATACCGCTTATGCAGCACGGTTCCCGGCGCAAGCTGGTACGCCTGCTCCTGCCTGCTGCCCTGTTCATAGCCGCAGTGCGGACATACCGCCCGGTTTCCCTTAGCCTGAAAACACCAAAAACAAATCCTGCCTGCCATTATGCATACCAGAAAATTCCTGCTCCATACAACAGCTGTCCATCATCCGTCTTCCAGATCACCGGCTGGAACATCAGCGCATAATCATAATTGTCATGCTCGTAATCATTCGTAAATACCGCCACGCATGGAAATGTCATCTCTTTGCCGTTTAATACGCCAACTGCCTGAAAGTATACCGTCGCCCCGGCGCTGTCTTCTTCGACTGCCGTAATCTTGCTGCACTTCTTGTACGCTACATCATCTTCATTTTCTTTTTTTATGTTTTTCAAAAAACTGTCCAACCCTTTTTGAAAACCGCCGGATTTTACCGTAACCTTTTTCCCGCTGTCCAGCTCCTTCCATGTGCGGTAAACATTTTTTAAATAACTGCTGCTTTTCACAACATCCTTAACGACTGTGATCTGGCACTCTTTCTTCTGTCCGTCAATCTTTGCCGAAATCACTGCCTTCCCTGGCCTTACAGCCGTAGCGATACCGCTTTTTGAGATTTTTACGACTTTCGCATTGCTGGACGTCCAGGAAGATGCCTTCTGATCTCCCGCCAGATCCACCTTAGCGCCTTTTTCCAGCTTCATGTCACTTGCTGTCTCAAAGTTGAACAGCGCCAGCTTCTGCGCGGCATGCGCCGTATTTACGTTCATCCATAATACTGCAGCCAGCGCGGCCAGCAGCGCCAATACATACTTTGCTTTGTTTCCTTTTTGTGCAGTCATACGATTTCTCCTTCCCGTGTTGTGTTTCATTGTTACTGTCCCGAAATTCATCGAAGAAAATACTTCCAAAAGGTATACTTTTTGGTAATCTAAATCTACTTACTTTTTTCATTTGATTTTGGGCGATTTTCTGATTTTTTTAAGATAAAAAGACAAAATTTTATACACATTATAGAAATAAAGTAAAAAATCCTTGCATGAATGAACATTATATGGTAAATTTAGGAAGAAACAGAATACTATCAAAAAGTATACGATTTGATAGTTCATTGGAATACGCAATGAATATAAAATGATAAGCACTGATCCGAAAGAAGCGGAATCATACACAGTGATGAAAAAGGGACACTCCGGAATAAGGAAGTGTCCTTTTTCGTGTTTTAACGTAATTCCAATCTATTACTGGCAATACTGCTGATAAAATGAATTAATTTTATGTTTCATAAATCCAATCAGAGCATCCGGCTCCAGCACCATCGCATCGGCTCCAAAAGCAAGTAAATACTCAGCAAGCCATTCCTATGCTGTATCATTAAGCTCCATATCAATCATCCCGCCGCCTGCAGGTATCGTTTTTAACCCCCTCGCCAGCATACAATCGCTCTCACAGCGCTTGATGCCTCTGTCGGTCAGCTTAATTTTTATATGACTATGATCCCCCGTTTCCTCTGCTGCCAGATATTCCTGAATCGTTGCAGGAACCGGATATTTCCCATTCGGATCTGGTTTTTCTTCCAGTATTTCCACAATGCGGTCTATGCGGAACACTCTGATTTGCGCGACCGTCAGGCAGTATGCGGGACAATACCATAATCCGTTCATTGCATATAACCCAATCGGAAGAATCGTGTACACAGATTCTTTATGTTCCGAAGAATAGCGGATCGTGATCAGACGCCGATGAACCGTCAGATCAAACATCGGCTTTAACAGCGGCGAATCACAGTGCCTGTCCGGAATCCAGAATACGACTTTGTTTTGCATCTGTGCGACACTGCTTTGGGTATCCGGCGGCAGGCAGTTCAGGAACTTTTTCAGGACAGATATCGTCTCCTGTCCGAACGGCAGATCACGGTAATACTCCAGCGCCTGGCAGGCAAAGAAAATTGCTTTGGCTTCGTCTTCTGAAAACGCAATCAGCGGCAGAATCCGCCCTTTTAACATATGATAGCCACCCGCAGCCCCTACTTCCGCATACAGCGGAAATCCAGCCCGTTCCAGTTCCTGCAGATCGCGTAAAATAGTTCTTTTTGAAACAGAAAACTCTCTGGCTAATTCACCTGTCGTAAAGTCTTTTTTCGCATTAATTGTAATCATCATTTCGATCAGACGTTCCGCTTTTGACATTTTCTAAACTCTCTACTTATATCAGAATATATATCATCTACCCTTTGCTGTAAACCTTTATTGATATTTTTAATAATACGAACCAAAACAGAATTTGTAACCACAGAGGAATATCCATACTTTTTATTTAAACTATTAATCTTTTACTGAATATTACTCATTAAAAAATATAGCTTTAATCATTAAGGTACTCTCTGTTAAGCACATCCTTATGCTGTCTGCACTAGTTTGATAACCATAGAACTTCTTTTCCCAAAATGCTCTAGGAACTTTTCCTGCCACAATAATAAAGCCGGATTTCTCCAATTCCTCATAAAACTGACGAATTACCTTATAAGTGTGTCCTTTAGAAATTCCCCACTCATTAGCCACATCTTCTGTATTTATCAAACAATTTGATTTCATATCGTCCTCCTTGCAATTTGGATTTTAATAGAAATATTTAATTTATTGTATTTTTATACATAATATTTGTTTTTAGATATATCAGGCAAAAATATTGAAATTTAAATATATCTATTTATTGTTGTTGAGATTGTGGTATAAAAATTAAAAATCCAATGTGAGGTAAGAATATGCGAATAGCGCATTATTTACATATAGACAAGCGTTTGAAATCCTTTCGTATGGTGGCTGATATGTCCCAAAAAGAAGTGGCTGCGAAGTTGGAATTGTCTGTTCCGACTTATTCTAATTATGAAAACGGTTATAGCGAACCGCCTATGGAAGCAATACAAATATTCTGTTCTATTATTGGTATTAAAGAGGAATTATTTTTTGGATATACGATTAAACCCAGCAAAGAATTGAGTATTAACACATATTCAAATATTCTAAAGGTAATAATGGAATTGATAAGAGCTGGTATTCCTGTAGAATGTTCCACATCCGGCAATACGGCTACAAGACGCTTAGTGGCGTCTATCAGCTTAGAAAGTCCACAGGTTGCATCTCTTGTGTCTCGCTGGAATGAATGGAACAAGGAACTGGAAACTGAAAAAATTGACAGTGACGAATACAACATATGGATAGACAGTCTAATGAACTCATTTAATATTCCAGTAGAAAACTATTAGCAAATATTTTAATGTATTTTCCCGAGGAGCAGATCTTTTAGAACCTTATTAGAACCACAAGAGAATTTTTAGCTGTTCACAACGTAAAAAAGCTTTCGGAGAAATCCCCGAACGCCTTGATTTTGCTGAATAAATTACAATTACTCGATAATTGCAGCAGCCCTTCCAGAACCTACTGTACATCCGGCCTCACGGTATTTGAATAGCGTTTTTTGTGGTATTTTCTATGGTTTTTATTGCTGAAAACAGCGTAAAAACATTGTTTTTGTGTAGCATATTTTTATATGCATGATTACTTGGCACCGTTTTGGCACCAAAATGATTTTCTCATTATCTACTCGTATTGCCTGGTGCCAGCACCATGTATAAATAACATTAACAAAAAAAATATCAATTCGTTGTCCTCCACCACTCTAATCAACAAACCAGAATTCTGATAAGACACTTTTTATAGCATTTATTAACTGTTATATTTTATCTTCAAAAAGTCCGCAAACCTTTGAAAATGCTGGATTTATAGCAAGTGAGTCTGCCCTTAGATTTTCCCTTGTGTTATATCCTTTTCCCTCATGTTACGAATCCTCACAAGGGCAAAAATAAGGGAAAGAAAAACCTGTAACAAATTATAACACTATATGAACATGACATGAAGAACTGATTGAAATGCTTTCTAAAATTTCTCCGAAAATTCAATTAACAAAGAAAAGGCAAATAAGATATGAGATTCATATATGCAGAGTATAATATGTATCACAATAGTGTTGACATAACCACTTTTGGCGGATATATCCTGCGAATTGACTGTAATGTAGCGGAAGATGGATTTCGGACTACTCCCTGCTCCCAATGTGCTTTAGATGCATTAGCAATATACAATCCGCTTGAATATGCCCGATTAGCCCTTGATGGCAATTTGCAAATGTGGGTAGATGCAGAAGATTCTTTGGAAATCCTGTAATTCTCTACTTTTTTCATATTCTGAGACAATCTTAAATACAATCGAAACGGCTTAGTAAATTTGCCAAATATACGTTCCAGTGTGTGCATTTTCGGTTTTTAGAGCGAATTTGATACAAAATTCCGAATGAAAATTCCTAAATGCACACCCCATAAAAATCAATTTGTTTCTGTATAGGTTAGAATTGACTATTTCTTTGACTTATACTTATTGGTAATCTTATATATCCAGAAGTTGGTAAAGAAATCAGCAATTTCCTAAAGCACTTACACAACGTCATCATTGATATATTATATTTATTTTGTTCTATCAGCACAAAAACCAGCCTTTTCTACGGTCTTCCACGATGGGATGTTATCTTTTCAAATCGCTCTTGGAACAGTACAGCACATCACTGCCTTCTGTAGTATTATACATCACAAACCTTATAGCAAAAATATGTTCCCGGAGTAATATCATCATCGTCATAATATAGTAAACCCAGTTTACTAAACCTAAATATCTGATTATAATCACTCTTTATTAATTTATCATAAGCCCTTTGATATGATTCATAGTCTGCACCACCAATAGCAAACGTCATATGAAAAATATAGTCATTGTCATGTTCTGCCGGGCATGGTCCAAATACTTTATATAGTTCTTCGTTTAACCTTTTCTGTGCATCTACAAGTTGCGGAGTTGTTTTTACTCGCAAGCTCATACATCCAGATTCGACTCCACATAATACATTAGATGGGAATATATCCATATCCACAAATTCAATATCAAATGGACATAGTTCCTTTGCGAATCCATCAAAGAATACTTCCATATTTTCTAAACTAGGAATCACAAATGGCTGCTTTAAGGAAACATGCTGTGGTAGTCTTGCCATTTCAAACCCCATCTTTCCATATCTATTTGCTTCCAGCATCAATTTTCTACCATAATTCTCTGCATCATTATCTGCAATTAAAACAATTGTTGCTTTCATTCTATCTCACCTCTCATTATCAAATCGACCACATGCTCAAGACTCATTTCTCCCATGTCCTGTTTATCAAGTTCTGTGTCTCTTTGTCTTACGGATA
>VSNY01000120.1 GCA_009774535.1 Lachnospiraceae bacterium
TGTTCTTCCCCGCAATGTTCTCCATGATGATGTTCTTCCCCGCAATGTTCTCCATGATGATGTTCTTCCCCGCAATGTTCTCCATGATGATGTTCTTCCCCGCAATGCTCCTTATGATCATGCGTACCATGGCTATGCCCTTCCTGATCATGCGCATGATGATGCGCATGTTCTGCTGCTTCCTTTGCGTGACGGGCTTCTGCCAGCAATTCCATCTCCATGGAATCACTCTGCTCCATTACTTTTAAAATCGCTTCCCCATCAATCGCTTCCCACGGCGTCGTAATAATTGCCGCTTTTTCATTTAACGCCTGCATCTGCCTGACGCAAAGTTCCAGTTTTTCCTGTGATACGTTCTGTGTTCTGCTTAATACAATCGTAGTAGCAAATTCAATCTGATTATTGAAAAATTCTCCGAAAGCTTTCATCTGTTTGGACGCTTTCATCGCATTCACAACTGTTACAAGCGCGTTTAATTTTACATCCCGTTCTTTTTCCAGATCAATTACTGATTTCATTACATCAGATAATTTCCCGACGCCGGACGGCTCAATCAAGATGCGGTCCGGATGAAACCGATCCAGCACTTCTTTTAAATTTCTGTCAAAATCCCCGACCAGAGAACAGCAGATACAGCCGGAATTTAATTCTGTAATTTCAATTCCCGCATCTTTTAAAAATCCGCCGTCGATGCCAACTTCGCCAAATTCATTCTCAATCAGCACAATTTTCTGCCCCTGAAAGACTTCTTCAATCATTTTTTTAATCAAAGTAGTCTTTCCTGCACCTAAAAATCCTGAGATAATATCAATTTTTGTCATGCTTCCATCTTCTTTCTTTGCTAGAATCGCCGGGCTTATGCCGACGTGAACACATATAGGTTAACTATAACATATTTAGGACGGTATATTCCAGTAAAATTTTTATAAATTTCAAATCATACAGAAAACCATCCAGAACGCTGCATTTTATGACTGCGTGTATAACTCTGAAAACCGAGGAGGCTGTGGCTGACCAACATCTATCACAAAACCAAATATTTATCGGGTTCACGCACTTCTCTACCAGTAGTTTACCTCAAAAAACTCCATTCTCCCACCAGTCGGTTGCAAATATGTCTCCTTTCGACTATAATACAAAACAAATACAACATACATGACACATTATGTAACTGGGGAGGATCGTATATGTTTGAGATTGATAAAATACAGTTTGGAAATTTTCTTTCTGCCCAAAGAAAAGCCAAAGGCTTTACCCAAAAAGAACTTGCGCAAAAACTCTTTGTGTCAGATAAAGCTGTCAGCAAATGGGAACGCGGCCTGAGCCTGCCGGATATCACACTGCTGATGCCGTTAGCGGAATTATTGGATGTTTCCGTAACAGAACTGTTGGAAGGAAAAAGGCTGGAACATGCCGAAAAGATGGATGCTGATCAGATTGAAATTCTCATTAAAAAAGCTCTGACTTATTCAGAAAAGCCGCCGCAGCAGATAGAAAAGCAAAAAAAACTCCGAGTGACATTTGGCTTATGTATCCTTTCTGTATTGTTGGAATGGCTGCTGCTTATATTATACAGGAGAACGGTCTATGCGCCATTTCAAAATTTAACGCTTCTTTTACAGATACTCGGATTGTCGTTTGGCGCACATTTTTTCCTTTGTGCCAAGGAACGGCTGCCGGCTTATTATGACGTATACCCGGTTTATTCCTACCATGACGGGCTGTTTGAAATGAATCTGCCAGGCGTCCGCTTTACCAACCGCAACTGGCCGCAGATCCTTCGCGTCTGCAGAATCTGGTGTATTCTGGATACGACCGTTTTCCCGATGCTCAGTCTCTGTTTTTGTTTTTTCGCCAGTTCGTTTTTGCCGTATCCATGGGTGGATTTGCTGATCCCCGGAATCCTGAGTTTCTTTTCGATTGGAATTCTTTTTGTGCAGATCTATCGTGCAGCAAAAAATACAGCTCAGTTTGTATAATAATCAAAAAAGCCCGTATTTTTCGAGATTTTTCGATTATTATGATCTAAGGTATTGAGATTAACCAAAGACCTGCAAAAAGCGGTTTCGCGGCCCGCTCTGTTTTATGGCACTACCGTAGCTGCAAAAAACGTTTCTACTCTGCTGTTCAGAACCGGGCCCGCATCCTCATACCAGTCGTAAGCAACTGTATTTCCGTCTTCTGTCCACACCTCAGGACAGTCTGTTTCCTGCCAGTCTGCCGGAACGATGTGCCGCTTTTGCTCTGATGCCACCAGCATAATCTGACGCAGCTCTTCGATCTGTTCCGGTGAAAGAATCCCTGGTTTGACCGAGATAAAAAGCGGTGTTCCGCTCTGCGCAAGCAAATCTGCCCACTGCTTATTTTTCTCCCACGGAACCGGCCCCATAACTCCTACGCAGTCCGCGTCGATATGGAAAAATGTTCCATGCTGCGGGAGACGAAACGCCAGTGTATTGATTCCCATTCGCCTTGTGCGCTCCCAAAGGCGGCCGCTTGTATCGTCTGCCGTACGGTTTAAATGCATCAGCCCGGCGCCCAGATGACCGATCGTATTACAGCCGATCACGATTGTCTGATGCTGCTTTGCCACCTGATAGATTTCCTCATACAGCCGTTTCACAATCTGTGCCGAAGTCATTCCCCGGTCATAAAAATGCCAGCCATCCATATTTGCCACCTGATTCGCTTCAAATCCCCATTTTCCAAACAAATCATAAGTCGAAAAATCATGCTTGATCAGCGTATACCCCCATGCGCAAATCCGTTCCACATCCCTGCGGATATAAGCAAGCGCATCCGGATGCGACGGGTCCAGACAGCCGTTATGCGAAATCCGCCATTCTTCCTGAATCTCTTCGTCTTTGTTTAACAGCAGACGCACCCAGATCCCCGGCCGTACACCTTTTTTTACAAGCTGCCCGGCAAGATTTTTCATATCCGGAAATTTTGCATTGCTATTTTTCCATGGGCCGCCATTGTAAACATTCAGTTCATGACACTCCTGCCAGCAGTCATCAATCACCATAAACGGCGGATTGGATGCGCCTTGTGTCAGCTGCAGCACATAATCTGTATCAGAGAGAATCTCCTGCTGCGAACTGTCTCCATAAGCATAGTACCAATTATTGCTTCCATATACCGGAAATTCCGGAAAAACCGGGTCCGGACACATCCGCCTGCAAAATTCCTGTGCTGTCGCAAATGTATTCTGCGGGCCTGCCTCCATACATACGACCTGCGCCGCACAGATTGTCCTGCCCTGCAGCATAACGCCCATTCCGCCGCAGCGGACGTCCAAAAACAAAGTTACCCCCTTTGTATCCGCCTGCCAGTAACACATCGCATCCGGCCTTGTCTTCACGCCGAAGCAGACTGTTTTTTCCGGAGCGTTTGCAAGAAAATACCACGGCATAAACCTGCTCGCACTCATCCCCTTCCATCCAAGCTCGCCATAAGAACGTTCCCACGCATCCGTCAAAAACGTGGAGCCTTTTAAAATCTTATAGTTCCACCTTAATTTTACACAACGGACAGCTTCTTGTGACGTCAGTAAAATTTCCTCGCAGTCGTCCGCCGCCCGAAATTCTACCTTTGTATTTCCTTCTGCAACCAGCTGTTTTTGCCCGGATGATACATACGACTGTTCCTCTGTCTCAATCGTAACATAGTCTGGCGCCCCTAATTGGAACCTGCAATATGTCTGATCCATATGCGTATTTCCCCTTTCGTTTTCTTCTTATAAGTCATTCTTTTTACTCTCGGGAAGGCTTATTTTCTATCTGCGCCTTACCGTTCCCGTATAGTATAGCACAGAAATAACAGCAGAAGCAATGAAATAAAATATTAGCAGCCGTTCAGATCGGCCAGGAACTCTTACAATCATAAAATAAATTTTTACAAAAAATAAAAAACTACTTGCTTTTTTCCAAAAAGCGTGATAGAGTAAATTCATGTAAATGTCATTCAGTCATTTCTGCGTAAATTTTCTTTCTGACAACACCCGCCTTCATCGGCTTGTATCCGCTCTCCAGCCATGCAGATTCCCCCATATCAGACGCTTTTGGAACCTGTTTTTCAGAAAAAATCTGCGTATATCTTCTGATCCTGACAACACCTGTCATTTGCCCCCTGTCAGAGCCGCCTTATGCATCTTTTGTCTCCAAACCTGCCTGCAGCATAAAACACGCCATAACTGCTGACAGGTACAGGATATCACAAAAAACCAATATCTACGGAGGAATAAAATGAACTACGAAACATTTAAATCTACCATTCTGGAACGGATGCAGCAGCTGCTGGAACCTGATACTGCGCTCCGTATACAGACTATATGTAAAAATAACGGACGAAAATTGGACGGACTCGTTATTTCAACTCCGGACAGCAATCTTTCACCGACCATTTTTCTGAATGATTACTATGAAAATCCATCTGTATTCCCGGATTTTGACGCGATCTGTCAGGATATCCGGAGGACTTATGAGAAGAACCGTTCTACGGAATATATTGATGCCGATTTTTTTACAGATTATGAATTGATCCGCAGACATATCGCCTATCGGATGATCAATTATGAAAAAAATAAGGAACTGTTAACAACAGTCCCTTATATCCGGTATCTGGATCTTGCGATCGTCTTTTATTGTCTGCTTCATGTGACAGAAACCGGCCACGCCACCATTTTGATCCATAAAAACCACTTGGATCTGTGGCATGTCACCATCTCACAACTGTATGAACAAGCCTGTCAGACAACGCCCCTGCTCCTGCCGTACGATTTTCGGAATATGACCGCGGTCCTCTCCGGTTTTAGCGGCGATGCATCGGCATCCGGGCAGAATCTGGCTGCTGCAGCCGCCTTCTGCCCGATGTATGTGCTTACAAATAACCAAAAACTTTACGGCGCCGGCTGCATGCTCTATCCGGGTCTGTTAGAATCGATCTCGGAAAAACTGGATCATGATCTCTTCCTCCTTCCAAGCAGTATCCATGAAATGATCCTGCTGCCCGCCGCCAACCGCAGTTATTCTAAAGAACTTGCAGATATGGTGGCCCAGATCAACCGGACGGAGCTTGCCGCAGACGAAGTCTTAAGCGACCAGGTCTATTACTACTCCCGTGCAGACCTGGCGCTCAGCATCTGCTCTTAAGTATAGATTCAGCCTTATGCCGCATAATACTTTTAAAACCGCATGCCCGCTTTTTCGTTTCAGAGCATATCATAGATTTTTTCATATTCTATGGCAGAATGGCTCCAGGAAACATCCTGTTCCATGCCTCTTTGCGCAATATCTTCCCAGTCTTGTCTGTGATTATAATAAATATCCATAGCATAATACAATGCGGACAACATTTCCCTTGCATGGAAATTGCAAAAACTAAAGCCTGTACCCGTCTGGTCATAACGGTTATAAGCCTGCACGGTATCTTTTAAGCCGCCTGTTTCTCGCACAATCGGCACGGTTCCATAATGCATGCTGATCAGCTGGCTAAGCCCGCATGGCTCAAACAGTGACGGCATTAAAAACGCGTCGCATCCCGCATAAATTTGGTGCGCCAGTTCTTCGGAATAACAGATATTTGCTGACAGTTTGTCTTCATATTTCCATGCATAATGCCGGAACATATTTTCAAAATTTGTCTGTCCGGTCCCAAGCGCGACGATCTGAATACGTGCGTCTGCCAAAAGCTCATCCAGTACTGCTTCGACCAGATCCATGCCTTTTTGGTTGGTCATACGCGTAACGATGCCAAGCAGCAATGTCCCGTCATCTTCCGAAAACCCAAGCTGCTGCTGGAGCCTGCGTTTATTCGCCAGCTTACCTTCAGCCCGGTTGCTGATCCCGTAATTTTCCCAAATATACGTATCTGACTGCGGATTAAATACCTCGTAATCCAGACCATTCATAATTCCATAGAGATCTTTCTGTCTTGCCCGCATCAGGCCGTCAAGGCCTTCCCCGCCGCTTGGGGTCATGATCTCGCCGGCATATGTTTTACTTACTGTCGTGATAATGTCAGAATACACCACGCCGCCTTTCAGGTAATTTCCCTCTCCATATGCTTCCAACTTGTCTGCTGTAAAAAGATGTTCCGGCAGTCCCGTAATGTCTTTCACCGCCTGTATCATCCAACGCCCCTGAAACTGCAGATTATGGATAGTAAAAATGGTACGAACGCCCTGATAAAACGCTTCCTTTGGATGCCCTTTTTTCTGATATTCATTTTTGAGATATACTGGTATCAGCCCGGTCTGCCAGTCATGACAGTGCAGGATATCCGGACAAAATCCGATGACCGGAAGCGCTTCCAGCACCGCTTTGGAAAAATAGGCGAACTTTTCTACATCTTCATAAATATTGTTGTAAGGCTTTGCTCCTGCAAAATAATACTCGTTGTCAATAAAATAATAGGTAACCCCCTCCACTTTCGTTTCCAGCACGCCCACATACTGACTCCGCCAGCTGAGCCTGACATAAAAACGCGAACAAAACCGCATCTGCGCTTTTCGTTCTTCACTCATACAGACATATTTCGGCAGAATGATGCGTACGTCATATTTAGAACGGTCAAAATACTGCGGCAGTGAACCTGCTACATCCGCAAGGCCGCCCGTCTTAATAAAAGGTACTGCCTCAGATGTTACAAATAATATTTTTTTCATGAAAATTCCTCCGAAATGTATAATATGGCATATCTGCCTATACGGATATTATACTCTATTTCGTACGGTATTCCAACCTGATTTTGTCTGCAATCAGCGCAATAAATTCCGAATTTGTCGGTTTTCCTTTGCCATTGTTAATCGTATAACCAAACAATTCGTCAATGGTATCCATTTTCCCTCTTGACCAGGCTACTTCAATTGCATGGCGGATGGCTCGCTCTACCCTGCTTGGTGTTGTCTGGAACTGCTTTGCGATGGTTGGATATAAGATTTTTGTAATGGAATTTAACATTTCAATATCATTTACGGACATCATAATTGCTTCCCGCAAATACTGATATCCTTTGATATGCGCAGGTACGCCGATTTCATGAATAATACTTGTAACATCTGCCTCCAGGTCCCGTTCAACAGGCTCCTGGTATTTTTCATATGCGTTCGTCTTCCTTGGTTCGTTTCCTTTCTTCATGCTGCGGTCACGGATCAGCTTGATCTGGTTAATGACCATTTCGTTGTCGAATGGTTTCATAATGTAATAATCCGCGCCCAGACTAAACGCATCTTCTGTAATCTTCTCCTGCCCGATCGCGCTGATCATAATAAATGCCGGATGTTTTTTGAGCGAACGGTCATTATTGATCTTGGTCAGCACGCCAAGTCCATCCAGCTTTGGCATTACAATGTCCAACAGTACAATATCCGGTTCTTTTATACGGATCATCTCACAAGCTTCCACGCCGTCCTTCGCAACACCGACCACGTTCAGCTCTTTATCGCTTTTAACGATATCTCCTAAAAGCTGTACCATTTTTTCATTATCATCTGCGATCGCTACATTTAATTGAGCCATTAGTTTAACCTCCTAAAATCGTCAGTAACTTTGTGAAAACTACAGATTTTTGAGAAAAAGGCAGATTTCTCCTGTTCTCCTATCATAAAGAAACAGTCACATTGAAAATGTCGAAATTTGTCGTTAACTCTGCAATTTTCACTTTTTTTACAATATTTTACGTTTTTATTATGGCTCAAACCTTCTCCCTATGTACATAGTTCGTTGCGTTTTTTCTAAAATAATATGAAAAAAACCGTTTGTTTTGAAAAATAAGGGATGATTTTGACGAATACTTGCCCATTTCCTGGAACTGACGTATAATCAGTCTGTTACAATTTTGAAAAGGAGGACTGCAGATACTTGGGAAAAAGAAAGAATAAACAAGAGAAAAAAATAACAGGAAAAGAAACATCCGGAATGCTTTGATCAAAAGTGTGCTGATTGTATCCCTTTTTCTGCTTGGCATCCTTTCGGTCTGCCTGATGCAAATCATCCTTGCAGACCAAAAAGATACCAGACCGCAAACGGCCTTTCATCCTTCAGCCAGCAAGCATACACCAGCAAACGACAGCCCGGCCGAATCAGCCGCTGCCAGTCAAAAAGAAAAGCCGGCAGAAAAACCAACAAAAAAGCCAGCAGAAAATGCAGCAGAAAATGCATTAAAAAATACGGCGAAAAAACCAGAGCCGCCGAAAGATACCACGCTGGTATTTGCCGGAGACGTATATCTAAGCGACTATGTTCTTGCCGCTTACCAGCAATCCGGTATACAGGGAATTTTATCTAAAGAACTGCGAAAAGAGTTAAAGCAGGCTGATGTGACAATGGTCAACAATGAATTTCCATACAGCACGCGCGGTACACAGGCTTTGAATAAACAATTTACATTCCGTGTTGATCCCTCTTATGTCCGGATTTTGTCAGAATCCGGCATTGATCTGGTTACACTTGCAAACAACCATGTGCTGGACTACGGCACGGACGCGCTCTTAGATACCTTCCATACGTTGCGGGAAGCAGGTATCTCCTATGCAGGAGCAGGAAATTCACTCGAACGCGCGGCAAAACCGATCCGAAAAAAAGCAAACAGACATACCTTCGGATTTCTTGCCGCATCCCGTGTCTTCCCGACTGTGTCGTGGAATGTCGAAAACGCACAGCCAGGTGTCTTTTCCGCCTACGATCCGTCGCGTCTGCTGGCCGCCGTAAAAGATGCGCGTGCAGAATGCGACTTTTTATGTGTATATGTCCATTGGGGAATCGAACGCAGCACAACGCCTGAAGAATATCAGGTAACCCTTGCGCACGCATTGATTGACGCCGGAGCTGACGCTGTGATCGGAGCGCATCCGCATGTGCTGCAGGGTGTGGAATTTTATAACGGAAAACCTATTTTTTACAGTCTTGGGAATTTTATATTTTATCAGAATATTGAACAGACTGCCATCGCGAAAGTTACTTTGACAGACCAGCAAGACGCACAATGGCAGATGCTTCCGGCAAAAGCATCTCTTTCCTGCACTTCTCTGGTAACCGATCCCGCAGCCCGCGGAGACTTTTATAATTATATGGAAGACTTGTCAAAAAACGTAACGTTTTTAGAAGACGGAACCATTATAGACAAAAATCCGCAGCCGGATTAACCGGCTGCGATCATGTATCTCTTAAAAACGGTCAGAATTTGCCCAAACGGCTGCGGTTCTAAGGCATACCGACCGTAAATGTCTGATCGTGATACAACAGATCAAAAGCAATGATTGTATTTTCAACATCAGACAGATAACACATCGAAGCGTTCGCACATCCAAACACTTGGACCAGCATTTTGATCTGATCTCCCTGCACCTGGAAAGAAATCCATGTATTGTATACCACTCTGACCTGATCTTTTTCCTGCTGATACTCTGGCGAAGTAGTCAGATCAATCTCATGAACGCTTCCATCCTTTTTTGGAATCCGCACTTTCCCTTCTGTTCGATCAAACTTTATCAGCGGTTTTAACTGCTGTTTCACCCAGGACCAAGACATTACATCCACCTCCGTATAAGAAAGCGTATGATCCGGGCCAATCTCAAAGATCCCCAGACTGTCGATCGCAGTTCCTGTCCCGTATCCACCTGGCGAAATCATGGCAATTTCCTCCTGCGAATCCCCATCAAAATCTCCCCAGTAAAGCGCAGGCGGAAAATGCCAGCTATCCCAGTAAAGATCAAAATAAGACCAGGTTCCTTGATAATTCGCGATCAGACCGCGTGTTTGACGCCGGGTCTCATAACCATATAACCGGAAATCAGCATCTTTATTTTTTGCAAGCAAAACAACATGATTTCTTTTGCAGACGCCGTTACGGTTTTCTTCGTAAGATACCGCTGACCGGAACTCTTTTTTAGGAATTCTTCTGAGCATTTCCACCCACGCATTCGTTTCTTCCGATTCCGATGGACGGTCGTCACTGCTGCCGGACGCCAGGACAATATCATATGTTCTATTTGGGGGGAATTTACCAGAAACGATTCCACCAATACCAGCCAGTAAAATCAGCCCAAAAGCTGCGAACCAGCGCAGAAATTTTTTATGCCAGGCATACGAAATTTTTTGACCTGTGTGAGATTTTGCAATCCGAATCCGGTCCTGATTTGGATTCGTCAGCTTTGTTATCATCCTGTCGTTCCTTGTAATAAGAACATCCTCCGTTGCGGACAACTCTGGATTATTTTTTGGTTCCGTTTCTGTAACTGACATAAAATCCCCCCTCTTTCTGTATCTATAACAACACCAGACATGTACCGCTGATACTAATATATACGATCCATTTGACCCTGTCAAGATTTCTGCCTGCTGTTTTTATAAAATACGTAACAGCTCAGATCACTCCCGCCGCAGCTTACTTCATTTCTTTTTTTCCAAAACGTGCGACCGCCGCTGCAAATACCAATGCAAAAATCAGAATTGCACATGGCAAAAACGGAAACAAGGTAAATCCAGTGCGAACACCCTTCGCCGTAAAGTCATGCAGCGCGCAGGAAACCAAATAACCGCTATAACAATAAGGGTAAACAACCCAAAGCGGTGTATTCGCCACCAGTATACCAGGAATTACAAGGAGCAGATTGAAACCAACGGACAGCAATGGCTTTTCAAATAATACTGTAATCGCCCACATTGCGGCCACACTGGGGAGCATGGTAAGAAATACCCCCCCCCGCAGCACTTGAGTAAATACAGGAACGGCAATGTTTCTGTAATACCCGTATGGTTCGTTGCGATCAATCCTGTGATCACAAAAACAACAAGAAAAATAACCATTTCCATAGCTAAATAAAACAATAGCACACAAAATTTTGCGGCTGAAAGCGCATAGCGGCTGACGGGCAAAGCTAACATTTTCAGCATTCCGTTGTTCCCCGCTTCTCGTCCCGCAATCATCACACATACAACAATCATACTAAACGGAAGCAGATCATAGGCATAAACCAATGCGCTCTGAATAAACATAGCCGCCCATGCGTTTGTATATTCCGGCGAAAAATAACGCTGCAGGTTTGCCACCCCGGAAGCAACGACTAACAGCGGCGCAATGAAAATCAGAGGAATTATTTTACCTCGTTTTACTTTTATAAACTCGATTTTAAGCAGCTCTAAAAAGCTCATACCGTACACCTCTCTTTATTCATAACGCAGATTTTTAGCAGCCCATAATCCGGATATAAGGAAAAGAACTGTTTCAATCGCTGAGAAAATTACAACTACAATATCCGGCTGTGTACTCATGGCAACAGCAGGTTTTAACATAATCACAAAGGGATGTGCGCAAAGCAGCATATGATCCGATGCAGCCAACGCCATACCACTTAAAAATCCTGCAACACCGATACCAAGAGGCACCCATATATTTTCAGCCCGGGAAGATACAAAAATCATAAAAGATAATACAGGCATTGACGTAATCCATGAATATCCGGCAAAAGACAGCAGCGTCCCAAATTCAAATGCTCCTTTTGGTAATTCTGTCAGACCAATTTTTACAAGCGCCAAATTCTGCAAAACGATTGCAATCAAAAGCATCATCGTTATGATCAAA
This sequence comes from Lachnospiraceae bacterium, assembly GCA_009774535.1. Taxonomy (GTDB): domain Bacteria; phylum Bacillota; class Clostridia; order Lachnospirales; family Lachnospiraceae; genus Eubacterium_J. The sequence goes on from VSNY01000120.1 coordinate 11,584, forward strand.
AATTTACAAATATACATAATTGGAAGACTGATCGGAAGCATATACATTTTCTTAACGGCACTTCCCTTAAATTCCATATTGTAAATCATACAAGCGGCGACTATCATACCAAACATATTTAAAACCATAATCATGCCGTACAACTGTGTAAGCAGCACGTCCATAGGAGCTAACGGCAGATTGAAAAGAGCGTCTTTGCGCACAATAAAATTCAAAAAGGCATATGCCGCCCCCAAAACGCCAACTGCAAGCATGAGCGGAATAATACCTGTACGCTTTTCTTTTCTAAGCTCGATGATAAATATCCTCATAGTTTCGCCCTCTGCAGAGATTTCGCTTTTAGATGTGAAAAAGAGTAAAGATTACCGGATTTTTAATAGATATAGAAATAGGGACAGATTT
>VSNY01000121.1 GCA_009774535.1 Lachnospiraceae bacterium
GCATTCTTCTTTTTATCCCTATTCTTTAAAAATCTATAATTGAATAAATATAAATACTAAAAGCGAAATCTCTGTGCTTTGCTCGTTTTTGTTGCAATTTTGGATGGTTATGATATAGTAAAAGAAAGGCATTAAAGGATGATGGTGAATATGAAAAAAATACAACAATCAGCCGAAAAAATCTTTCATAAAGAAATACTGGAAGAGCTATGTCAGTGGTATAAAAACATAATCTATGGGAAATGGGATTATGTTGTATTTGTAGTCCGCCGCAGTTATATACTGGCATTATTATTGGAAAAGATAACTGGAAAGAAAATGGAAGAAAACAGTGCAGCTCTGTTTCTGACGGATGCTTCCCTGATTCTGCAATGTAGAAAAATGGCTGATATTTATAAAGAAACAGGCAGCTTTCCATCAATCTTGTTATGCGATGAACAGCTTTTGCATGGGAGGAGTTTTAACCATCTGATCCAAGAAATGGAAAACAGGCTTACAGAATACCTTCCAGACCGTGATCCGCGGGATATCCGCCGTGCGCTGGCCGCCGCTGTGCAGATTTATGTTTATGCGCGGACAGATCAGGAAGTTTTGCTTTATGGACAGTATGAAGAAAAGATGAAATATATGCGCAGAGAAAATGCCAGATTTCTGCATTCCTTTTCCAGCAATATTTCCGAATGGATTCTTTGCTCCGGTCTGTCCAATACCAGCTATGTCTGTTCCAGAGCAATCGGGGAAGAGCAGATGGCAGATATCCGAAAGAAGCAGGAACTGATCTGCACAAAATATCAAAATACGTATCAATATACATCGGTTGCTTTTATCGGTACAGGAAACAGAAAAAAAGCGGTTCTATCATTGCGTTTTGTAAAAGTAAAGGAGACCGAAGGGTATCTTGCCATTCCATTTGTTTTTTTGCCAAATTTGCATATGGACGTAACGGTTATGTTATGGGATGAGGTGAAAAATCGGGTAGGAAATACAGATTTTCAGCGGATGATGCAGCTGCTTTCTGATATTCCAGGCAAAAGGACATTTAACGAGTTCCTTACCATGCTGTTTAGTAACGTGGTACTTTATGATTTTCTGGAGCGCTTTCAGATTAGAATTCAGCCAGAAGAAGAGGAATCGGAATTTGTTTCCGAAGAGATACAAAAGCTGGCCAGGAATTATAATTTTGACACGCTGCATCGCACCTGTGATTTACTCAGGGATCTGCTGCTGCGGAAATTATTTGATCGGGATGAAATGACAGAAATGTTTGAACGTGTAATTCCAGATTCTTACAAGGTTTTAGAGCTTTCGACAAACGAGCATCCTGCAGACTATGCGTTATTGCAAGACAGCATCATCAGACGTTTGGAATCATATTTTTACAGCAGGGGCTGGCAGGAAGAAAAGTCAGCCTGCCGGATCACGCAGGCGCCATATTATATGAGTCCGAGGCGCTCAGAACGGCAGGTACGCGGATGCTGTTTTATACTGACAGAATTGTGCAGCGGGTATGAATCGCGGGGGGCTGAATTATTAATTGCCTATTTTATGCAGATGATGGATGCCGGAATATTGTCATTGTCATCCTATGCACCGAACAATATGGATGTAGTAGGATATGCACAGTTTGCAAAGGCGGGCGAATTGTCTTTGCTGTTAGAGCCGCTTCGTTTTTACGAATATTTGCCGATGCTTGCATCGGTGCAGGCCGAGTGCAGGAAATGGAAGATTGACTTTAGGGGAGAATTGGAAAGGTTTAGCAGCAGGATGGAGCTGGGATTTGACAGTGACAGGATAAATGGGTTCTGGGAATTTATCCGGGCATTAGGGATGATTATGCAAAAGGCGGATGAATGGGTAGATGAAGGCTATCTTCGGAAAATTCAGTTTGACAGTGAGGAAGAGAAGCAGAGTTTTTTGCTGCGCCAGTTATCTCTTAAGGAAAGCTATCATAAATATTTGTTATATATGCTGTAAGACAAAAAAGACGGCATAGATCTGTGGATCAGGCTGGGGGAGAAATGAATGAGTAAGAAAATAACAATCTATCAGGGTGATGAGTATAAAGCTAAAATAGCGGAACATATTTCCGGGGATGATTTATTTGCCGAACAGTACATGCAGACATTTTCGGTTCTGGAGCAGATGATCTTGGAATTGTCGCAGTTTAAGAACAGGCAAAAAGAACAAAAAGAAAGCATGAACGGAATGGGCAACAATATCCTTGTGTTCTCTGGTCAGAGAGGGCAGGGAAAAACCAGTTTTATGCAGTCCGTTGCAAAATGGCTGAAAGAAGATGTCAGGGCTGAAGATATCCTTATGGATGATCATTGTCCAAAAGAATGGAAGAAAACGGTCAAAAATGTAAAAGAGCATTCGTTTATTATTCTGGATTCTATTGATCCCTCTTCTTTGGCAAAGGAAGAATCTGTTCTGCAGGTGCTGCTTACGAGACTGTTTTATTTATTTGACAGACAGATAAAAAGTGAGTGTAGTTATGGAATGAGAAGTGACCGGGAAAAAGTGCGGATGGTCAATGATATTACTCCACTTTTCCGAAAATGTTTTAAGAATATTGATTATTTGAAGTTAGGACGCGAAAAAGATTGGGGCATTGATAATCTGGAAGATCTGGCACAGATCAGCAGCAGCGCCGCCTTTAAAGAAAATTTGCAGAATCTGATCGACAGGCTGTTGGAACTGGTCTGTAAAAAAACAGATGATAATCAATATCTGGTAGTACCGATTGACGATACGGATCTTGCGACAGAAGAGGTATTCCATATCTGCGAGGATATTCGCAATTATCTGTCCATAGCAAATGTGATTGTATTAATTGCTGTCGATTTCAGACAGCTGACCTATGCGATTACACAAAAATATATGGGGAATTATGCAACCTTAATCGCGCAGAATATTGGATTTGAGGCAATGGAATGTTATGATATTGCCGCTCAATATCTTGAGAAGGTACTGCCTGTCGGACACCGGATCAATCTTCCGCAAATAGAAAAGATCATACATGAAAATCCTGAGAGCATTTCGTTTTGCTATATGAATAAGAATGGAAAAAATCTGCTGAAGCTGCGTGATCAGGGAAGCGTAGACGCAGAGGGAATTTATGTCCAGCTTGTAAAGATCTTGTATTCGCGTACAGGAATGCTGTTTTGCAGCAAAGAGGTACAAAAGATACTGTTTCCTAGAAAAATGCGGGAATTGACGCATCTGGTAAAATTGTTATCAGAAATGAATAATGTAGTCTGTGATGAGGTTTACCGCACTGAAGATTTGGACGGATTGGCGAGCGTGCGGCAGAATATAAATATATTTTCACAGTACTTTTTTGATTATTGGTGTACGAAAAATCTGAGTCCGGTTGAAAAAGATCTGCTGGAAAAGCTTGATTTGGCTTTCAAGAGTCATGATGAAGAAGCGATTCTTTCCATTTATGGACAAATAACTGAGACATATAAGAAACAAGGATTATTTTTTTCTATAAATTTTAAGGGGCCTTTGGGCAAAATTTTTTCAAAAGTGTTAAGTTTTGTTACAATGACCAATATGAAAGTGGCTATGAAGGCGGTATTTACTATGTTTGTGAATCTGTGGTTTTTGGAAATTCCGGAACATAAAAATTCGGTGTCTGAAAGAAGACAGATTATTCAGTCTATTAAACAGTTTACTGCAAAAGGCATTTATGCGGGAAGCCCTGATTCAAAAGAGAATCATATACCAGGCATTTCATGTGAGATTAGCGAAGATGAATTTTTTGATGAGCGTGGAATTATAAATACAGAATGCAGGAAGTTTATTGATTTGTTTTGTGATGATGCAGACGCAGATGGAAAGTTAGAATTTAATTTATTAAATCCGATATGGAAGCTGCTGTACAACTTGGAAATAAATGATGTGCAGATGGAAAGCAATTCCATGGAAGATACGGATAACTCTGAAGAATCCAGCCAGGGAGTTGATGCTGGAAATGCAGATTACCTGATTTCAGTCCGGAATGTTGTTGCCAATTATGATGTGCAAAGTCATGTGGCGCAGGCGATTTACGATTCTCCTTATCAGAACAGTGATGATCAAAAATATACGGACTTTATTGCAGCATTTTATCAAAAATTTCAATTTGATGAATTGGAATCCTATGGATTTGTCAACACACCATATAATATTCCAAATATATTACGAAAATATGTGAATATGTATGACCGTGGTTTAGAAGAAATTCGGGTACAATTTATAGAAGGAAAATGATGGGGGAAAATCCATGCATAAACACAGAGAGGATTTGGATCTGATTTTCCGGCGGACTACTCCGGAAATTGTTTTGGAAAATATCGTGGAGGAATATTATGGCGGTGACCAGGCAGGGATTCGTTTAAATTATTATAATTATGGATATGCGTCTTATGATCATTTTGCGATATTGAATTTTCCGGAATATTCACAGAGTGAAATGAAGCTCAGATATGAAGAAATTGATCAATCCATATCTTCTGATAAAGAAAATGGTATATTTACATTATTGTATCAGTATGCCGCATCCGTTTTATCCATTCAGAACAATCAGCCTGTCTGCAGGATGGAGCAGGTATTGAATTGGAATTCTATTACTTCCAGGCTGGGGCAGGATCTTTTTGTGACAGCATGGCTGGCGGATCAGGATACGCGCAGATTTGGCAGGGCAAGAAAAGATATTGCTTTTTGCTGGCCGCCGGTCTTAAAGACAGATGACAGACGCTTGCAGGAGCTGGTGCAGCGGGGGCTTGCAGAAAATCATTTCCATCATCATGGGTCTACACAGTCATTTCCGCTGTCTTGGGCTTGTCTGATGAATCATCCGGAACAGATTGCGAGGTTTTTGGATGATAAACACCAGTTTCAGCAAAATTTGGATTATCATGTATCACGAGGCATTCTGGATAATGTGCTGGACTGGAAAGAAAGGCTGGCATATGCGGCTTTGATCCGGGCGTTGTTATTTGAGCGCGTCATGGACCTGCTGGATGCAGATGAATTAAGAGAAAAGTTTCGTGAATTTTATTTATTTCCGCTGGCATTTTCCGTGAGAGAAATGACAGAGACACTCTGTCTGTATCAGGGAGAGAAGTTCAGGCAGCCGGATGGAAGTTTCAAAAGTCTGGATTATGCGATTTGCCGTAAATTGGGCTTTGTGGATAAAGAGGATCATCATCGTATTCTTTTTGGCGAGCGGGCTTTTTTATACCATTGTTTTGCTATGCAGTTTTGCGGACAATTTATGACGTTGGAATCCTCACTTTTTTACTTGTATTTGCTTATAAAGAGTAATTTCCGAAGTGAGTTGATTCAGGTAAATAAACGAACAGGGTTTGTGAATTTTTCTGAATATCAAGACAGGAAAAATCAGTTTTTTGGCCTTCGCAAAGAATATTGGGCAGAGGCACAGCGTATTGGCATCTGCGGCGCGATGGAAGATAATGCTTTATGCCTTCTGGAAACGCGTATTATGCCCAGGAAAACCCACCAGTTATTTCGGAAAGAGATTAGCCAGCTGGATCAGTTGACGGCATTTGCATGTCGTAAGGATGGGCAAGCAACGGACATGCATGATTATTTTAAGAAGGTTCAGTATTATGTGATTCATTTTGGAAAAAGGCCGTTTCAAAAAGAAGAGTTTATAAATCACCGTTATTTTTTGCGGCCCAGGAACTGCAATGTCCGTGAAGACGCACAAGTACAGGCAAAAGCACTGGCAAAAATTATGAAGGAATTTCCGGATACGGCATGCAGGATCAAAGGGATCGATGCCTGCTCCCTGGAAATCGGATGCCGCCCCGAGACGTTTGCAACAGAGTTTCGTTTTCTAAGAAGATGTATGGATGAACATGCCGGAACCAGCTGTGATCCGATGGATCACAACTGTCATAGACCACATCTTGGCATTACTTTTCATGCTGGTGAAGATTTTTTAGATATCCCCGATGGCTTGCGGGCAATCGATGAGACGATCCAGTTTTTGGAGTTAAAAAAAGGGGACCGGCTGGGACATGCTTTGGCTTTGGGTGTGAATCCAAAAGATTATTATTTGCGAAAGCGAAAGAATATCTATTTGACGAAGCAAGATTATCTGGACAATCTGGTCTGGATGCTGTACCGTTCATTGGAGCTAAACGTGCCGATTGGAGCGGATCACAGAACAATGCTCATGGAACGGGCAAGGACGCTTTTTGCCGAGATTTTTGCTCCGGCAATTCAGGCAGCAGGTTACGGGGAAATTTTGGAGCTGTATTACCAAAGCTGGAAGCTGCGCGGGGATCATCCTGACATGTATCGGAATGGATACTATAACGAAAATTACGCAAAAACCCGTTACGATGATTACGCATCCTATATGGCAAGAGACGGGCTGGACAAGTATCGCAAAAATCCAGTTGTCGCAGAATTGTATTATGCATATCACTTTGATCAGGAAGTAAAACTGACCGGGCTGCAGCCGCAGGCGATTGAGATCGAAGCATGGTATGTGGATCTGGTGGCTTCTTTGCAGCAAGCGATGCGTCTGGAAGTGTTTAAAAACGAAATTGCGATTGAGTGCAATCCAACGTCCAATGCTTTGATTGGTACCTTTACTTATTATGACAGGCATCCGATTTTGACATTTAATCAATATTATCTGAATCAGGATGAAAAAACGCCTGATTTATGGGTATCCATTAATACGGATGATCTGGGTGTTTTTGATACCTCTTTGACCAATGAGTATGCGTTGATGTTTCGGGCGATCCAGATGAAAAGGCATTGTTTGGGAAATTATGATGATCACGCTATTTACAAATATCTGGATGATATCAGGTTAAATGGGATTTCTATGGCATTTCAGTAAATGATTCCGAAATACCAGGAGGCTCGACAGGAAATACATTACAGGAGACAGGAAATGGAACACAGCATAAAAAAACATACAAACCATACGCAGCATCCGGCTGTCCAGGTTGTGAATCAGGCACAAGAAGGGGAAGTACGGGATTTTCTGATTCAGCTTTTATCAAAGGACGAACTGCTTTTAAAAAAATTCCGCGCATTTGTCAGCCATGAGATCACCAAGTCAGATATGCAGGCATATAAAAAACAGGTCAGGGGAGTGGTGAAAAAATACCTTGGATGGGAAAATGTTATTCCTTACCAGGCAGCGTCCGCATTTATGAATGAAATGGAAGCTTTTCTTGACGACCAGGTGCAGACGATGCTGGATGATCAGAATTATGCGGAAGCATTTGAGCTTACGAGCCATGTTTTTATGGAAGCCGGCGGAGTAGATTTGGATGATTCTGACGGCGGGCTTGGGATGCTGATGGAGCGGTGTGCAGAAATCTGGAGCGAGGTTTTGGATTGTGCGGATGCGCGGACGGAGCGCAGAATTTATGATTGGGTTACCAGGCGTCTGGACGGTGAATTAACGGATTATATGGAAGATTATATGGAACAGGTGCTGATGAGTAGATTTTCCGGCAGGGAATATCTGGAGGAAAAACTTGCTTATACCAGACAAAAGGCGCAGGAAGAAAAGCGGGACGCCGACAGCTGGACCGCCAGATATCATACCCAGAAATGGGCCATGTACCATATCCGTCTGCTGGAAGAAGCAGGAACTTCCGGGCAGGAGATCCTAAGTTACTGTAAAGAACACTGGGATTGCGCTAAAGTTCGTGAATATTACATTGACAAGTGTGTGGAACACAAAGACTATAACCAGGCGATTGCCGCATTAAAAGAAAGCCTTGTGATGGATGCTGGTATGCCGGGGCTGGCCAGGCAATTCAGCATCCGGCTCAAAGAGGTGTACCATATAAGCGGCAGACAGGAAGAATATAAGCAGCAGCTTTGGCAGCTGGTCACCAAAGACAATGCCGGGAGCCTGGAAGATTTTCGGGAATTCAAAAGCCTTTATACAGAGCAGGAGTGGGCGCAGGTACGGGAAAAACTATTCTCGGCGCTGCCTGTCGGTGCGCATGTGGAACAGTTCTATCAGGAAGAAGCGCTTTACGACAGGCTGCTGGATTTTGTATTGCAGGCAAAAGGGCTGTATGCGGTACAGCAGTATGAAGGTGTATTGAAAAAACATTACCCGCAGCAGCTGCTGCAAAAATACGCAGATGAATTAAAAGAGATGGCGTCACTTGCAGCAGACCGCAGGCGTTATCAGGAGTGGGCTTCTATGCTGCGCAGAATGTTACAGATCGAAGGCGGACAGGAAAAAGTGTCAGAAATCGTAGAGGAATGGAGAGTTTTGTATAAGAACCGTCCGGCAATGATGGAAGAGCTGAAACAATTTGGCACAGGGAGCAAAGCATAAAATGAAAAGATTTCACATCATCAAAGATCATCTTACAACAAAATACATCTCCCTGCTGCTGGTTAGCAGTATTGTTTTAGCAGCGTCTGCCTCTGCTGCCGTTACCTGGCAGCTGGCAAAGAAAGGAACCGTCGACAGTAAAAACCGCAGTACGGAACCGATTTTAATCTTATATACAAACGATATGCACTGTGCGGCGGAAACAGAAGAGCATTCGCTCGGTTTCGCCGGGCTTGCGGCCATCAAAGACTGGGCGGAAACGATCAGTCCATATGTAACACTGGCCGACTGTGGGGATGCGGTTCAGGGCGATGCGGCGGGGCTGCTTTCCGAAGGTGCATATATGATAGATCTGATGAATGAGGCTGGATACGATCTGTGTACATTTGGCAACCACGAGTTTGATTTTGGAATGGAGCGGATCTTAGAGCTGACTGAAAAACGCTCTAAGGCGCAGTATGTATCATGCAATTTTTTAGATGCCAAAACGGGAAAGACAGTTACCGAACCCTATGCCATACTTGATTACGATGGAATCCGGGCAGCCTTTATCGGCATTAGTACGCCTGAGACAATCACATCTTCCTCTCCGGCGGAATTTATGGATGAAGAGGGAAATTACACATATGAATTCTGCCAGGGAGAGCAGGGAACCAGGCTTTATGACACTGTGCAGTCTGCCGCAGACCAGGCCAGGCAGGAAGGCGCAGATTATGTGATTGCGCTTGCGCATCTGGGAACAGCTGAAAGTGTGCAGCCTTACCGTTCCATCGATGTGATCGCGCATACATCCGGAATCGACGCCGTACTCGACGGTCATTCCCATTCGGTGATCGGGCAGGAACTGGTTAAAAATAAAGAAGGCAGAGAAGTATTGCTTAGTTCTACAGGAAGCAGGCTTGCAAACGTGGGATGCCTCATCATTGATACAAAAGGCACACAGCAGCTTTCAGACGATACATTAAAGACGACGCTGATCTCCAAAGAAGCAGCCAGTCAGATGGAGACATCTGTTCTCAGCATTCTGGCGCAATACGAAGAACAGTTACAGGAAGTGGCAGCGTATGCAGATGCGGAATTGTCTGTAAACAGTAAAAGCGGCAACCGTATGGTGCGCTGCCGGGAGACGGCGATCGGCAACTTGTGCGCGGATGCATTTCGTGTCATATCCGGTGCGGATCTTGCGGTTGTAAACGGCGGCGGAATCCGTGCCGGGATTCCGGCAGGTGAAGTCACACAGCAGGATATCCTGCAGGTATTCCCGTTTGGCAATCAGCTGTGTGCAGTGGCATGCACCGGGCAGGACATTTTGGACTTGCTGGAATTTGCCTGTCGAAATATAGAAAAGGAGCCGGAAAACGCGGATGGCCCGGTTGGGGAATCCGGAGGATTTCTGCAGGTATCCGGCATCCGCTTTGCAGTAGATACAAGCGTAGAATCTTCCTGTGTGCAGGACGAGCAGGGGATGTTTGCGGAAGTAGCCGGAAGGCGCCGGGTGCAGGAAGTGCAGATTATGGATCAAAAGACCGGAGAATACCTGGAACTGAATCCGGGAAAAACGTATACGCTTGCGTCGACGGATTATTTACTTCTGGAAGGCGGCGACGGGTTTGGGATGTTTCGGGATTATGTATTTTTGAATAGGCAGATGATGCTGGACCGCCAGGTGCTGGAGAAATATTTGAGGGAAGAGCTGGGTGGAAAGATTTCGGGGGGTTCTGCGGGGGTGCAGGGGAGGATTATTGTGAAATAATTGAATTTCGCGCCCGGATACACCTTTGATAATACCAATCAAGTTATAAAAGTTTCAAACAGCTGTTTATTGCATTTTTTAGAATAAATGAGGAAGGAGAAACGGCAGGCATTCAATGTGATCGCACAAAGGAATAGTCTGTATAAAGTCTGCTGAAAATTTTTAATAATTACAGTGCTTATACATACATCAGAGCGGACGAAACCGTTAAAAAGAATGCCCGCCGCGGTTATAAAAAATGATAAAGTACAAGACAGATCAAGCTCCAATGGGCTGGAACAGTTATGATTATTATGATACAACCGTAAATGAACAACAGGTAAAAGCAAACGCGGATTATATGGCGAAACACCTGAAAGACGCAGGATGGGAATATATTGTGGTGGATATCCAATGGTATGCGAAAAACGCAGGTTCCATGCGGGAGATGTATCAGTATATTCCATTTGGAGAAGTATGTATGGACGAGTATGGAAGGCTGCAGCCGGATCCGGTACGTTTTCCGTCTGCGGCTGATGCAAAAGGTTTTGGGCCGCTGGCGGCGTATATCCATGGTTTGGGGCTGAAATTCGGTATTCACATTATGAGAGGGATTCCAAGGGCTGCCGCTCATCAGCACCTTCCGGTTTTTGGATCAGATACTACCGCTGACCGCATAGCAAACCCGTCGTCCATTTGCGGATGGAACCCGGATATGTACGGCGTTCGGAACCATACGCCGGGCGCGCAGGAATACTATGATTCTATTATCAGCATGTATGCCGCATGGGGTGTGGATTACATTAAATGCGATGATATCTGCAACACCAATCTCTACCCGCAAAACCAGTACTCCGCTGCACATGAAGTAGAAATGCTGCAGCGTGCCATCCAAAAGTCCGGACGCAGCATAGTGCTGTCGCTTTCACCCGGGCCTGCCCTGATCGAACAGGCGTGGCATTATAAAACCTATGCTAATATGTGGCGCATTACGGATGATTTTTGGGATCAATGGGATCTTTTGCGCAATATGTTTGACCGCTGTGAACTATGGCAGACACATGTGGGGAAAGGCTCGTATCCGGATTGTGATATGCTTCCGCTTGGAAAACTGGGGAAAGGATTTGGAAAGGAGTGGGATACCCGTTTTTCTAAAGAGGAACAGATTACAATGATGACATTGTGGTGTATCTTTGGTTCGCCGTTAATGATTGGAACGGAACTGACGCTGCTGGATGAATGGACACTGTGGCTGCTGACAAGAAAAGAAGTGCTGAAGCTGACACACAGCAGTTATGTCGGCAGTCAGGTGGAAAAAGATGGCAGCCATGCAGTCTGGAGCTGCCAGAATGTACAGAATGGGGAAGCGTATATAGCATTTTTTAATTTCGAGGATATACAAAAAGAGATTGTATGCAGGCTTGCGGATGTGGAACTGTTTGCGGATACAGACAGGGAGTGGAGGACTTGGCGTGCAAAAGAGCTTTGGACGGAGCAGGAAATACAGCTGGATGGAGATCTTTTGCAAGACGCTGTTGCGGCGCATGGGGCCAGACTGTATCGTATCTTTATATAAAATAGTATGAAATATTATGTAATTTTGACTTTGGGATTTCTATAAAGGAAAATGCCCTCAGACTTTTGCATTGCTGCATTGCTGCAAAGGAAGGCTGACATTTCACAGCAGTTCAATGGGCTATCTGAACTGCTGCGAAATGTCAAAAATATCAGACAGAGATTTCGCTTTTAGATGTGAAAAAGAGTAAAGATTACCGGATTTTTAATAGATATAGAAATAGGGACAGAT
>VSNY01000122.1 GCA_009774535.1 Lachnospiraceae bacterium
GATTACAAGGTTCCACAATCCTTATGTCAAACATGCGCTGCTTGCGATTTCCCTTAATTCCGTGTCCAAATGGCGTGCAAGATGTATGCCGAGTTTTCTTGGATATTTGGAACAGTTTGGAAAACTGCCGAAACATCTGACATTTTCGCTGGCTGCGCTGCTGGCGTTTTACACAGGCAGTGAAATCCGTGACAAGGCGCTGATCGGGCATCGCGGCGAAGAGGAATACCAGATTCTGGATGATGCGGCAGTACTGGAATTTTTTGCGCGGCACAGTCAGATGGATACCGAAGCGTACGTACATGCGGCGCTGTCTAACACAGATTTCTGGGGAAGGGATTTAAGCGCGTTAGACGGAGTGGAGCAGGCTGTAGCCGCTGATCTTACAGAGATCCGTATATCAGGCATGCGTAAGGCGATGGAGAAATATTTTCACTGACCGCAGCGAGTGGCGCAGGGCATTTTTCACTGGCAGTGACAAGTCTTATGCAGGGATCGTATTTCGCTGCTGCTGACGATTTATGTACAAATGGAATAGTATGGATACGGCTGTGTGGGATCTGTGATGGAGGGAGAACAGAAGCAGACAGAAGCAAGCCGGAAAAAGAGAGCGGGTGAACGGTATGAAAGATTTTATTAAGATCCATGAACAGGATAATGTTATCGTGGCGATTCGTGAGATTGCGGCCGGGGAGACGATTGTGCTGCAAGCCGCGGACGGCGGTGCGCCGGGTGTGGAAACGGCTGCGGTACAGGCGCTGGAGACAATTCCGGCGGGACATAAAATGGCGGTAAGCAATATTGCGTGCGGCCGCGAGGTGATCAAGTACGGATTCCGAATCGGCCATGCGAAGGAAGAGATCCGCGCCGGGGAGTGGGTACACGTACACAATATCAAAACGGCGCTTGGAGACTTGTTGGAATATACGTATGAACCTGTGCAGACGGCGCTCAAACCGACTGAAGAAGCCTTTTTTTACGGATTTCTGCGGCCGGACAGCCAAGCGGGCGTGCGTAACGAGATCTGGATTATTCCGACCGTCGGGTGTGTGAATAATCTTGCGCAGGCAATGGCAAAAACCGCGAATGCAAAAGTAACGGGCAGCGTGGAAGAAGTGATTGCATTTACGCATCCATATGGCTGTTCGCAGATGGGCGAAGACCAGGAACATACCAGGACAATTCTTGCAGACCTTGTCAGACATCCGAACGCAGGCGGGGTACTGGTGCTGGGTTTAGGCTGTGAGAACAGTAATATCGAGGAATTAAAACGTTATATTGGGGAATATGATCAAGAACGGGTCAGATTTCTGGTCTGCCAGGAATGTGAAGATGAAATGGAGGAAGGAGAAAAAATACTGGACGAGCTGATCAGCTATGCGTCGCGCTTCCAGCGGGAGAAGATCAGCGCGTCAAAGCTGGTGATCGGCATGAAATGCGGCGGCAGCGATGGATTTTCCGGGATTACGGCAAATCCGCTGGTCGGCAGGTTTTCCGATCTGTTAATTAGCAAAGGCGGGACGACGGTACTGACGGAGGTGCCGGAGATGTTCGGTGCGGAGACGCTTTTGATGAACCGCTGCGGTTCCAAGGAACTGTTTGCGCAGACGGTGTCACTGATTAACGATTTTAAACAGTATTTTAAGGAAAATCACCAGACGATTTATGAAAATCCGTCGCCAGGTAATAAAAAAGGCGGAATTTCCACACTGGAAGATAAATCGTTAGGCTGTACGCAAAAATCCGGCAGCGCAGCGGTATCCGGCGTGTTAGCGTATGGGGAACGCGTACAAACGCCGGGGCTGAACCTGCTGTCCGCGCCTGGGAACGACCTGGTGGCGGCTACCGCGCTGGCGGCAAGCGGGGCGCAGATCGTGCTGTTTACGACCGGGCGCGGGACGCCGTTTGCGTCTGTGGTTCCTACGGTAAAAATATCCAGTAACAGTATGCTGGCAGAAAAGAAAAAAAACTGGATCGATTTTAACGCCGGGGTACTTGCAGAAGACGCAGGCTTTGACGAGATGGGGCAAAAGCTGTTTGATTATGTGCTGGCTGTTGCTTCCGGGGAAAAAGTATGCAGCGAGAAAGCAGGGTTCCATGATCTGGCGATATTTAAGCAGGGAGTGACTTTATAAGCAGACGAAGACGTTAGCAATCATAAATATAGCATGGATATAGCATAGGTAATAGAAAGGAACTGGTATTTATGAAAAAAATAAAAAGCATGTGTGCCGTCCTCATCAGTTCAGGGCTGGTATTCGCAGCCGCCTTCGGGCTTACCGGCTGCAGTTCCCTCAATGACGGAAAGCGGATTGTGCGCATTTCCCATGCCCAGTCCGAGACACATCCGGAGCATCTGGGATTGTTAAAATTCAAAGAATATATTGAAGAACGTTTAGGGGACAAATATGAAATCCAGATTTATCCAAACGAACTGCTCGGCGGTGCGCAAAAAGCGATAGAGCTGACGCAGACAGGAGCGATTGACTTTGTAGTGGCAGGTACAGCGAACCTGGAAAATTTTGCTGATGTATATGAAGTGTTCAGTATGCCGTATCTGTTTACTTCGGAAAGCGCATATCATGAGGTTATGAATGATACCGATTATATGGAAGCAGTTTATGAATCGACAAATGAAGCTGGTTTCCGTGTGCTGACCTGGTACAATGCAGGCACCAGAAGTTTTTACGCAAAAAAGTCGATTCATACGCCGGATGACTTAAAAGGGCTGAAAATGCGTGTGCAGCAGAGTCCGGCCAGCGTGAATATGGCGAATGCCTTTGGCGCGGCCGCTTCCCCAATGAGCTTTGGCGAAGTATATACCGCGATCCAGCAGGGGGTGATCGACGGGGCGGAAAATAACGAGCTGGCGCTGACCAATAATAAACATGGCGAAGTAGCTAAATTTTACTCCTATAATATGCACCAGATGGTGCCGGATATGCTGATCGGCAACCTGAAATTTTTAGAAGGTCTGAGCGAAGAAGAATATGGTATTTTCCGGGAAGCCGCACTTTTGTCTACCGAAGAGGAAATGGTTTTCTGGGACGAACAGGTCGAAGAGGCAAAAGCGATCGCCAAAGACCAGATGGGCGTGGAATTTATCGATGTAGACGTGCAGGCGTTTAAGGATAAAGTGTCTTCGGTACAGCAGGAAATGCTGGATGAGAATGAAAGCATCCGTGATCTGTATGACCATATCCAGCAGGTGAATGAGAAATATGCAAAGGAGGGAGAATCCTAATGGAAGCATTAAACAAAATCCGAAAAGCGATTGATGTAACGCTAAGTTCCGCATGTGCGGTCATATTTGCAGCGATGGTAATTATCGGAACATATCAGATTGTAACGCGGTTTATATTTAAAAGTCCGAGTACGGTATCTGAAGAACTCCTTACTTACAGCTTTACCTGGATGGCGCTTTTGTCGAGTGCTTATGTATTCGGCAAACGGGATCATATGCGCATGGGATTTATGGCGGATAAGGCAGGCCCTGGCGGTCAAAAAATACTCAGCATTATAGGTGAACTGCTGGTTCTGCTGCTTGCATCCAGTGTTATGGTCTACGGCGGCGTGACGATTACAAAGCTTACCATGACACAGTCCACGGCTTCTCTTGGAATCCCAATGGGTGTTGTCTATACGATTATTCCGATCTCAGGTCTTTTAATTGTATTTTACGCGGTACTTAATATCGTGGATCTGGTAAGCGGAGCAGCGCGCGGTGCAAAGGAATCGAACTGATGTGACCATTTTTTTGAAAGGAGAAACATATGAATACTGCACTTGTTTGTGGACTGATTATCCTGGTCGTACTGGCAGTCCTTTTGTTAGCGGGAGTCCCGATCGCTGTAGCGCTCGGCATCTCTTCGGTATGCGCCATCCTTCCGGTCATGGACACGGGTGTTGCCGTGCTGACTGGGGCGCAGCGGATCTTTTCCGGTATTTCCGTATTCAGCCTGCTTGCGATTCCGTTCTTTATCCTGGCTGGAAACCTGATGAACAAAGGCGGCATTGCCGTACGCCTGATTAACCTTGCAAAAGTCGTAACCGGACGCACGCCGGGCGCTCTGGCGCAGACAAACGTACTGGCAAATATGCTGTTTGGCGCCATTTCCGGTTCCGGCACGGCGGCAGCTTCAGCGATGGGCTCCATTATCGGCCCGATCGAAAAGGAAGAAGGCTATGACCCGAACTTTTCCGCGGCGGCAAACGTAGCTACCGCACCGACCGGGCTTTTAATTCCGCCAAGCAACGTTATGATTACGTTTTCACTCGTCAGCGGCGGTACTTCAGTAGCAGCGTTATTTATGGCAGGTTATATTCCGGGAATTTTATGGGGACTTGCCTGCATGATCGTAATTTTCTGCATTGCCAAAAAGAGAGGCTACCGCAGCTCTGCCAGGTTTACGGCGAAAGAAAAATGGAATATTTTTCTGCAGGCGCTGCCTTGTTTATTATTGATTATTATTGTAATTGGAGGAATTATCGGCGGAATCTTTACGGCTACGGAAGGTTCGGTCGTAGCGGTGGTATACAGTCTGCTGCTATCCCTGTTTGGCTATAAATCCATTAAAATCAAGGATCTGCCGCAGATTTTAAAAGACAGCGCGGAGATGACAGGTATTATTATCTTCCTGATCGGCGTATCTTCGATTATGTCCTGGGTAATGGCATTTACGAACATTCCGGCGCTGGTATCCAGCGGGCTGCTGTCGATCAGCAATAACCGCTACGTGATCCTGTTAATGATCAATATTATCCTGCTTGTAGTAGGCACCTTTATGGACATGACCCCGGCTTGTCTGATTTTTACACCGATTTTCCTTCCGGTATGTCAGGAGCTTGGTATGAATACGGTACATTTTGGGATTATGATGATCTTTAACCTTTGTATCGGAACGATTACGCCTCCGGTTGGTACGACACTGTTTGTAGGCGTTAAAGTCGGCGGGGTAAAGATCGAGACGGTGATCCGACAGCTGTTAATCTATTTTGCGGCGATCTTTGCGGTGCTGCTGCTGGTGACCTATATTCCGCAGATTTCTCTATGGCTGCCGAGTCTGATGGGGTATGTATAATCATAGACGCGGTTAATTGTGTCCGCTTGCTGGATGATCCTTACAGATGATCCGGCAGGCGGACGTTTGTATATGGACTTGAGAGCCTTGCAAAGTTCAATAACATATCCTTCTTAGGTTTGATTGCAATAGTCTTTTTGTTTGTTCATATGTCTGTATCCTATTCCGAATCTATTTGTGTTCTATTTGATTCATCACTAATTTTCAATCCCAATGCAACAAAACGGATCTGTCCGCAATCTAATGTATGTAATTACGTAAGATACACAACATGCCGGCAAGAGACAAGAAGGGGTTTATAGGATGGATACACTGGTTCAGCGAGCGATGAAAAAAGATGCAGAAAGCTTTATCAGATTAATGGAAGAGAATAAACAGTCGATGTTAAAGGTTGCCTACGGCTTTTTTTCAAATGAAGAAGATGTTCCAATGCTGCCGGAAGGAACGAATGACGACTATGTCGCTACGATCTGGGACGCAGACGGGCGGCCGTTGGAAAATCGGAATTTTGGCCATTATTTAAGTATGAGCCATTATGGCAGGGATGTCTCTGAGATGACCGTTTATCTGTTAAAGACGCAGGACTTTCTGGATTATAAAGGGAATAACGCTTATATGCAGCCGGAGAAGGCAATATTCCGGACAACGGTTCGTTTTGATGAGGAGTCGTCTGTTTCGGATAAGACGAAAGAATAAGGTATCTGATCAGATGCCCAGGATTGACAGTCAGTTTTTTTACAGTTATACTAATCAAAGAACGAGTATTTGCACGTAAGTAAGCAAAGGAAAAACAGGGGAGGAGATCCATGCGGAGTGAGGAGGAAGTGAACCATGCTGTCGAAAGATACGCAGACATGGTACGGCGCGTTTGTTTTTATCATCTGAAAAACGAAGCGGATACCGAAGATGTGTTTCAGAACGTCTTTTTAAAATACATGCTCTATGACGGGGTTTTTCAGAGTGCGGAACATGAAAAAGCGTGGCTGCTTCGTGTAGCGATCAATGACTGCAAGGATATCCTGAAAAGCTTTTTCCGGCGAAATATGGTTCCTCTGCAGGCGGTACAAGAGCTGGAAGCAGACGTCTTACAGGATCACCAGGAAGTCTTGGAGGCAGTATTATCTTTGCCAAAGCGGTACAAAGACGTCATATACCTGTATTATTTTGAAGGCTATACGGCGGCTGAGATCGGCAGGATTCTCGGAAAAAAGGAAAACACGGTGTATTCCCTGCTTGCCAGAGGCCGGGGGATGCTGAAAAAAGAACTGGGAGGTGATGGAATTGGCGAATAAGATACAGGATGCATTTGAACATGTAACAGCGGATTCCAGTCTAAAGGAATCGACCAGAGAGTTTTTAGCAGCACAGCGCCGCAAAAAAACGTCTGTTTTCCTGCATCCGCCTATTTATAAAATACTGGCCGCAGCCTGTATGCTGACGATTCTGCTTTGCGGCGCCGGGGGCTATATGGGATATTCCTGGCTGCTTTCCCCGGTTTCTTATGTAAGCATTGATGTTAATCCGTCGGTAGAACTGGCGCTGAACCGTCTGGACCGTGTGATATCGGTATCGGCATATAACCAACCGGGAGAAGAACTGCTGGACGGCCTTTCCCTGCGCGGCAAAAAGTATACAACAGCAATTGATCTGATTGCGGCAAGCAGAGTCCTGCGCAAATATCTGGCCTTGGATGAAGAGCTGGTAGTTACTGTGGCGGCAGACAGCAGCCGGGAAAGCGCTTTAAAGGCAGGCGTGGAGAAAAGCTGCAGCCATATCGGGCATGGCAGCCGCAGCGTCAGCGTGGATTTGGATGTGGTATCCGAAGCGCATGGACATGGACTGTCTGTCGGAAAATATTCCGCCTATCTGCAGCTGTCGAAATATGATGACAGCATTACCATAGAGGAATGCCGGCATATGAGCATGGCGGAAATCCACTGCCGCATTATCGAACACGAACACAGCAGCGGACATAAGCAGGGCAGCGGAAACAGCCAGTCTTACGAAACCGAAGACAGGGAAGAAGAACATGGACAAAATCCGCAGACACAGGAGCATGGACATCAGCACAGAAGAAACCATGGGAATCATGAATAAACTGCGGTCTGATTGTTTCAGATTCGCGGATATTCATGATTCGGTTCTGACAATTTTCGGTTCTAATAACTGCAGGCAGCGGCTGTCTGGATTTTCCGGAAAAAGAGTATCCCAATGCCGGCTACAAAAAGCTCCGTGCAGGGCAGCGCACACCAGATTCCGGTCATTCCCCATACCATAGAAAAAAGGAATGCAAACGGGAGTATTATGACAAATCCGCGCAGGATGGAGATGATATTTGCAGGCAGCGGCCGGGCGGCCGACGTAAAATACGCACAGGACACAATATTAAATCCGGCAAACGGGCAGGACAGAAAATACAGCCGCAATCCTTCCACTGCGATGTTCTGCAGCGTTTGATCCTTGTCTTTGTTAAAAATGGCGCTTACAAAGTCTGCGTAAAAAAATATCCCCGCGTAGATCAGGATGGAAACAGCCAGCATGGAGACCAAAGCATAGCGCAGTGCCGCGCGGACGGACTGCGGTTCGCCGGCTCCGTAGTGTTTGGATATCACTGGCTGCATTCCCTGCGCGATTCCGGTATAAATGGAGACGACGACAAGCGAAAGGTTGGCGATAATCCCATATGCCGCGACTCCGGTATTGCCCCGCAGGAACAAAATCAGCATATTAAATACAATCATCACAATACCAGAGGATAATTCTGTTACAAGCGATGGAACGCCGCTTGCAAGAATCGCTGCGATCCATTGGAACTCCGGTTTGCATCTGGTGAAATGAAACTGATTTTCTTTTTTCAGAAGATGCGGCGAAAGCAGCAGCAGACTGATCAAAGGCGCAAGGCACGTCGCCAGTACAGCGCCAAAAATCCCCATGCCACATGGAAATATAAAAATATAATCTAAAATTACATTAGACAGACTCCCGGCCAGCATCGCCCGCATGGACCGCTGCGGGGAGCCATCATTGCGCACAAAGCACAGAAGCACATTGTTCATTAAAAATGCGGGTGAAAACAGCAGAATCATCCGAAGATAAGTCCGCGTCATCCCATAGACAGACGCGTCCGCACCCAGCAGTTTTGTGATTCCATCGGTACCAAAGACGCCGATAGCGACAAACAGTATGGCAAGCCCGCCAGCAAGCATGACCGCATTCGTAAACAGGCGGTCGGTCAGTCCGCTGTCTCCAAGGCTTTTTTGAATCGCATACCGCGTACCGCCGCCCATACCCGCCATCAGCCCGCAGCCATGAATCATACTGTAAACCGGAATCGCCAGATTCAGAGCGGTCAGCCCGTCCGCGCCAAGTCCTTTGGAAATAAAATAAGTATCTGCCAGAATATAACACGACAAGCCGAGCATGCCAAGCACGTTGAAGGATGCATACCGGGCAAATTCCTGTAAACAGTTTTTTTCAGTCTTCATTTAAGACGCACCTCCAGTCAGCAGTTCTTTGGCCTGCTTTCCCGTCATATGCTCAATTGTAAATTCCAGCATGCAAAGGGAGTTCCAGTACTTGTTAATTTCGTCCTCCCGTTTTTCAAAAGAACCGTCCGGCGTATATCTAAGGGCCAGTTTTCGGATGGCTTCCCGTTTTTCCTGTTCCTGATCCAGAATCCGTATCTTGCCAAAAGCGATCACACTGCTGAAAACGGTTGTATATTTTTCCGGAATGATCTGGTCTTTTGCGATCACACAAAAGGAAGCCTGCGGATGCGCCCGTATGGCATCCAGCTTGTGGCCCTGCGTGGCGCTGTGAAAGTAAATGTTCCTGCCGTCACAGACATAACTAAGCGGTACGGCATAAGGATAACCGTCTTCTCCAAGGACTGCAAGCACACCGGATGTACACTGTTCTAGTAGTTCCATACATGCCGCGTCTGACAATTGCTGTTTTTTTCTTCTCATTTCCTGAAACATGTTGATACCTCCTTGATGATCCAGACTGCTGGATGCGCCTGCCGGCAATGCAATAAAAAAGCTGGTTCTCCATTCCTTCCAGCTATAAAGCTTTGGCCTAACGGAATGGGAATCAGCGTTACCCGGCGGCAAGTGAAATCCTGTCTGGTTTTATATGATTATAGCAGATGCGGGGGCGTTTGGCAATAATCAGAACAAAACAGTCGGCGTCCATGAGTTTTAAATTGGCGATAAAACGATTATTGAAGCAGTCGTATAGCCGAATTTACAAACTCTTTTCCGTCTATTCATGACATTCTCTGTAAACTTCTCATGATTTTGCCGATATAGTATATGTAGCAGGAAACAAAATGCAGTGTTAGAATCACTGCCAGATCAGGAGGTTTACATCATGAGAATTACAACACAGATGCTGAATGAAACAGCAAAAAGGACCGGCATTCCGGTATGCAAGAACAATCTTTTAAGCTACATCAATAACGAATCCTCATCCGGCCAGAACACGCTGTTAGACTCTTTGAACAAGAAAAACAAAGACAAAGTGTCATCAGCCGTAATGTCCAATTACAAAAAACTGGATAAGAACGCATCGAACCTGAAAACACAGGCAGATAAGCTTGCGGAAACTGGCGAACAGTCTTTCTTGGAAAAGATCAAAGAAAGCGGCGACAACACGAAAGCTTATGATACCGTGCAAAGTTATGTAGATCATTATAATTCCACACTTTCCGGCCTGAAAAAATCTTCTGGCGTACTGGACAGATATTATAGTGAAATGCTTCAGGACGCAGCAAATGACCAGAGTGAGCAATTAGAAAAGATCGGCGTTACGATTGGAAAAGATGGTATGCTGTCTGTAGATAAGGAAAAACTCGAAGCGGCTTCCATCGAAGATATTCAAAAAGCTTTCGGAACACTGGCGTCCAAAACGTCCCATATCGCGGACAGGATCTCGAACAATGCCCAGGCAGGCATGGAAAGCACTTCTAACCAGTATGACGGTACCGGAAGCATTATGTCACAGCTGGCAAGCAGGTACGATTTCTGGGGTTAAGAGATCTGTATCACCGCTGTATCACTGCATTTTTTTTGCTGCATCCCCGTCCCGATTGTGTAAATAAATAAAAGGAATTGAACAACATTTTCAAGGAGGAAACCATATGAGCCCAATTACAACAACAGAAGCGCTTGCGGCGTCCGGGTATACATCTGCGGCCAATTACGGCAGGACGACGCAGGACACAAAGGCTGCAAAAGAGAGCCGGCCTTTGGAAGATTCAGAGGTTAAGAAGACCAAAGTCACAAACGGCAGAACAATCGGGGAACCGAAGTTAAGCGAAAAAGCGCAGAAGTACTACGATCAGCTGCGCAAGAAATTTTCCAATATGGATTTTATCCTTGTCAGCAAGGATATGAAGCAGCAGGCACAGGCAAATGCCGGCCGGTTTGCGAATCCAAACCGTATGGTTGTGCTGATCGACGAAGAAAAGATCGAGCGTATGGCAGAAGACGAGAATTACCGCAAGCAGTATGAAGGCATTATCAGCGGTTCGTCCAGCCAGATGTCTCAGCTTGCCAAAAACATTGGCAAAAGTGCAAACGCTGGCAGCGTAAAAGGCTTTGGCATGCAGGTAAACAGCAATGGCACAGCATCGTTCTTTGCAGTTATTGACAAATCGCTGGCAGCACAGAAAAAACGGATTGAAAAAAAAGCGGAGAAAAAGGCAGAAGAAAAGAAGCAGGATAAGAAAGCAGCGGAGAAAAAGAAAGCCGAGGATAAGCTGGCGCAAAAAGCGGAAGATGAAAAGAAGGCAGCGATGAAGGAAGATGAAAATACCATTACCATCACCGCGTCTTCTGCGGATGAGCTGCTCAAAAAGATCAATGATATGATCTTTACACAGATGAGCGACAACGTACAGACAAAAGAAGAACTTCAGCACGGCCAGAACTTTGATTTTGCAATTTAGCATCCCGGAAAGAAGACAGTAGCAGAACTAGTGAAAGGAAGTGGCTGTATGAGGTTAACTATGAACATGAATTTGATGTCAGGGCCAAATACGGTATTCGGCTCTGCCCAGACAGATCTGTTTGGCCGGACGGTGCGGCGGGAAGGCGGCCCGGCGTCTATGCTGACCGGTTCGTATGACCCGATCGCACAAAAACGCGCAATCGCACAGAAAAAGGCGTATAAAGTTGTTGGAGATACATTTGCCAGCGACCGCAAGCTGGACGGGGAATTTGCAGACCGCCAGAGCAAAATAGACCATTATCATTCGATGGCGAAGGAAGCGCAGGAGAATATCAAGCAGATCGATGATATGCAAGAGCAGCTGCGCCAGGAATATGGCGTGGAGGAGGACAGCCAGGAACAGAAGGATCTGGAGCTCTTAAAACGGTACCAGCAGAACCCGATGGACTTATCTGCGGACGAATGGGAGCAGGTGAATGAGATCACGCAAAATGGCCTGACCGAATACCAGGAACGCGCCATGGACATCGAATCTTATAAAAAGCCGTATCAAACGAGCCTTAGGGACGCAAAAAAAGGCATTATCGAGGAAAACGCGGCGATTCGGTCAATGGCTGCGGAACGGCTGAAAAAGGACCCGATGGTAAAAGCATCCAAAGAATCCCAGAAAATCCTGGAAAGCGCAAGCAAAGAAATTATTGGCATGCTCAAGGATGAAGCGATCGACCATGTAGACGACAAAATAAAAGAAGAAATCGAAGAAACACAACAAAGCAACCAACAACAAAACACA
>VSNY01000123.1 GCA_009774535.1 Lachnospiraceae bacterium
GGGCGTGATCAATATGTCGCTGTATGACGGGCAGGGCCAGAGCATTCAGCATACGCTGGACGAGACAAATTACTTGTATACGATACAGGATGAACGTTTTCCGGGCTTTACGGTGCAGGCGGTCAATCTGAACGAAGAAATTGCAATCGGTATTACAGCTGACAATATCGCATGGTATTTTAAAAGAGGAGATGACAATACTTACTATTATTATAATGTTTTCGGACGCTGGGATAAGATTAACAATGCGCCGCGGGTAGCGACCAAGTTTTTGGAAAAGAAGTTTGAAGAGCGTGGCACGATCTGGTCTAAAACCATTCCGATGCTTAAAAACTGTCTATTTTTTGGAACGGGTGCGGATACGTATACCGTTACCTATCCACAGGATGATTATGTCAATAAAGTCTATGACGGTTCCACAACTGCCCTGGATGTCAAACCACACTGCTTTTACCTGCAGGTAGCGACGCAGAGCGGCATTCCGGCTTTGATTGCGGTTTTGGTATTTTATATCTGGTATTTTATTACGAGCCTGAAACTGTATGCAAAGGCGACTTATCAGGATGGCATGGAAATCGTCGGCGCGGGACTGATGTGTGCGACATTTACTTATATGGTGATTTCATTTTTAAATGACTCCACGGTTTCCGTAGCTCCGATTTTCTGGATTATGATGGGCATTGGTGTATCCGTCAATGAAATGGTGAAAAAAAGCAGCGAAAGCAGCGCTGAAAGTTCCGCACAGAATATAAGCGCCAATCGTTCTGCACAAACGGAAAGCGCCAACAGTACTGCATCCGGAAAAGGCACAAAAAATACAAAGAAAAAATCTAAAAAATCATAATGAAAATAATAGACGGTACAAAACCGGAAAGGACAAAAGAAATTTTATATGGATAAAACAAATCAGGGAAGACTGATCGTATTGGAAGGGATTGATGGGAGCGGCAAAACGACACAAGTTGGTTTGCTTGCCGACAAATTTCGGGAAATGGGAACTGCCTGCTATACAACAATGGAACCGACGGATTCTCCGATTGGTTCCCTAATCCACCAGATTATGACAGGAAGAATGCATGCAGATCCAAAAGTGATAGCAGCATTATTCGTGGCTGACAGGCTGGACCATTTGCTAAATGAAGTTAACGGGGTTGTGCATAAGATCAAAGAAGGCGTTACCGTTATTATGGACAGATATTATTTTTCTTCTTATGCCTATCAAAGCGTGGATGTGCCGATCGAATGGCTGATCCAGGCAAACGCGCAAAGCAGCAGTATCCTGCGCCCGGCGGTAAATATCTTTATAGACACAGACCCGGAGATTGCTATGGAGCGGATTACAAAAAACCGCTTTGATCAAGAACTATTTGAAGAAAAAACACGTCTGATCAGGGTGCGGGAAAAATATCTGGAAAGCTTTGAAAGATTTAAGGATACTGAACGGGTCGTTAGGATTGACGGAAACCGCAGCCAGGAAGAGGTGGCACAAGACATATGGAAGGCGGTGCAGCAAATATGAAATACAGAACGATCAATGAATGGGAACATTTTGATTTTTCAGAAGCATATATTTCCGATATTCAAAAAATCAATGGCTGTTTTCAAATGACACTGGATCAGGTAGTGATTTGTCCTGAAAATTCCAAAAACCGAGATATCCGTAAGATGCGCACAAACGGCCTTCTTTTTCGGATTCAGGACGCTAACGTGGAATCCCTGATCGAAGAAGGCTATCGGGTATACAATGCTGACGGCAAGCTGCTTCATCAATACGAAGACCAGGAAATCCCGCCGGAAAGCTGGAATGAACTTTTAAAATCATTTACAGACGGGGAATGCTCGCTGTATCAGGTGGAAAAATCAGAAAACTTGTACACCTATATGATAGACGCCAGCAATGATCATTCTTATATTCTGCGTGTCTCAGGCACTCGGGATATAGAAGAATGGGATAAGTTTTTCAATCTCTGATTTTTGGATCAATGGCTGAAATATAGTAAATTACAAAATTAAGGATAAAAACAATGATTCAGGATATTACACCAAAAAAGCTTTATAATGAATATATAACGCAGGAACTAACCCGGGACGATTACATAGCGATATTTGAGGATAATAAAATCCTGATAAAAGAAACAGAAACTGGCCTGGCATTTCCAAAACAACCGGATCTTGCTGATTTTACAATCCCATCAGCAGCCATGGAACAGGCGCATTATTTATTCCGCATTGACCAGGACCGGTATTTTCTTTTTACAGACAACGGGAAAGCGAACAGCCCGTGCTGCGCCTCGCCAGAGTCCGAATCATCCATAACTGGCTGCAGCTCATCCGCATCCAGCCTGTATTGGATGAAACTATCGGAAATCCGTACACAAGCAGCACAAGAACTGTGCTTTGCAGCTTACACCGCTTACCACCTGGCCCAATGGTACAGGAACAACCGGTTTTGCGGACACTGTTCTGCTCCTACGCTGCCAGATCAAACCGAACGGATGCTGTACTGTCCGCAATGCGGCAATCGCATTTATCCAAAGATCGCACCAGCAGTGATTGTGGCAGTGACAAATGGAGATCAAATACTTCTGACCAGATATGCAAACCGGGAATACAAACGATATGCACTTATCGCGGGGTTTACAGAAATCGGAGAGACCGCAGAAGATACCGTGCGCAGGGAAGTCATGGAGGAGGCGGGCATCCGGGTAAAAAATATCCGCTACTATAAATCCCAGCCATGGGGAATCGATAGCAACCTTCTTCTTGGCTATTTCGCACAACTCGACGGCAGTGATCAGATCACTATCGATAAAAAGGAACTGGCATCTGCCATGTGGGTCGGCAGGGAAGAGTTAAAGGATATGGATGATTCTTTTAGCCTGACAAGAGAAATGATGCGGGTGTTTTATGAATTAGGGAATCAATAAGTGCTGCAAAAATAAAAACAAAAACATTCGGAGGTATAAAACATGGTAAATCCGGCTATGATTTTTAAGATCAAAAGTATGTGGGACGAGTTCACGGTCAATCATCCAAAGCTGCCACGCTTTATTCAGGCAGCAGCCAGCCAGCGCTTAGAAGAAGGAACTGTCATTGAAATGACAATCCGGCGCCCGGACGGGGACACGCTGACCTCAAATATAAAGCTGACGGCGTCAGATCTCGCATTGATCGAGCAGCTCAAAGAACTGGGAACAAGCGGCATGCAGTAACGGCCGCCGCAGCGCGGACACACCACGCGGCAGCTGATTTGTCAGGGAACTGTGAAAAATAACTTAGAGCCAAGGGATATAAGCGTAGTCCGAAAAGTTATTTCACACAGTTCCTAAATTCATACAGATGAGAAGGAAACTGTTCCAAGTATCCGACATACTGTATAGATAGAGAATGCAGGCGGTAGGAATTATGATGGAAAAGACGGCACAATTTCATGTGGAATCAGTAGACAGCCTGATCGAACGTTTCCGGCTGAACGGGCTGGAGACGATCAACCTGGGGCTGCTTTGCTTCCGGTTTGCACCGGCGCTCAAAGAAATGAATCTGATTTCCGTACTGACAAAAATATCTAAAATGCTTCAGACAAAGAAAGTATCACAGGCAGAAGACAGCCATATTACGAATTGGTACTTTAATTTTTACGCGGGATTTATACAATATTTGGTAAATCGGAATATTAAGTTTGAATTATATTACTCTAAGAAAGGCAAAAATTGGAAAGAACGGCTGGAACTGGCGCTTTTGTGCAGACAGCTTGGAAATTACCGCAGAGAATATGAGAAAAAGCTAAGATCCGCGTAAAAATTGCACTGGGAAAAATTTCCGGTATAATCATAGCTTTCCGGTCCATACTATCAATACAATGTTTGAACAAAACATTGCAGCAACACGATAGATTATTTAAATTAGGAGGCTATGAACAATGGCAAAGAACAAGACATCTAATGCAACAAACGCGAACAATGCAAATAATGCATCTAATGCTAGTAATGCAAACAATGCATCCAATGCGAACAACAGCTCCAACCGGGCAAGCAACGCAAGCAATGCTTCAAATGCTAAAAACCAGGCTTCTAACAAAGCTGACAGCAAATTTACAGACTGCCACACAAAATAAGAATGGCAATCGCTCCTCAACTGAATAATATGTAATAACAAAAAGCTCTGCACAAAAGAAACGAAGGTTCCTTTTGCCCAGGGCTTTTTGTATATGTGTATCAGGAGGGGCTATGGATTTTGAATTGATTAAATGCAAGGATGCGCCGTCCTATTTCAATCGGCGGGATACGTTTGTCGTGGACTTAAGACAGCCGGAGCAATACCGGGAATATCATCTGCCAGGCGCGCACAATTTTCCTTATGAGAATCTGGCGGAATGGGAAAACAGGCTGCCGGGAAGACAGCTGATTCTTTTTTACTGTGAACACGGCAATTTGAGCCTGATGGCTGCAAAACGAATCAGCAGAAAGGGGTATCGGGTTGCGGCGCTGATCGGGGGTGTGGAATGTTTTCTTTCGGTTCACACTTTTTCAAAATATGATTGACAGCGTAAATCAGACAAGATAAGATAATACATGAAAAAGTAAGATAAGATCCAACTAAATCAAACCGACTTTTGCATGTAAAAAACAATGGAGAAATTATGCAGATATTTGAATTGACAGCGCCGTGCCATTTTGGACTGGAAGCGGTGCTAAAAAAAGAAATCTATGATCTGGGATACGAGATCACGAAAGTGGAGGACGGAAAAGTTACCTTTGAAGGCGATGCGCAGGCGATCTGCCGTGCCAACTTGTTTTTGCGCACGGCGGAACGTGTGCTGTTAAAAGCAGGCAGTTTCCGGGCGGTTACATATGATGAATTGTTTGAGGGGATACGTGCGCTGCCCTGGGAGATTTATCTGCCAAAAGACGCCAAATTCTGGGTGACCAAAGCGTCTTCTATTAAAAGCAAGCTGTTCAGTCCTTCGGACATCCAGCGTATTGTGAAAAAAGCAGTTGTGGAAAAAATGAAGGAATACTATGATGTGGAATGGTTTGCGGAGACAGGTGCGGAATATCCGATTCGTGTATTTCTGATGAAGGATGAAGTGACCGTGGCCATTGATACGACGGGGGTATCGCTGCATAAACGCGGATACCGTACGATGAGCGGCCTTGCGCCGATTTCTGAGACGCTGGCGGCTTCTTTGATTCAACTGACCCCGTGGCACGCGGACCGGATTTTGGTCGACCCGTTCTGCGGCAGCGGTACATTTCCGATCGAAGCGGCTATGATGGCAGCTCATATCGCACCTGGCATGGAACGGGATTTTACGGCGCAGCAATGGGATCATCTGATTGCGAAAAAGACATGGTATGAGGCCCTGGAGGAAGCGCAGGATTTGGTGCGCAGGGATGTACAGGCAGATATCCAGGGCTATGATGTGGATGGAGCTGTGCTGCGCGTGGCGCGGGAGAACGCAAAACGCGCCGGAGTGGATCATTTGATCCATTTTCAAAAGCGCAGTATCAGTGAACTGCGGCATCCGAAAAAATATGGATTTGTAATTACAAACCCGCCTTACGGCGAACGGATGGAGGACAAGCGGGACCTTCCAAACCTGTATCAGCAGATTGGGGAGGCGTACCAACAGCTGGATGCATGGTCGTTATATCTGATTACCGGATACGAAGATACGGAGCGTTTTATTGGGCGTAAAGCGGATAAAAAGCGCAAGATTTATAATGGAATGCTGAAAACGCAGTTTTACCAGTTTCTTGGCCCTAAGCCGCCAAAGAGGAAAAAAGAGGGATGCGCGAATTAAAAAGGTATTGTTTTTTTGCAGGAATACTTTGCCTGGCTGTATTTGCCAAGTTTCAAATAACCGGACAGAGTCTGGCGCAGACGGTTGAATATGCAGGAGCGGATCTGCGTAAAGAAGACTGGAATCCGGTGATCGTGGAGGATGTGAACCAGTCGCATCTTACCGTGCATATTGACGGCCGTACGTATACGAATCTGGACCATGGCATTTATATGGATCAGGGACGCAATATTCTCATTCCGGCGGATCTTGTCCGGGATGCGTTTGACTGCAGCGTGCATATGTATGAAGGACAGCGGCTGACCGTTGAAACGAAAGATACCCTGCTGGAATTTGTATGTGATGCGGATGGTTACAGCAGCAATGGGAAAGCACGAAAATCAGAGCAGGCGCTGATCCGAAATGAGGACAGGCTGTATCTGCCGTTTGATCTTCTGGCGCAGGAGCTGGGTTATTCGTATGAATGGGACAGTGGAAATTATGCGCTGACGGCGCAGTCTGCGAAGGATCGGACGGGGCTTGCGTACCGCTATGATCTGCGGGAACGGGGGCGCGCGCCGAAGGTCAAAGACCAGGGGCCGTATGGAACCTGCTGGGCGTTTGCGTCGCTGACAGCATTGGAAGCGGCAATGCTGCCGGAAGACGAGGTACAGTTTTCCGTAGATCATATGAACCAGAACAACAGTTTTACAAGCCCTTCCAAAGACGGAGGTCAGTACACAATGGCAATGGCTTATCTGGCCGCCTGGCAGGGGCCGGTCTATGAAGCGGATGACCCGTATGGCGACGGGGTAAGCGATGCTGCATTAGAGGCGGTCAGGCATGTACAGGATATGCTGATTATTGATGCCAAAGATCTGGACGGGATCAAAAAGGCAGTGTTTCAGTATGGAGGCGTTGAGAGCTGCATTTATACAACGATGCAGAGCGGGGGCGGGGAATCTTCCTATTATAATAGTGAAAAATATGCATATTGTTATATAGGAGAAGAAAAACCGAACCATGATGTAGTTATTATTGGCTGGGACGACCATTTCCCGGCGGAATCGTTTCAGACCGAAGTCGCGGGCGACGGTGCGTTTATCTGTCAAAACAGCTGGGGGACGGACTTTGGGGAAGACGGCGTGTTTTATGTATCGTATTATGATACGAACATTGGGATGCATAATCTGGTGTTTACCGGGATTGAGGAAAGTACAAACTATGACAATATTTACCAGTCAGATTTGTGCGGATGGGTCGGCCAGCTGGGATACAATAAAGAAAGCATGTATGGGGCAAATGTGTTTACGGCGCAGGCTGATGAAGACCTTGCGGCGGCTGGGTTCTATACGACAGGAAAAGATACGGACTATGAAGTGTTCGTGGTGCCGGAATTTACGGATACGCAGTCGCTGGATCAGCGGATGTCCGTAGCTTCGGGACGGTTTGCAAATGCAGGATATCATACGGTACGGTTTCCGCAGGCCGTCCGGATTAACGCGGGACAAAAATTCGCAGTTGTCGTCTGGCTGTCTACGCCTAATGCGGTCCGCCCAATGGCGATCGAATATGCGGCGGACGCACTGACGCAGGAAGCAGACCTTACAGACGGCGAGGGATATATCAGCGCGCAGGGCAGAAAATGGGCGGATGCAGAGGAAACGTCTAAGTGCAATCTTTGCGTCAAAGCCTATACCCGCTATGCGCAGCAGTAGCGGGCAGTTCCTTATATAAAAGCGATTATGGATCTGCGGTATAGTGCTGTACCAGGGAATGGCTGCAGGATACGAAGGAGGATAGGACGTAATGGAAAAGAGACTGGCACGGTTTACCGCAATTTTTACATGCGCATTTTCTCTTTTTGTATGTGCAGCGGTCTGGTTTTTGCCAGTGCTGGAAGAACGGCTGGCGGCGTTTCGCGCGGGTATTCGTCAGGAGCAGCTGGCGAGGGAAGAGCGGTATGAAATCTTAAAGAAAATGTCCGGTCTGGAAATCATGGACTATAATACGAAGCAGGTACAGGCGCAGGCTATGAAAGCGAAGGTGGAAGAAGAAGCTTTGCAGGACCAGGAGGAAGCCGCAGATCCGAAGGAAAATTCTGACAGCGGCAAGAAAAAGGAGAAAAAGCCAAAGGAAGAAATTATTGAGATTACCCATCAGGTGCAGCTCGAGCTTCCCAAGGGTGCAGATGCTTCCAATGTAGAAGTGCTGCAGAATCCGATTATGCGCCGGATCGATATCCGGATACCAGGAGCGGATGAAAACTATATCTATGATTATATGGTGCTTGGTGAAAGCGACGATATGGAAAGCCTGAACTATTCCAGTACGGGCGGCAGCGGTGTAGTAGCTCTGACGATGGATCAGGTGATGGATGCTTCCTACAGTTTTGATAACGATTATTTATATTTGGACTTCTTTTTACCAGGAGATATCCACGACCGGATTATCGTTATAGACGCAGGGCATGGCGGCGGAGCGCCTGGGGCCGTATCCGGGAATCAGTATGAGAAAAATATAACGCTTGGCATTGTGCAGCAGGTAAAAGCGATGTTTGACCGG
This sequence comes from Lachnospiraceae bacterium, assembly GCA_009774535.1. Taxonomy (GTDB): domain Bacteria; phylum Bacillota; class Clostridia; order Lachnospirales; family Lachnospiraceae; genus Eubacterium_J. The sequence continues at coordinate 8,348 of VSNY01000123.1, forward strand.
GCAGACGACCAGAAAATCGGCGTGTACTATACAAGGCTGGATGATTCCAATCCTTCGCTTTCTGACCGTGTGAATCTGGCAAACCAGCTGGACGCAGATCTATTTTTAAGTGTACATATCAATTCTCTGAAAGGCCATACCGGTGTGGAAGGGGTTGAGGTTATGTATAATGAACTTGCGCCGGATACGGCATTTGATACTAAGGATTTTGCGCAGATCTGTCTGGATGAAACGGTAGACGCGACAGGTGCAAAAAAAAGAAGACTGATAGATGGAAATAAAATCTATATTATACGAAATTCCGACGCGCCGGCCGCACTCATAGAGGTCGGATTTATGAATAATCCCAAGGAGCTGGCAAGTCTGACAGACCCGGCGTATCAAAAGAAGGCGGCGCAGGGCATTTATAATGCCTTGATCAAATCTTTGGATCAGCTGGATCAAATAGAAACAGACGCCGGATAAAGGTTTGTTCTTGACGGCGTCGTCAGAAAGTGAAAGGAAAAAAGATGGCTGAAAAAATTATTTTTGCAACAGGGAATCCCGATAAAATGAAAGAGATCCGGGAAATCCTGGCGGACAGCGGGCTGGAAATCCTGTCCGCGAAAGAGGCCGGCATTACGGCCGATGCAGAAGAAAATGGGAAAACATTCGAGGAAAACGCATGCATCAAGGCGTCAGCGATTGCGAAGCTTGCGCCGGACGCGGTGATCCTGGCGGACGATTCCGGTCTGGAGATCGATTACCTGAACCGGGAACCGGGCGTATACTCGGCGCGTTATTTAGGAGAGGATACTTCTTATCAGATAAAAAACCAGGCGCTGCTTTACCGTCTGGCCGGAGTGGAAAAGGAACGCAGAACCGCAAGGTTCGTCTGTGCGATTGCGGCGGCTGTTCCGGGAAAAGGGGTTTTTACGACCAGAGGTACGATCGAGGGCTATATCGGATGGGAGACAGCCGGTGCGAATGGCTTTGGTTACGATCCGATCTTTTATGTGGATGCGTACGGCTGTTCTACGGCAGAACTGACCAGGGAGCAGAAAAACGCATGCAGCCACAGAGGAAACGCGCTGCGGGCGATGAGAGAGGAATTGGTGAAACGGGGTGTCTTGGAACGATAAATGGCTGGAGATCTGCAGAACATGCAAAAAGCGAATCCAGTCCCTGACGGATGCAGGAGGTCGCCAGATGGATAGAAAGCCGCTCGTATTACAAACGAAGACAGGGGAGACAGATGTTATGAAAGTGCTGATCATCAGTGATACACATGGAAACCACAAAAATCTGGACCGGGTGCTGGAACTGGAGCGTCCCTATGAACAGGTCATTCATCTGGGAGACATCGAAGGCGATGAAGATTATCTGATCGCCGCTGCCGGATGTCCGGTAGCAGCTGTACGCGGAAACAATGACTATTTTTCACAGCTGCCGCAGGAACAGGTGATTGAGGTGGCCGGAAAGCGGGCTTTGATTACACATGGACATTATTATTATGTCGCTGCGGGTACAGAACACTTGCTAATGGAAGCGAAAGGCAGAGATGTGGATCTGGCGATGTTCGGGCATACGCACCGCCCGCTGATTCGGCAGGAACAGGGGCTGACGATTTTAAATCCCGGCAGCCTGTCTTATCCGCGTCAGGAAGGCCGCAAACCTTCTTATATTGTGATGGAAACAGGCCGTCAGGGCGGGATTGAAATTTTTTTAAAATATTTATAAAAAAGTATTGACATATTGGAAAGACTAAGGTATACTTTATCTTGCGTTCGGGAAAACAGAAAAGTTAACAGCGGGGTGTGGCTCAGCTTGGCTAGAGCGCCTGGTTTGGGACCAGGAAGCCGCAGGTTCGAATCCTGTCACCCCGATTGTTATCAAAATTATGCGGGTGTAGTTCAATGGTAGAACACCAGCCTTCCAAGCTGGATACGTGGGTTCGATTCCCATCACCCGCTTTGTCATGTCAAATGACAGCTTCTTGTTGTTAGTGTCCATAGCTCAGCTGGATAGAGCAACGGCCTTCTAAGCCGTGGGTCGGGGGTTCGAATCCCTTTGGGCACGTTATGGTGGGTATAGCGCAGTTGGTTAGCGCGCCAGATTGTGGCTCTGGAGGCCCAGGGTTCAAATCCCTGTATCCACCTTTGCGTTGCAGATCGCAGCCAATACAAGACGGGGCATGCAAACGCGGAAGGACAAGTTAATGGGCTATCGCCAAGCGGTAAGGCACAGGACTTTGACTCCTGCATTCACCAGTTCGAATCTGGTTAGCCCAGTTTTGGGACAAGATAGTGTCCGGGATACTAGCTCAGTTGGTAGAGCACTTGACTTTTAATCAAGTTGTCGGGGGTTCGATTCCCCCGTATCTCATTTTAGAAAATGGACGTATTTATAAAAGATATAGCCGTAATCCTTGATTTTTCAAGTATTACGGCTATATTTTTGCGTTATTTGTTAATATTTTCCTTGTAAAAGTTCTTGTGAATTTTCTTTTTTAGCGCTATTTCATAAATGTTCTTTCCGCAGGGATTTTATTTTATCAGGGGAAAGATGCGTTACACGAATAATGGTTGCATCATCCATGCCGAGGGAGATCATGTTCAAAGCAATCGAAATAACCTCAAGTTCCCTGCCTTCCTGTCTTCCTTTTTCCCTGCCGCGCTGTTCTCCGATTTCAATTCCGCGCTGCTCCCCAATTTCAATTCCGCGCTGTTCGGCTTCAAATAGGAATTGATGATGGTCTCTGATTGCTTTTTCCCGTGCTTCATATTCAAGCCTCATTTGTTTGTCCTGGCTGATCAGCTGCAGACGGTCATAGGCGCTTTGGATGTAAGGATCTTTTTTAGCGATCATGTCAAATTCCTCCTTTTTTTCGGCATTGATAAATTTAGCCTATAATTCCAGGCTGCCGGAGTCGTCCCGCAGATCTTCCGCAAGCTTTGGAAGTTCGATGACATGGAATTCCATTTTATCAGTGTAGACAAAATGGCGGGTGTCTTCCAGGATGTGGAAGCGGGAATAAAAGTCTGGCTGGTTTTCAAAAAGAACAAAATCCAAGATACTGATGCTGACGCATTTTTTTAAAACGTCATATTTCTGGCCTTTTTCGATTTGTTCGGTATACATCTTGGAGATATAGAACAATGCGCGGTCTGCCCAGATCTTTAATTCCGCCAGCTGGATTTCGGTGTCGATCTGTGTATCGTCGTTCATTAGAATTCGGACGTCAAGAATGCCAAGTTTGTCGTCCTCATGCGTCTTACGCAAATTGGAATTCAATATGCGGGTTTCTTTAATATCATCCGGATCAAGCTTTAGAACAGCGGCCAGAAAACCAGTGCGCGCTTTTTCGCTTTCCATGATTTCTTTAAAGGCAAAATCAATTTTAGGTTTCATTAAAAAATCAGACATGGTTCCTCCTTATAATATTGTATTAGTAAA
>VSNY01000124.1 GCA_009774535.1 Lachnospiraceae bacterium
CGTATCTCCCAGCCCGGGCACAGCCCGCAGCGGCGGCGGCGCAGCCACCACCCTCCCGGCAAATCATACATTCCCCCCCCCCCAAATGCAGCACAATGCCAAAAACACTTCTCATCTGTTTAATTCAATCCCCCTATTAGCTCCCAATCCCCACAGCATCCGCAGTCAGCACATATTTCACAACCTCAATAATTTTCTCAGCAGGCATATGTTCTTCCTCTAATTCCTGAATTAAGTTAAGAATCTCTTTTCCAGTCATTTCGGACTCCTTTCTATTTGATTTTTTCATAATAAAATGCCTTCTATACAGAATTCCTGCTATGGAACAGAATTCCCCCTGATAGTTTATTCAGCAACTTTAAAAATACTGATACTTTCTTTCATTTCCGACGATAAGGTTCCAAGCCCCTTCGTATTTTCTGTAATAATCTCCAGTTCATTGTACACATTTTCGACAGAAGCCATAATCTCCTGAATACTTGCAGCGTTTTCCTGTGCGGATGCTGCGGCGCTTTGTACGGTTGCCACCATGTCAGTACGTACATCTTCCAATTCGTCAGCGTTTTCCTTGACGGTACACATACGCTCTGCAGACTCCTGGATGCCTGTTTTTACCTGTTCAAAGATAGTACCGGTTTTTTGGATATTTTGTTCTTGTTTGATAATGACTTCCTGCACTTCTTTCATTCGCTGCATCGCCTGATCAGAGTTTTTTGTCAGACTATCTACCATGATGCGGATCTCTTCCACTGCTTTGTCAGACTGAATCGCTAATTTCTGAATCTCATCAGCGACTACGCCAAATCCTTTGCCAAATTGTCCGGCTCTGGCGGATTCAATGGAAGCATTCAGGGAAAGCAGGCTGGTCTGTGACGCAATCGCCGCAATCAGGTCTGTTGCACTGGAGATCTTGTCAACAGAGTCTTTGGTCAGGCTGGTCTGTTGTTCCAAATAATCGATGGATTGGCGCACCGTCTTCATATCAATGTTCAATTCGGTAAGTTCTGAGGTCGTCTGCGCCGATACCTCCTGAATCCGGCCGGAAATCTCATCCATATGCCGGATCTGCATATGGCTTTCCCCAATCATCTCTCCCATAGCGGAAACTCCGCTGCTGGCAGCGCCTGCATAATCAGCCTGATCCGAACAGCTGTCGGCCATTTCCTGTGCAGACTGTTCCAATATCTTCATAACATGCAAAATATTTTCCGAACGATGTTTTAAAATATCAGATTCTTCGTCCAGCTGAAAACTTTTGGTACGCAGCAGGTCGATCATTGACAGCAGCCAGTTTTGCAGCTCTGTAATTTCTTTTCCAATCAATCCGATTTCATCTGTACGCCGCAGTAGAGCGGCATCGGCTTCTGCAGTCAGATCTCCTTTAGAGATTCTCTGAAGCAGCCCCATACCGGATTCCAGCGCGTTTACCATATTATTGACCAGTTTTGTCAAAAAAAGCCCTGCAAGAAAAAAAACAATCAGTATTACCATCAACATCTGCTTGCGAATTTGGTCAATGATAGTGGATACATTTGCCTTCGGCGTGCCAAGAAAAACCATACCGACCGGATCGCTGGTTCCTTCCTGATAATAAGGTACATAACACGCGATATACTGCGTGCCAAGGATTTCTACATTGCGGGAAAAGTACGATTCCCCTTGATTCAATACCTTTTGGGCAACTGCCGCTGGCGCTGTAGAATGGATCTGGCGCTGTCCGGTTTCATTTTCGATCGACGTCAGAATTCTGGTATCACCCCAGAAAATTGAGACATCCATACCAGTATTGTCTTTGATATGGTCTACAATCTCAAACGATTGTGAAATGTTCAGGCTGGACCCTTTCCGGACATCTCCGTTTTCATCCACATGATAGGCCCCTTCATTGCCGATTTCAAAGATATCTCTGACCGCCAGCGCCGCGGCCTGCATTCCGGCGTATGCCTGATCATAAATGCCGTTTGCAGTACGGTCTGCCGCCAGAAGAAAAGTGCCAATCCCCAATAAAAATATCGGCAAAAGTGCGATCAATAAGATCTTTGTACGTAGTTTCATAGTTTTCCCCCATTTTCCATTTGTTTTGTGTGCTACAGCCCGGGAAGAAAGACTGACCTGTCTGCCCGGGCTGTTTCTGGAAAGCAACAATAAAAATGCTTTTTTATTATAGCAATAACAACGACGGAAGGAAGCGCCTGTTTTTCGCGTAATATGCCTGTTTTTTCGCGTGATGTTCCGAACCCATTCCATCTGAGTGTCACTTCTAGTTTTTACATATGTCTTGTCAGTAAAGTATACATATGCTATAATAGCTTCCGGATTGTGCGTTTGACAAAGTCGTCATACATCAGAGCGCAAAAAGCGCATTTTAATTTTAAGAAAGAGAAGGATAGTTATGAAAACAGATCTTTTAATTATCGGCAGCGGATGCAGCGGCTTATACTGCGCACTTCACCTGCCCAAAACTATGCAGGTCACGGTAATCACAAAATCCGATTTAGAAAGCAGTGATTCGTTCCTGGCGCAAGGCGGCATCTGTATGTTAAAAGAAGAAGCAGACTATGCAGATTATTGGGAAGACACCATGCGCGCCGGACACTACGAAAACGATCCGGCATCTGTAGAAATTATGATACGTTCTTCCGGTCAGGTAATCCGCGACCTGCTTGCATACGGGGTTGATTTTCAGCGGGATGAAAACGGGCAGCTGGCTTTTACACGGGAGGGCGCTCATTCGCAGAACCGGATTTTGTTCCATAAAGATATTACAGGCCGGGAGATTACAAGCAGGCTGCTGGAACAGGCCAAAAAAGCTGCAAATATCCAGCTGCTGGAATATACCACGATGCTGGATATCATCAGCCATCATAACTGCTGTTACGGAGCCGTACTCAGGAAATCAGACGGTACCATAGAGCGGATGCAGGCAGCCTATACGATCTTCGCCTGCGGCGGCATCGGCGGACTGTTTACGCATTCTACCAATTACCGGCATCTGACCGGGGATGCAGTGGCAGCGGCACTCCGTCATCAGATTGCGCTTAGAGATCTCGGGTATATCCAGATCCACCCGACAACGCTTTATACAACATGCGAAGAAGACCGCAGGTTTCTGATCTCCGAATCGGTGCGCGGAGAGGGCGCCAGGCTGTATGACAAGCATATGCGGCGTTTTGTCAATGAACTGCTGCCGCGGGACGAGCTTACAGCGGCAATTTGGGCGCAGATGGAAAAAGACAGTACGCCGTTTGTCTGGGAAGATTTAAGGACGATCCCAACGGAAGAACTGCAGGCGCATTTTCCAAATATAGTTGCACATTGCGCTGCAATGGGCTATGATGTTACCAAAGAATGTATCCCGGTCGTTCCGGCCCAGCATTATTTTATGGGCGGCATTCGTACCGATCATTATGGCCGCACCTCTATGAAACGGTTGTATGCCGTCGGAGAGACTGCCTGCAACGGCGTCCATGGCAAAAACCGGCTGGCCAGTAATTCTCTGCTGGAAAGCCTTGTGTTCGCAAAACGGGCGGCAAAAGATATTACAGCAAAGGGCATGATCCCGCAGGCGGAGCAGATCCTGCCCGCGTGGATTAACTGGAAGAATTACGAGGATTCTGATTCTGTGAGCGCAGACAACCGTAGAATTGTCTTGCAGGAAATTTCAGATCCAAAATTACTGATCTAGAACTTCAGATATAAAACTTCAGAATATAAAATTTCAGATCCAAAACAAGCAAGAAGAAAGGAATCGGAAACATGTTTGATCCAATAACTATGAAACTGAATGTGGACCCACTAATTTTAAGCGCGTTGCAGGAAGATATTACAAGCGACGACGTATCGACGAACAGCGTAATGCCGTATGCACAGTCCGGCGAAGCAGATCTGATCTGCAAGCAGGACGGTATCATCTGCGGACTGCAGATCTTTGAACGTGTATTTACCCTGTTAGATAAAACTACGCAAATAGAATGCAAGGTTGCTGACGGCAGTGCAGTCGCGAACGGCCAACTAGTCGCAAAAGTATATGGGGATATCCGTACGCTGCTTTGCGGGGAACGCACCGCGCTGAATTATCTGCAGCGGATGAGCGGTATCGCAACCTACACGCACGCGGTAGCCAGCCTGCTGGAAGGAACAAAGACCCGTCTGCTGGACACGAGAAAGACATCTCCAAATAACCGCATTTTTGAAAAATATGCCGTACGCACAGGCGGCGGCTGCAACCACAGATATAACCTTTCGGATGGAGTCCTGCTAAAAGATAACCATATCGGAGCAGCCGGAGGAGTCGCAAAAGCTGTAAAAATGGCAAGAGCATACGCTCCTTTTGTACGCAAAATAGAAGTAGAAGTCGAAACACTGGATATGGTAAAAGAAGCTGTGAACGCAGGTGCGGATATTATTATGCTGGATAATATGACGCATGACCAGATGAAAGACGCCATCGCATTTATCGCTGGAAGGGCCGAAGTGGAAGTATCCGGAAATGTGACAAAAGAAAATATCGCCGCGCTGACAGATCTCGGCGTGGATTATATATCAAGCGGGGCCTTGACACATTCTGCTCCGATTTTGGATCTGTCAATGAAAAACCTGCATGCCATATCCTGACAACCCCAGTGAATATGCAGTGTCCGGGTCTGCGAACGCTCTGATATCAGGAAAGGAGACAGAACCGTATGAATGGAGAACAGCGGAGAAAAATACTGCTGAACATCCTGGCCGGCAGTAAAAAACCTGTATCCGGAACGATGCTTGCAAAACAGTTACAGGTCAGCCGCCAGGTGATTGTACAGGACATCGCGCTTTTACGCGCAAACGGAACGGATATTTTATCAACCAGACGCGGATACCTGATCTTTCCCGCGCAGCAGGAAGCAAGCAGGGTTTTTAAAGTGCTGCACTCGGACGATCAGACCGAAGAAGAACTGACGCTTGTTGTAGATCTGGGCGGTAAAATCAAGGATGTGTTTATTTACCATAAAGTGTACGGAATTGTCCGTGCAGATATAAAAATACGGTCACGCAAAGATATCCGGCTCTTTTTGGATCATATACAATCCGGGAAATCCAGACTGCTGAAAAATGTAACGTCAGGTTATCATTATCATACGATAACGGCAGAGGATGTGCAGACGCTGGATGCGATACAGGATGAATTAGAACAAAGAGGAATGCTGGCGCAGCTGCAGGAGAATGAGCCGGCGGACATCTATAAGCATTCGTAACCGTTCAGATCCACCCATTGAACGGTTCGAGTCCCTCTGCATATGATAATAAAAAAACCATGCTGCAGTATTTTATGAGTTTTCAGTCACGTATGGCAGATTCCTGTAAGCATGCGCTTACACTCCCGCTGACTCCGACTTCAAAATATATCCTGTTCAGCGACTGTCACCGCGGAGACGGCAGAGCGGATGATAATTTCCTGAAAAATGAGTTTTTGTATCTGGCGGCGCTGCGGTATTATGAGCATTCCGGCTTTACGTATCTGGAGCTGGGAGACGGAGACGAACTGTGGGAAAACCGTTCCTTGGAAAAGATCCGCCAGATGCACCCGCACAGCTTTGAAATGCTGGCAAAGTATCAGCAGCAAGAACGTTTTTACCAGATTTACGGCAATCATGATATGGTAAAAAAAGATGCCGCTTTTTGCCGGAAATATTTTGGCTGCCGTGCCTATTCGGGTATTTTACTCAAGGATTCGCTGGAACGGAAAGATCTTTTTCTGACACATGGCCATCAGGCCGGAATGATGAACAGCACATTTTGGAAAGTCAGCCGTTTCCTTGTGCGGTATCTATGGAAAAATCTGGAGTTATTGGGCGTGCCAGACCCGACCAGCGCAACCAAAAATAATAAACGCAAAGAACGTACCGAAAGACAGCTGGCAGACTGGGCCGCCGCGCATAACATCATACTGATTGCCGGACATACCCATCGTCCAATGACCGGTTCCAGGGAATCGCCTTTTTTTAATACCGGAAGCTGTGTCCATCCGGCCGGCATAACCGGGATTGAGATTGATCACCGTTGTATCACCCTGGTAAAATGGTCGCTTGGAACACGGAGCGACCAGACTGTGTATGTAAAACGGGAAGAATTAGGTGAACGTATCTGTTTATCCACATTGACCTGATAAAAATTTTATAAATTTGCAAGGATTTGTATCCCGGAATCGTATTGATTATGATATGAAATAAGAAAACAAATTACCGCTGGTCTTTTTCTAAAATATGTTCTATACTAAAAGTACTAGAAAGACTTGCATAATTCCAGCAGGAAAGATTACGAAGAAGGGAGAATAAAAAATGAAAAGATTGAAACGTACCTTACTGGCGGCAGCCCTTGTTGGTGCAGTTTCCTTCACAACAGCCGGACAGTCTGTAACGGTGGCTTATGCGCATGGGCATCATGGCGGAGGACACTGCAGGACGTCAGCAAATTATTATTACTGCGGAGGACATAGCGCGCATACGCACAGCGGCGGCGTCTGCCCATATGCGGACGATGATCCGTATTATTACTGCGGCGGGCATGATGCGCATACACACCATAACGGGGTGTGTCCTTATGCAGCTACGGTAAGCAAAAGTACGATCCGAAGCGTTCAAAGGACGCTGCAGCGCTGTGGATATAATTGCGGGACAGCGGACGGCGTCATGGGAACTAAGACAAAACGCGCTCTGAAAAATTTTCAACGAGATAACGGATTAACGGCGGATGGCGTAATTGGCCAGAAAACGCTGGATGCTTTGGGATTGTAACAGTTCGGTAAAAGGTGCAAGACAAATGGGTGTCTTGCACCTTTTTTGTGCTTCAGCAGAAAGTTTCACACTTTTTTTAAATTTATGTTAATATAGAAAGAGCAGTAGAAAACACACGCTTTGCCAGAAAGAAATCTTTGTGCTGGCACGGCAGATGATGGGGGAACAAAAATGAGCGCTTTTGTAGAATTTAAGAATGTCTGCAAGACTTATCACATGGGTGAAGTTACCATCGAGGCACTAAGAGACGTAAATTTTATCATAGAAAAAGGAGAATTCTGCGTGGTAGTCGGCGCATCCGGCGCGGGTAAGACAACGATTCTGAATATTTTAGGCGGTATGGACGGACTGACAGGCGGACAGGTAATGCTGGACGGGGAAGAAATCTCGGCTTATTCCAAAAAGAAGCTGACCACTTACCGGCGGTACGATATCGGTTTTGTGTTTCAGTTTTATAACCTGGTGCAGAATCTGACTGCACTGGAAAATGTGGAACTGGCTGCGCAGATCTGCAAAGATCCGCTGGATGCGATGACTGTACTGGAGATGGTCGGCTTAAAAGAACGGGCCGGCAGCTTTCCGGCGCAGCTTTCCGGCGGAGAACAGCAGCGGGTAGCGATTGCACGGGCGCTTGCGAAAAATCCAAAGCTGCTGCTCTGCGACGAACCGACCGGAGCTTTGGATTATCATACCGGAAAAGCCGTGCTGAAATTGCTGCAGGACGCTTGCAGAAAAGATAAGATGACGGTCGTTGTTATTACACATAACCAGGCGCTGACAGCAATGGCAGACAGAATCATTACCGTAAAAAACGGAACGGTACGCAGCATGGAGATGAACGAACAGATCATACCAGTAGAAGAAATTGAGTGGTAACAGGCAGACAGAACAAGAACAGGGAGTTGGCTATGAACAGGGGAATAATCAAAACGACAATCCGGGAGATCAAAGGCAGTCTCGGGCGGTATCTGGCAATTTTTGCGATTGTACTGCTTGGCGTGGCATTGTTTACGGGATTAAAAGCTACAAAACCGGCGATGATCGAAACAGGTAACGATTATCTGGCTGCGCAGAATTTTTATGATTTTCGTCTGTTATCGGAGATCGGATTTGAAAACGAAGATGTGGAAAAGCTGGCACAGATGGAGCAGACAGCAGCTGTAGAAGGCGCCGTTTCCGCCGATGCGGTCTGTACTTTTGGTGATGGGAACGAACCGGTCTATAAATTTCATACCGTTCCAAAGGAAATTAACCAGGTGATACTAACTGCAGGGCGGATGCCGCAAAAGGCTGATGAGTGTGTACTGGATTCGGCATTATACGGGGAAGACCTGATCGGATCTAAGATTACAGTGACAGACAATAACGACCCGGATACGCTGGATCTGTTTGGCGAACGGACATTTACGGCCGTTGGTATTGTGCGGTCTCCTTATTATATCAATTTAGAGCGCGGAACGACTTCCATCGGTGACGGGAAAATTACAGCTTTTTTGTATGTGCCGCGCGAAGCGTTTTCCTGTGATTATTTGACGGAGATTTACGTCAGAACAAAGCAGAAGTTTGACGTGTATACGGAAGCGTATGAAGATTACATAGACGGCATGCTGGATGAGATGGAAGATCAGACAGAAGCGCTTGCATTGGCGCGGTATGAAAGAATCCGGAACGATGCGCAGGCAGAAATCGATGCCGCCCAGGCCGAACTGGACGAAGAAATGGCGGACGCTGATAAGGAACTGGCCGATGCATGGAAAAAGATTTTGGACGGCGAACAGGAAATCACAGATGGCGAAAAAGAGCTGCGCGACGGAAAACGAAAAGCTGCGGACGGAAAACAGGAGATTGCCTTAAACGAACAAAAACTCGCCGGCAGCGAACGCGAACTGGCCGAAGGCGAACAAAACATCCGGGAAAAGGAACTGGAAATACAGGATGCGGACGTGAAAATCCGCCAGTCCGAGCAGGAACTTTCTGAAAACGAACAAAAACTGGCGGATGGCCGGGCAGAACTAAACAAGGGAAAGCAGCAGCTGCAAAAACAGGAAGCAAAACTAAAAAAAGAGAAAGCAGCACTGCAGCAGCAGGAAGCAAAGCTGGCCCGCCAGCATTCTAAACTAGTAAAACAGGAAACCGAACTCGTCTCCCAGGAAACGGAACTGGTTAGTCAGGAGACAGAGCTGGCCAGGCAGGAAACCGAACTCGCAGCCCAGGAGGCCGAACTGGCAGCAAAAGAAACAGCATTGGTAAAGCAGGAAACGGAACTGGGGAACAAAGCGGCAGAGCTGACCGCTCAGGAAGCGGATTTAAAAAAGAAACTTCCGGAGCTAGAGATGCAGAAAGCGAACCTGGATACCCGGGAAGCAGAAACAAAAAGCGCCAGGGAGCAATTAGAGCAGTCTTACGCCGCACAGCAGCTTACAAAGGAACAATATGACGCGCAGCTGCAAACACTTCTGGCCGGGCAGCAGCAGATCCAGGCAGGCCGGGAGCAGCTTCTGACCGGACTGCAGCAGGCACAAGCAGGTCTGATACAGGTGCAGGCAGGTCTGGAACAGGTATCCGCAAGTCTGGAACAGGTGCGGGCTGGATTAAAACAGGTACGCGACGGCTTGGGACAGGTGCGCGACGGGCTTGGGCAGGTGCGTGACGGATTAAAACAGGTACGGGCTGGGCTGCAGCAAGTACGCGGCGGGCTGGAACAGGTACGCGGAGGACTGCAGCAGGTAGCCGGCGGACAGCGGCAGCTCCGTGACGGAAAAAAGAACATCCAGTCCGCCAGCACACAGCTCGCGGCAGCAAAAAAGGAACTGGCGGCTAACGAGACAGCACTGCAGCAGTCCGAACATCAGCTTTCAGAGGGAAAAGCGGAAATTGCCAGAGCGAAACAAGAATTAGAAGACGGCAGACGGCAGCTGGAACAGGGGAAAACAGAACTGCGCAATGCAAAATCCAAACTGGCTGACGGCGCTGCACAGCTGGCGCAGGCGAAAGCAGAGCTTGCAGACGCAAAAGCAGAACTGGCAAAAGGCAGGAAGGATCTTGAAAAAGGGAAGGCAGAACTGGCAGACGCAAGGAACGAGTACCGTGAGGCAAAAGCTGATTTTCAAACAGAAACCGCAGACGCGCAAAAAAAGATTGATGACGCCAGAGCGGAACTGGCGGAACTGGAACAACCAGACGCCTTTGTACTGACAAGGAATACAAATATTGGCTATGCCTGTTACGAAAGTGACTCCAACATTGTGGACGGGATCGCAAATGTCTTTCCGGTATTCTTTTTCCTGGTAGCGGCGCTAATCTGCATGACGACGATGAACCGGATGGTCGAAGAACAGCGCACACAGATCGGCGTACTTAAAGCGCTTGGCTACGGGAACGATGCAATTATGGGAAAATACCTGTTTTATGCCGGATCGGCAGCGGCAGCCGGGGCTGTTGCCGGATGTATCATCGGTACCTGGCTGTTTCCAAAAGTGATCTGGATGGGATATCGCATTATGTACAGTATGGACGGAATTACTTATTATTTTGACGTCCCGACAGCGGTATTATCCATGGCGGCAGCGCTTTTATGCTCCATGGGCGCAGCGTTTGCTTCCTGCCGCTATGAACTGTACAGCGTTCCGGCAAACCTGATCCGGCCAAAGGCGCCAAAAAGCGGAAAGCGGATTTTTCTGGAGCGTGCAGGCTTTATCTGGAACCGGATGAAGTTTTTACACAAAGTCTCCATGCGCAACATTGTCCGGTATAAAAAACGATTTTTTATGATGATTCTTGGAATCAGCGGATGTACGGCGCTGCTTGTTACAGGCTTTGGGATAAAGGATTCTGTAACAAATGTGGCCGATATGCAGTACGATGACATCCAGCTCTACGATATCGGGATTACATTTTCGGAACCGATCCAACAGACGGATCTGGATCGGCTGAAAGCAGACACAGGCGGCGTACTGGAACAAACAGCCTGCCGCTATGAAGAAAGCGCCGATCTGGATTTTAACGGGAAAACAAAATCGGTCTATCTGTCCATCCCGCAGGATACCACACAAATAGCAGCATTTTTAAACCTCCATACAGTATCCGGGGATAGGATTCCTTATCCGTCTAAAGGAGAAGCCGTGCTGACGGAAAAAGCAGCGGATACATTAGGCATCCGTCCGGGAGACAACGTCGTATTATGGGACAGTGACAGGAACCGCATCTCGGTTAAGGTAGCCGCAGTCTGTGAAAATTTTATCTATAATTATGCTTATATCAGCAAAGAGACCTATCAGGACCAGATCGGGAAAGAACCAGCGTTTCAGAGCGCCTATGCAACCGTAAAAGAAAGCGCGGATCTCCATGAAGCCGCAGCGGTTATCGCGGACAGAAACGACGTGCTGGCTGTATCCGTGACATGGGATATGCGCGAACGGATCGCATCGATGATGAAAAGCATGGATTATATTGTTCTGCTGATTATTATATGCGCGGGCAGCCTGGCGTTTATTGTTCTGTATAACTTGACGAATATCAATATTACGGAGCGAATCAGGGAAATCGCGACCATTAAAGTACTGGGTTTTTATGCGCGGGAAACGGCTGACTATGTATTTCGTGAAAATCTGGCCCTGACGGGGCTGGGCGCGCTGGCGGGCCTTGGGCTTGGGAAATGGCTGCACTGGTTTGTGATGGATCAGGTAAAGATCGATATGCTTTCGTTTAAAACAATGATTCTGCCTGGGAGCTATTTATGGAGCCTGGTATTTACGTTTGGATTTGCATTGATGGTAAATGGACTGATGTATTTTAAACTGGAGAAGATTCATATGGCAGAAGCTTTGAAGTCGATCGAATAATCTTCCATACCATTCCCCAGAGATTTCGCTTTTAGATGTGAAAAAGAGTAAAGATTACCGGATTTTTAATAGATATAGAAATAGGGACAG
>VSNY01000125.1 GCA_009774535.1 Lachnospiraceae bacterium
CACATATTTATGGTCATAACCAGCCGGAAGCAGTCCATACTGCCCATCAAAGCGGTGTCCGCAGCAGCCGTCCTGTCCGGGCGGACATACGCAGTCCCTGCCCCAGTCCCGCAGGGAGCATATGATTCGATACAGCAGCGGATCATCCGTATACACCGCTCCGCCCTCCCCGGTTGTGATATGATGCGGCGGATAAAAGCTGGAAGTGCCGATATCACCGATGGTTCCGGTCATTTTTTCCTGTCCGTCCATGCAGTAAAGGCTGCCCAGCGCGTCGCAGTTATCTTCGATCAGCCACAGGCCGTGCTTGTCACAAAACTGCTTTACCGCCTTTAAATCAAATGGATTGCCAAGCGTATGCGCAGCCATAACCGCTTTGGTCTTATTGGAACATGCCTGCTCCAGCATCGCAGGGTCAATGTTGCAGTCCGGCAGCGAAATATCCACAAATACCGGGACTGCTCCATACTGCACCATCGGGCTTACCGTAGTCGGAAACCCTGCCGCCACAGTAATTACTTCATCGCCCCGCCGAATAGCGCGTTCCCCAAGCAGCGGGGAGGTCAGTGCCATAAACGCAAGCAGGTTTGCCGAAGAGCCTGAGTTTACAAATGCACAGTAACGGACTTTTAAATATTCCGCCAGATCTTTTTCAAACTGTTTTGTATACCGTCCGCCCGTCAGCCAAAACTCCAATGCGCTGTCCACAAGGCTGCATAGCTCCTGGTCATCGTATACCCTTCCCGCGTAGGGAATGTAATCGCCGCGCCTGTATGGCGGCTTTTGCCTGAGAAAAGCATGGTAGTACGCTTGTACGCTTTCCAGGATTTGTTCTTTTGCCTGTTGTTGTGTCAGATCTTCAAACATCCGCGTGTTGCCTCTTTTCTCAAATATTTCTCAAGTATTTCCCAAATACGAACCGCCAGCGTTTTCGCTGCGGCTTCCTAATTGTTCGCAACATATTTCCAAAAAAATCCTTCTGTCGTGCCGCTAAAGTTATTGCCCCGAAGCACACTTTCCAAAGACGCCGTCTGGTTTTCAATGCCGTGCTGCATATTTACAACTGTGCGCGTCATTTCATGCAGCGGCGTCAGTACACCAAGCGCAAGAAGCGCGGCTAACAGGCAGATCGATATTCTCTGGCGGCGTTCTTCTTTGTTGCGCAGCCTTTGCGGCAGCTTTTCCAACGCACTGATACACCACAGCATCAGCAAAAATAACCCCGGGATCGAAGCACGCATGCAAAAGTCGCTGGAATTTCCAATTAGGATCAGCGGTATGACAAACAGCCAGACCGCAGTCAGCGCGAACAGTTTTTTATTCTCTGCGGACGGATACAGCGCCGCCAAAAGCACCCCTGCTTCCAAAGTGTAAAAGATCACCAGATAAAGAAAATATCGCAGCGGATGCAGTTGGCCGCTGATCTGGCAGATCCGTACGGCCACCGCCAAAATGCCCAGAGCAGCCGCTGACAGTTTCCATACATATTTCCCGTATGGCCGCGCTGCCCGGTCGATCTTCCTATATGGATGCGCTGCTGTCTGTTTGATCATCCTATATAGATGTGCTGCTGCCTGTTTGATCATCCCGTATGGATGCGCTGCTGCCCGTTTGATCCTGCCAGATCCTGCCGCCAGGGCAATCCCAGTCAAAATAGCCGCGCCCAGACCCGATAACAGAATCATGACTTTGCCGGAACGTATAGCAGGAAAGCTCCCTTCTACAGAGCCGTTTCCGGCCAGATACAAAAGACTGGCTGCTGCTACGGCAGTTCCTGCCAGATTCTGCAGGCTTACGCTGTCCCGCAGGCATATTCCCGCTTCTGCCGTTAAAAACTGTCTGCCGCCCGTTATCCGGCTTTTTCCACAAATAAACTGTCTGCCGCCTTTGGACACATCTGTCTGTTTGTATACACAGCGTATTACCATAAAATACAGGACAAACGGAACTAGCCCGGCAAACGGAAACGTTGAGGTCAATACTGCCAGCGACGATACGAACACCAGATTTTTCGGCTTCTCACCCAAAAACACCAGCATACACAGCACCCATGCCGGAACGGCCTGGTTAAATACCCAAAACAATTGCGTCGTCATCGATGAAAACTGGTAATAGCCAAACCATTCATCTAAAGACAGCGTATCAAGAATCCGGAATTTTTCCGGACTGCGCAGCAGCATCCCGGCAGCATCCGGCCCGCTGAACCAGATCATCACCAAAAGCGGCCATACAGACAGTTTTTTGCGGTATAAGCAAAGCAGAGCATACATCAAAAGGATGCCGGTCACTGCCCATACATACTGCGCCGTCCACCCGGCTTTTGGCCCGCAAAGTTTGCCGATTCCAGCCGCAGGCAGCCAGTAGCCCAGATAATAGATCAGCGCTCTTGGCCCGGCTGCTGCATCCGGCTCTTTGACAACCGGCCACGTCTCTTCCATCAGCAGTTGAAAGATCTGATTGCGGATAGGATGATCTGTATTTTGCCAGGCATATCCGCCCACACCCGACAGCCACGTCCATGCCAGGACGAAGCCCAGGATCAAAAGAATCTTTCCCCACTGCCTGTATCCTGCGTGATACACGGCCGTGTCCGTATCCAGAAACGGGCTGTCCGTGCGGACATGCTCCCGCAGGCACAGTCCCACGGCGCATACCACAGCTGCCGCCAGCGGGATACCAAACTGCCAGCGGCACCATCCGGTAAAAAACAAGACGACAGGCAGCGCCAGATAAATATAGGATACAGCAAGTATACTTTTTTGCAGTCTGATTGCATTACACTTCATAGAAACCGATCCCTCTCTTTGCCTGCTGTCACAGCTGCCTGCTGTTACCGGAATGGTCAAGATACGCCCCGCATACCTGCCCGGCGCTTCCGCTCATCACGCATCTGCCGCCCGCGATCCACAGCGCATGACTGCAAAGCTTTCTGACCGACGCGTCGGAATGTGACACATATAAAAGCGTCGTTCCATGATCCAGCATATGCTGCATACGCTCTTCGCATTTTTGCTGAAAGCGGTAATCTCCGACTGCCAGTACCTCATCGCAGATCAAAATATCCGGCTGCACCATTGTCGCCACTGCAAATCCCAGCCGCGCCGCCATACCCGACGAATAGTTTTTCATCGGAGAATCCAAAAAGTCCCACAAATCTGCAAAGTCTATAATTTCATCCAGATGTTCTTTCATAAATTGCTCGGAATAGCCCATCAGTGTCCCGTTCAGCATCACATTTTCTTTCGCTGTCAGCTCACCGTCAAAACCAGCCCCCAGCTCAATCAAAGGCGCAATGCTTCCGTTTACGGATACCGTCCCGCGGTATGGTTTGATTACACCGCAGATCAGCTTTAGCAAGGTAGATTTTCCCGCCCCGTTCGGCCCGATAATCCCCCAGGATTCTCCGGCCCGTACCGTCAGATCCACATCCTGCAGCGCCAGAAATTCCTGAAACATCAAATCTCCCCGGACTAACCGGATCAGATACTCTTTCAGGCTGTTTACTGCCTGGTTTGCCATATTAAACTGCACCGTAGCATTTTTTACCTCTATAACTGGTACGATCGGTTTGCCGCCGTTACTAACGCTTCTGTCAGCAGACTCTGCCGTCATACAAACTGCCTCCCCATCCATACGGCTGCCGCCATTTTGTTTGTTACCCGTTAAATATATAAGATAAACCGATCCTGCGTCCGCAGAAAAGCCCACGTTCCAAGCATTAGAAACAACGACGCCAGAAAAGATCCATACAGCACAGAACCTGCCTGCGGTAATGTCCGTTCCAGCACAAGTGTACGAAACTGCGTGACATAATGATACATCGGATTGCATAAATACACCGCCCGCTGCATCCCCTCCGACAGCAAACTGGACGGGTAAAACAACGGCGTTGCATACATCCATGCGGTTGTCAGCACACTGTAGATATACTGGATATCCCTAAAAAACACCGCCGCCTGTGCCAGAAACAGCCCAAGCCCCAGACTGAATACATACAGCTGCACCAGCACAAGCGGGATCAGCAGCATATACCAGGAAAACCGCACGCCGGAACATAAAAATACAAGCATCATAGCAACCATGGACAGCAAAAGATTGACAAGCGAACTGCTGACTTTGGACAGCGTAAAAACATATTTCGGCACATAAACTTTTTTTAGCAGCTCACTGTTTCCTGTAATGGAAAATACCGCCTGGTCTGTCGCTTCCGTCATAAAGTTAAACGCTGCCTGGCCGATCATCAAATACGCCGGATAATGATCCACCTCAAACCGGAACATCTGCGAAAATACCAGATACATCACAGCCATTACCATCAGCGGATTTAAAACACTCCAGACATATCCCAGAAAACTCCTTCTGTATTTCAGCTTCAGATCCTTGATAACAAGCTGTTTGATCAGCGCCCGGTATCTGAACAGGCCATGCAGCCTGGCAGCTGTTTTTCCCATACTCCCGGCCTTTGGCGCTGCATTGTATTTGTTTGTCTCCCTATCCATTTGCGACTCCTGTTATTTCAGCTTCCAGTAAAGTTTTCCCGCAGCCCAGCGGATGCGGCTGTGCTGCGGCAGCATTTTTTTGACAGCTTTGACCGCTGCCCCGACCGCTTTTTCTGCAAACGGAAGCTTCCCCGCCTGCCTGGTAATTCCTGCAAGCAGCGTTTCATAATAAGGCGTGTTCCTGGCTGTCTCCCAAAATTCCCGTGCAAAATCCATATCCGGAGCTTCCCATGGCTTGGGGCTTCCTGCGTAATGGATGATATATGGCTGTTTTCTCGCCTGCTCATAGTCTTCCAGCAGATCCGCCGGAGCTGACCGGATCACCGTATACCGCATATTTTTACGGTCCGTCATCATATTCCAGGCCATCGGAAGTCTGCGGATTTTGCCTTCGCATACGATATTTAAAAGATCCTGGTCGGAATAGCGGTAATTGCCCTGCTGTGCCATAGCAAACAGCTGTTTTGCACGGACCTTTTTTTGCATTTCACAAATATGGAAGACAAGAACACCAGCCTGCACATATTGAAACGGGTCTTTTAACTGCAGCGTCTGTTGGCAGTAACGAGCCGTATCCGGATTTGCCCCGTTACATTGTCCGGCAAAATCAGGATCTACCGCTGCCGCCAGCCAATATCCGTCCAGATCCAGATCATAAAGCTGTGCCACATCCCTGCGTATGATCAAGTCGCA
Organism: Lachnospiraceae bacterium; assembly: GCA_009774535.1. Lineage (GTDB taxonomy): Bacteria > Bacillota > Clostridia > Lachnospirales > Lachnospiraceae > Eubacterium_J. Next base: position 5,193 of record VSNY01000125.1, read on the forward strand.
GTCCAGCCAGACAGCCTTCGGACAGTCTTTCAGTACATCCAAAATCAAGAAGCGGTAATAAGTCTCTGCCGTTATTTTTCCTTTTGCCTTTAAGCGGTATCCGGCTATCCGCATTCCTACATCGATAAAATCTACCCGGATCTGTTCGTTTTCCAGTTCTGTTTGAAAGATCAGCTGGTCTTCGATCCGGATGTCCGTATGAAAGATATAAATATGATAGCGCCTGCGCGGGTCCGTACAGTCCGCCAGCGACCGCAGGCAGACAAACAGGGCCGGAACAAAGGACGCGTTTGCTGCGGATACAATCGGTATTTCCTGATGATCCGGTCTGCGGGCAGCCGGACGCTGCGTATGTTCGATCAAAGCCATCTGCAGTTCTTTGACTTTCCAAGTGCCAAGCTGTCTGATATATTCGTAAAAAATGCCCAAAAACCGTTCGCCCAAATGCCCTGGCGTGCGAAGCCCCTCACGGGAATATCTTTTCGTGTCCGGGCCGTCTGTCGTATCACAGCTCCCTTTTGTATGTTTGTCTCGCGCAAAACGCTGCCATTCATACTTGTCCGCAAATACTGCCGCCTGCTGTTCATACGCATCTAATAGGTCAAACAGCATACTGGCGTACCAGTGAAACAGTTCCCGGTTCATGATGAACATATTACAAGGATAGAATCTGGCACCATTCAGATACGCCTTGGCCGCCTTTTGCATATGCGGATATTTCTCATATAAAATCTGACAGAACAAATCCAGATCTTCCACATGCAGCCCGGGCGCCTGCCTGTAATGTTCATATACATTTTTCGCATACAACGCCTCAGTCGGGACTGCTTTTGCAATTAAAAAATCATACTGCTCTACATGCGCACGAATATCCTTCTCCTCCAGGCACAGCATCTTACGAGCCTTTTTATCCAGATACGGCAAAACGATACTGCCGCACCCGGCTTCGGGCAGCAGTTCGGGCGAAAATGAAAAATACCGTCTGTAATGACAGAATCCGTAATGATCTGCTGTTACGTTTTTCCATGCCCAATATTGTGTTGTCAGCTCACAGCAGCTTTTGTTCTTTTCTGAAATATGTGTACCCGTATCGTCCCGCAGCATGCCTTTGGGCAGCGGGCCTTGCTGAAACACGCTTCCTGCTGTTATATGATCAAAAAACGGAATTTGGGGTCGTATGCTGTTTGCATTCGGTGAATGCGTCACAAAAATCTTAATTTCGTTCATCCTGCCTCCTAACTTCTATGCAGAATACTTTTTTTGCAGAATCTTTCCCGGCGGATCTTTCGCATCAAAAAGTGCGGAACCAGACCTGCAGCCAGCGGCTTTAGTACATATCTCATATTTCCTTTTAATATACCGAGCTTATGAAAACCGTCAAGCCTTACCATACACTCGCAAAACCGATAACGATATCTGCGTCTTTTGAAAGAACTGCGGTCTTCCCGGTAATCAAGCAGCAGCTGCGGCAGATTGTATCCCCGCTGCCCGGCCGCATACAGGCGCATAAACAGTTCATAATCCTCCGCGCGCAGTGCTTTTTTAGAAGTCTCATATCCGCCAGACACTTCAAGAGTCTCCCGCCGGAACATAACTGACGGATGGATAAACGGCGATGTGCTTAAAAACGAATGCCGCACAGGCCGCCGCTGCAGCCTGCGTACGCCCCACGGCCCATGCTCCGCAATCAGCCTTGCACTGCAGCCCGCAAACGCATACTCCGGGTGCCTGTCCAAAAATGCCGCCTGCTTTTGAAACCGGTCCGCCCGCGCAAGATCATCCGCATCCATACGCGCAACATATTTTCCGGACGCATAACGCAGACAGTGGTTTAACGCAGTTGCCAGTCCCTGGTTTTTAGAATTGCGCAGCAAAAAAATCCTCTGATCTTTTTTGCAGTAATTGCGCAGCCATCGGAAATACGATTCCTCTGAACCATCGTCGCAGATAATCAGTTCCAGATCCGTAACCGTCTGTCCCAAAATGGAATCGATCGACTGCGCGGCATAAGCCCGGCGATCATTGTATGTCCCCATAATCACTGATATTTCAGGCGGCTGTACCGCTCCTGCATTGTCACGCCTATACAGCGGTTGCGCTGGCTTTTTACCCTTTTTACCAGCCTTGTGATCCTTTTTGTTCTTACTATCTTTCGTATCTTTACTATCCTTTTTATGCCTATGATCCTTCGTATCCTTACGATCCTTTTTGTTCTTACTATCTCTGTTCTTCTTACGATCCTTCGTATCCGTACGATCTTCTTTATATCCATCCATGCTTTTGTAAATCACAGACATTTTCTTTTGGACGGCTTTTTGCCCATACCTTTGCACCTTTCTTTGATTTCGACAGCCCTCTTCTTTGCGCAGGCTTGGATGACCGATCAGCAGTTTCAACAGCCTGGCCATCGCATACGGCGCATCCGCTTCCAGCGGAATCCGGAATTTCCTGCTTATCAGCTCCCGGTTCCCCCGAATATCCGATACCACACAGGGCAAGCCGGAGGCCATCGCCTCCATCAACGCCACCGGAAGCCCTTCCTGTATCGATGGAAACACAAAAATATCCGCATTTTGATAAAATATCTGTAGATCTTCCTGATATCCCGTCAGCTGCACAGCAGCCGCAATCCCAAGCGTCTCTGCCTGAAGATCCAGCTCTTTTTGCATTGGTCCTTGGCCGCAGATCAGGTAACAGATTTTTTTTCCGGCCAGCTCCCCAGCAGCAGCCAGTACACCGACAGCAGCCAGTGCCAGCTGATGGTTTTTTCTGCTGCTCAGTTCTCCGACAGACAGCAGCACAACCGCATCCTGCGGCAGACCATACTTTGACCGGAACTCCCTTTTTTCTGCTTCCACGGCCCTTTTCGCATACAACTTCGTATTAACGCCAATGCCGGGAATATAACAGACCCTGCCCGCACTTAGCCGCCGCCTGGCAAAACAATGATCTTCCCGGTTCACAGTCACCAGCACATCCGTCCAGCGAGACAGCAGTTTTTCAATCGGATAATACAGCATCCAGTTTTTAAAAGGCGCTTTCTGGTAAAAATGGAATCCATGCGCTGTATACACGACGGGTATCCCTTTTTTATGCGCCGCGATTCTTGCCAGCACACCTCCAACGGGAGAATGGCAGTGCATCCATGCATAAGCATGGATGGTCAAAAGTTCCAGCAGCTGATCGTATGCCTGGAGACATTTTTGAACAGAACCTGTCCCCCTTGGGCAATCCCATTGGTGCCATATGACATGCAGACGCGTCAGATTTTTTTGAAGCTTTTGTATCCGTGCGCTGTTACAGGTATTGCCTTCCTGGAAATTGCATGCTACATGCACTTCATATCCAAGCTGCTTAAGCAGGCTGATATTTGCCATATTAAACTGGTCGATCATAGACGCCACGGACGCGGCAAGCAATACTTTATTATGCCTCATTCATAATCTCTGCGACAGATTTCATAATGCGTACATACATCGCATAACTGTCCGCATCCTTTCTGCCCGTTCCCGGCCTGGTTTTCTGATCAGACGTACTCCACAGATCCAGCATCGCATCCGACGGGTGCGGTGTTCCGAACAGCAGTTCATCCGCTCCCGCATCCAATGCCCCGCAGATATTTACAAACGTTTCCAGACTCATAATCCTGGTCCCGCGTTCGATGTGTCCAAGAAATGACATGCTGATCCCGCACTTTTTCGCCAGCAGATCCTGCGACCAGCCTTTTGCCTTACGCACCTGACGGATACGCATGCCCATCCTACCATAGTCCAATTCTCCCATAATTCCTCCATTCCACAGCCTGACGAAACAAAAGACGCTGTTTGTAAAATCATCCTGCCTGCCGGATATTGAAACTGCGCTTGTAAAACATAACAATTTCTTATAAAATGTTATGTTTTACAAGCGGCATATAAATCTCCAAAACCCCTGTAAAATAAGGAAAAGGCCAGATCCGGGCCGTTTGTGTACAACAAACTTCGCTTGTATCCGGACAGTTTGTTACAAGCAGGCATAAAGGAACGCATATTGGATTTTCTTGTAGTTTTTTGTGATTTTTACTATATTTTGGAATAGAAACTCAGAAAGTACCAGTAAATAGTACCAATTTTTTCATTAGTATTGCAAAATATAAGATTTTGTTATAGAATACTTTCAGATAACATTTTATAAGAAATTGTTGTGTTTAAGAAATTATTACGTTCCTAAATTCTTCCGGTATGCATGAAAAAAGCCCTGAAACATACTTGTCTCAGCGCTTTCATATATCTGTATTTCTTTTATCTGTTTTTTACCAGCATAACCTTGCACCGCTTTTTATAACAGGCAATCCCATATTTCAGAATATTGGCTACCCCGTCGTTTGCAAGGTCATCTTCATACTTTGTATATTCTATTTGCTTTAATGCCTCCCTGCATGCCCCGTCCAGATCTCCGTTATGTGCATATTTTACTTCTATGATAATTCCAAGATCCCCAGTATCCGGTTCTGCAAGGATATCCGCATATCCTTCTCCCATTTCCCGGTTAGAAGAAATCCCCCATCGGCTCTTCACGCCGAGAATTCCAAGTAACACGCCATGGTAAAAGTTCTCTTTCATTTCTTTTTTTACAGCAGTATCCCGAATACTAATCGTCTTCCTTAAATATGCTGCGAAAATTTTCTCTACATTCTCTGGATCTTCATTCTGCAGGGCAGCACAGAAACGATTCAGCATCTCTCCGTCTTTTCGTACATTCTCCTTAAAGAATTCCATGACCTGCGTCTCAAAAATATCCCGGATTTCCAGATTTGGAATCGCCAGTTTCATCTGCCTTCCTTCCGGTTTCCCGCGCTGTGTCAGATAACCAGTGGTAAAGAGCAGGCTCCAGATCTTGTCAATGCTCTGATAAGCTTCCGCATACGTGAGTTCCTGATGGATTTCCTTTGTAATGACTTCCCCTGCGACTAAACGCTCAATCTCCCGTTTGGTCGCAGCATTGGACGATTCTTCTATAAACCGTTTTACCGCGTCATTGCTGCTGGTATTGATCCAGTAGTTTTCCGGCTGTGCATCTTTGTCGCTCAATAATGCATCACAGTAATTTAAAACATCCCATGGACAATATACATCTACATTGCCAAAATGATATCCGTCATACCATCTCTTTGCAACAGCATAACATTCCGGATATCCATAATACTCTAAAAACATCTTTACTTCTGTATCTGTAAATCCAAAATACTCATCAAACCGTACATCCGTGATAGAACGTACTTTCAGGTTATTCAGCCCTGTAAAAATGCTCTCCTTTGAAATCCGAAGGCACCCGGTCAGCACAGCCAGTTTCAGGCTATGATTCGTTTTGAGTGCCTCTCCGAGCAAACCTCGGATTAGAGAAAGCATCTGGTCATAATATCCGTTCGCATGGGCTTTTGCCAGTGGGACGTCATATTCGTCAATCAACAGAATCACCTTTGTGCCATGATGCTTTTCCAATAATTCGGATAATACTCTCAGACTGTCCCCAAATATTGCTTCTGTCATAGGATCATCCAGAAGTTTCCGATAATTGGCTTTATCCTGTTCATTCAATACATCACTGTCCAAAAGGTAGTATACTTTTGAAGCCGCCCTTCTCACAAGCAGAGCCGCCTTTTCAAATGCTGTTTCAAAATTAAGCGCGTCAATCCCTTTCAAAGAAATAGATACAACCGGATATTTCCCCATATATTCCTCACAGAGCGCAGTTTCTTTTGAAATATCCAGCCCTTCAAAAATACGCTTATCCCCATTCATCCCGAAAAAGTGTTCCAGCATACTCATATTCAGCGTTTTTCCAAACCTTCTGGGACGGGTAAACAGATTGACCGCTCCCCAATGATGAAGCAGTTCTGCAATAAGCCCGGTTTTATCAATATAGTAAAAATCTTCTTTCCTAAGCTCTTCAAAATTTTCAATCCCTATCGGAAGTTTCTTCTTTCTCATCTCCAATTCTTTTCACACTCCTTCCGCGATCTGTGCAAACCACAAAAGCGGACAGCCGGCAATCGTGCCGACGATCCGCTTTTGTGTTCCAGCAGACCCGCCTGCCCTACAGCAGCGCGTCTACTTTAATTCCCTTCATATCCTCCGCAACAAGGTTCATCTTCGTCATCATATCCGAGATTTCCTGCTTTACTTCACTTTGGAGATGATCCATCTTCAAAATAGACTCCGTCACAGGATCTCCCGAAAGAAGATCCGACCCGCTTTCGCTGCGGTGGCTTTCTTGTTCTGCTTTCTCCGAATTGGCAAGAGCTTCCAGTTCTTCTCTGCGTTCTTTTGCTTCGTCGAGCTTCTCTTGTTCTGCCTTTTCTTCTTCCTTGCGTTCTTCTGCTTCTTCCACTTCTTCTTCAAATTTCTCGTCTACATGGTCGATCGCTTCATCCTTGAGCATGCCAATAATTTCTTTGCTTGCGCTTTCCAGGATTTTCTGGG
>VSNY01000126.1 GCA_009774535.1 Lachnospiraceae bacterium
GAACTGTATAATATTTATAATTTGTTATTTAAATTATTAATTTCGTACTATTAGATTAGAAAGGATTTTAAAAAATGAAAAAGACATGGTGGAAAGAATCTGTTATTTATCAAATTTACCCGCGCAGCTTTATGGACAGCAACGCAGATGGTATCGGTGATCTGAAAGGTATTACCAGCAGGCTGGACTATTTAAAATATCTTGGTATTGATGTAATCTGGCTCTCCCCGGTCTATCAGTCCCCGAACGACGACAACGGCTATGACATCAGCGATTACCAGGCAATTATGCAGGAATTTGGCACAATGGAAGACTTTGACGAAATGCTGAAAGAAGCACATGCCAGAGGCATTCGCATTGTAATGGACCTTGTCGTTAACCATACTTCCGACGAACACCAATGGTTTGTAGAAAGCCGCAAATCCAAAGAGAACGATTACCGCGACTATTATATCTGGCGGGAAGGCAAAGACCCACAGACTCCTCCAAATAACTGGGGCGCCTGTTTTGGCGGCTCCACCTGGGAATACGACCAGACAACCGAAATGTATTATCTGCACCTGTTTTCCAAAAAACAGCCGGATTTAAACTGGGATAATCCAAAAGTGCGCCAGGAAGTCTTTGATCTGATGACCTGGTGGTGCGAAAAAGGCATTGACGGCTTCCGTATGGACGTGATCAGTATGATCTCCAAAACAAAAGAAATGCCAGACGGCGACGTGAACGGCCTGTATGGAGATTTTTCCCCTTACTGTGTGCATGGGCCTCACGTACACGACTATCTGAAAGAAATGAATCAGAAAGTATTGTCCAAATACGATATCATGACCGTAGGCGAAACTTCCGGCGTTACTCCGGAACAGGCAAAACGCTATGCCGGAGAAGATGAAGGCGAATTAAATATGGTCTTCCAGTTTGAACATGTAGAAAGCGACGGCAAATACGGCAAATGGACCGACCAGAAGTTCCCTCTGACCTCGCTAAAAGAAATCCTTTCCCGCTGGCAGACAGAATTATACGGCAAAGCCTGGAATAGCCTGTTCTGGGACAACCATGACCAGCCAAGAGCTGTCTCACGCTTTGGCAACGACAGCCCGCAGCACCTTACAGCTTCAGCTAAAATGCTCGCTACCTGCCTGCATATGATGCAGGGTACCCCTTATATTTACCAGGGAGAAGAACTGGGCATGACCAACTACCCATTCCAAAACCCACAGGAATTCCGCGACATTGAAAGCATTCACGCATACAAAGAATGGTGCGTCGAAGGTCCGCTGTCCTATGAAACATTCTGGCCATGCCTGATTTACAAAAGCCGCGATAACGCCAGAACTCCTATGCAATGGGATAATACAGAACATGCCGGATTTACCACAGGAACCCCATGGATCGCTGTCAATCCAAACTATAAGGAAATCAATGCACAAATACAGACTGCCGACCCTGATTCGGTATTTCATTACTATAAAAAACTGATCAGCCTGCGGAAACAATATCCTGTGATCATATATGGTTCCTATGAACTGCTGCTCAAAGACAGTGAAGAACTTTTCATTTATACAAGAACTCTGGAACATGAAAAATTGCTGGTAGTCTGCAGCTTTTCAGAAAATCCATGCAGTTTTCAGATACCAGATGAATTCCAAAACGCAACATGTCTGATTTCTAATATGACTCCTTGCTATTCAGAAGAGACAGCCACGCTGCGTCCTTACGAAGCATTTGTATTATTAAAACAATCATAAATAAACGTTCACAATCCGGATCATCCCGAAGAAGAACACTTTAACATTGTGCTGCATATCTTATGCAGCACAATGTTTGATTTATTAAGTTCTACTCTAATATAAAATTCATATAATAAATCAAATTTATCATTTCAGGCAAACGCACTGCAGCTTAGGAATAATGTCTCTTATAAAGATATCCCAATAGATATCCCAATTTACATACACTTATCAACACCAACCGCTCATTTAACTTTACTTATACACAATCCCCAGGCATTTATCCCCACCAGCTTCAGACTCAGAAGCAACCGCTCAAAAGCTGCACACGTTACCAAGAGGTATCATGAAGCAATTTCAGATCTTGAAAAAATATTTCCATAAAAAACCACCATCCCAGCTCCTGTTCCCACTATATGCGCTATGCGGGTTACTGCTTGTTATCGGGATTTACCGGCTGCATGATGCCTCTTTACAGCATAACTCCTCCTCCCATACAAGCTCGCAGTCCGCGAAACAAACTTCCCAGGAATCCGAATTTCTTTCCTATTTAGATAAAATTTTTCAGGCAGAAGTAACCTCCAATACATTAAATCTGCATTATACACTTGCAGACCCTGCGTCGGCGGATCTTACAGACTATCCAGTCACACTTGGAGAAATCTCTGCCAGACAGGAATCAGCGCAATTAGCTTCTCTGGAAAATATGAAACAGGAACTGCATTCCTATGATCCGTCTAAAATGTCTGTTTCCTGCCGCCTGACCTATGATGTATTGGAAGATTCCATCAACCGCAGTATGGCGATGGCGCCTTATTATTATTTTACGGAACCGCTCAGTTCTACAGGCGGCGTGCAGTCCGAATATCCGATTTTACTTGCTGAATATACGTTTCATTCCAAAAAAGATATCGAAGACTATTTGCAGCTGCTCGCACAATTTGATACCTACTTCCAAAAAGTATGCCTTTTTGAAAAAGAAAAAGCAAAACGCGGTCTTTTTATGAACCAAAAGGCTGTTGACAATGTCATAACGCAGTGCCGCGCATTTATACCTGAAGACTCCGCAGATTCTTTTTGGGAAACGACCTTTCAGGAACGTCTTGTACAAATGAAAGAACTGACGGCTCAAGAAAAAAAATCTTATATCAACCGAAATCATGAACTGCTGCAGGAACACGTTTATCCTGCCTACCATAACCTGATCGCAAATTTGAAAGCGTTAAAAAAAGAAGGCACAAACAATCAGGGACTGTGTTACTTCCAAGACGGCAAAAAATATTATACCATGCTTGTAAAATCCACGACAGGATCTGACCGGACGGTACCCGAACTTCAAAACATGGTTGAAAAACAGCGCAGCAATCATCTGGCCGAATTGACCAGACTTACTTCAGAAATGGCAGAAGACGCCTTCTCGGCCAATCTCCTGCCATTCAAAACACCGGAAGAAATGCTGGACCATCTCAAACAACAGATTGCATCCAGCTTTCCAGTTCCGCCAGAAGCAAACTGCAGCATCAAACAAGTAAATAAAAAGCTGCAGGACTTTTTATCCCCTGCTTTTTACCTTACTTCACCGATGGATCATTTTACAGAAAACTGCATTTATATCAATCCGGGAAACCGTTACAATGAAATCGAACTGTTTACGACGCTTGCCCATGAAGGATATCCGGGCCACCTGTATCAGACTATTTATTCTTATTCTGCTCAGCTGCCCCCGATTCGTTACATTCTCTACCACGGCGGCTATACTGAAGGCTGGGCCACGTATGTAGAAATGCTTTCGTATGCATATGCCGGCATTGATCAGACAGCAGCACAGGCATTAATGTTAAATCAGGATGCAACATTAAGTCTGTACGCTACCATTGATATGGGTGTTCATTACGATGGATGGTCTTTAGCAGATACCGTAGATTTTCTGGCAGATTACGGAATTACAGAAAGTGCTGTAATTTCTAAAATCTATCAGGCAATTATAGAAAATCCTGCAAACTACCTAAAGTACTATATCGGCTACCTGGAATTTCTCAATCTGAAAGAACAGGCGAAAACTTATTATAAAAACGACTACTCTGATCTGTTATATCATACGGCTGTCCTGAATATGGGATCTGCGCCGTTTTATATCTTAGAAAAATACTTTGTGAAATACTATAAAGCGGCAAAGTAATTCTATTCAGATATTTCACTGGACAGAAAGCAGAGATCTGTAAACATCTCTGCTTTCTGTCTCTTACAGTCTTTCTTATTTAAATTAATCTTTATTTAATAATTCCCTATAAACATCCCTTTTAGACATGCCGCGATCCAATGCCACTAATTTCATTGCTTCCTTTCTGGACACCCCGGTCTTTTCATAATACTCCATATGTTCCTGTATCCGCATCTTCAGCCATTCTTTCCGGCTTTCCCTCTCTATATCCTCGTAAGACTTTCCCTCAATAATCAGAACATATTCCCCTCTTGGTTCTGTATTCTGATAGTATAAAATAAGATTCTCCAGGCTCGAACGGATCACCTCTTCAAATTTTTTGGTAAGTTCCCTGCACACCGATATACATCGGTCTCCCAACACCTCATGCAATTCTTTCAGAGTTTGTAACAGGTGATGCGGAGCTTCATAAATCACGATTGTACGCGTCTCATCTTTAAGTTCTTCCAATACCATTCCGCGTTTCTTCTTTTCCCGCGGCAAAAAAGCCTCAAACGCAAACCGTCTTGTACTGATTCCGGACATTGTCAACGCTGTGATACAGGCTGCGGCCCCTGGCAAAGAAGTCACTTCAATGCCCTTTTCCAAACAGATTTTAACCAGTTCCTCACCAGGATCTGATATCCCTGGGGTTCCTGCATCTGTAATCAAAGCAATATTTTTTCCTTCCTGTAATTTTTCTGCCAGCTGATACGCTTTTTCAATCTTATTGAACTCATGATAACTCGTTAACGGAGCTTTAATTCTAAAATGATTCAGCAATTTCAATGAATTTCTTGTATCCTCTGCCGCAATAAGATCTGCCTCCCTGAGTACCCGCAGCACTCTTAAAGTAATATCTTCCAGATTTCCAATTGGAGTCGCACATAAATATAATTTTCCAGCCATATAAACCTCATCTATGTAACAATAAACAAATTGAATTTTGTTCCTGTATTAAAATAATTCATTTTTCATCTAATATCCGTAAATCTCGTATATCTCATCCGTATAAACGCCTTTCTGCTGATAGATAATTAACGGCTTTTCTACTGTAAGCCTCGGCCTTCCTCCACGCAGCCCTTCAAGCAGCACCATATTCGGCTCCCGGTCGGCATAAGGATACACCAACCGCATCCGTTTCGGTTCGATCCCGTATTCCGTCATTTTACACATAATTTCTGACAGACGGAAGGGACGGTGAACCATATAGAACCTTCCTTTTGGCGGCAGGAGCCTGGCAGCTTCACGTAACAGGTCATCCAGAGTACATAATACTTCATGACGCGCAATAGTTTTGGCACTGTTTCCATTTACCAAACCGTGATTTCCAATCATATATGGCGGATTGGTTGTAATTACATCAAAAGAAGATGCCCCAAATATCCTGGAAGCATCTTTGAGATCTCCGTTTACAATATTAATTTTAGATTCCAAATGATTCAGGGCTACGCTTCTTTTTGCCATATCCGCGCTTTCCGGCTGGATTTCCAATCCGGTAAAATGTCTTCCTTTTGTCTTTGCTTCCAACAGGATCGGAATAATCCCGGTTCCGGTTCCAAGATCCAGCGCACGTTCTCCTTCTTTTACCTGCGCAAATCCGGATAACAGCACCGCATCCATGCCAAAGCAAAATCTTTGCGGGTCTTGAATAATGACATAGCCGTTTCTTTGCAGCTGGTCTACGCGTTCTCCCTCACGCAGATTTTCTTCCATATCAAACTCTGCCTTTTCCCTTTCCTGATCTATTCCACATCAAACGCTGTCTGTTCCCTTCTCTGTCTGTTCCTGCGCCTTCATGAGCGCCATTTATTTTCCATCATCCAGCTTGGATTTTCTTTCCCTGTCTTCCAGCACGGATAACTTCTTAATTTCCTCCGCAGATACTTTTACCTTATGCTTCTTCTGCTTAAATCTCAGTTCGTTCACTTTATACTCGCGCAGTTCCTTTTCCCCATTTACGTCTACTTTTACTTTGACCAGCTGACGCAGAACACTGACGCTCTGCACTTCTCCCCGCAGTCCGTCCTTCGTTGTTACATGCTCGTTAATTTCTGGCAACGTACTGTTCAGGTATTCATACGTTTCCTGTTCATTTTTCAGACAACACATCAATCTTCCGCAGACCCCTGAGATCTTTGTCGGATTCAGAGAAAGGTTCTGTTCCTTAGCCATCTTAATGGAAACCGGCACAAATTCAGATAAATAGGTGGAACAACACAGCTGTCTGCCACAGATACCAATTCCCCCTAAGATCTTTGTCTCGTCCCGCACGCCAATCTGACGCAACTCTATTCTGGTACGGAACACTGAAGCCAGATCTTTCACCAGTTCACGAAAATCAATCCTGCCATCAGCCGTAAAATAAAATAACAATTTATTATTATCAAAAGTATACTCTGCCTGCACCAGTTTCATTTCCAACCCGTGTTTCGCAATTTTTTCCTGACATATTTTATATGCACCTTCCTGTTTATCTTTATTTCTCTGCTGCTGTTTTTCATCTTCTTCAGTTGCAATACGGATTACAGGTTTCAGCGGCTGTGTGACTTTGTCATCTTCCACCTCCTTGGATGGAATCATAACCGTTCCAAATTCTACACCTCGCGCTGTTTCCACTATTACGTGCGTCCCCGTTTCCATTTCCATCCCTTCAGGATCAAAATAATAAATCTTTCCCGCGTTCCGGAACCTGACTCCTACAATATTTGTCATTGAATTTAATTCTCCTTCATTGTCAGCAATAGCAGCTCAATTACAATATCAAAATTTACATTTGCATTTAACCGGGTCTTCGCTTTTTCCAAAGCTTTTAGTATTTCCTGAAGACCATGGTAGGAACTATGGCTCGCCTGTTTTTTAATATCATAAACCTGCTCTTTAAAAATCACCCCATTAATGTCAAGCGTTGCTTTATACATCAATACATCCCGATACCATACCATCATAATATCAAAGTAATCATTGATCGACATTTTATATTCACTGATCTGTTTGACCGCTTCACCCATCTCATAGGCGTCGATATCTCTAATCCGCTTCATCAGCTGCACCGCGGAATCTTTCAATTCTCTGAAATGCTCTGAGCCAGCCAATTGTATTGCTTTACCAACATTTCCCTGGGCAAACGCGGCGCTGATATCTGCCTGGTAATCCGGCACCTGCATCTGTTTCATCAAATAGCCGCGGATCTTGTCATTTGCCACCGGCTTTAAATCCAGACGAATACAACGCGACAAAATCGTCGGCAAAAACAATTCCGCATTCGTCGTCAGCAGCAGAATCACCGCATAAGCAGGCGGTTCCTCAATCGTCTTTAACAGCGCGTTCTGCGCCTGCTGGTTCATTTTCTCAGCTTCATCCACAAGATAGATCTTATACGGACTGCCATAAGGCTTAATCGCAATGTCCTGATTGATCTGCCTGCGAATATCATCTACCGAAATCGTATTTGGTTTTTCGTGTATCAGATAATGAATATCGGGATGGTTATGACTAACTGCCTGTCTGCAGGAATGACACTGCATGCAGCCTTCGATCCCTTTTTTCTCACACTGCAAAGCCATGGCAAAAGCTTCTGCCAGCATCTTTTTCCCTGACAAATCCGGCCCGTTTAAAATATAAGCATGCGACACTTTATCCAGTCTTATTGCATTCTGAAAGTGTTCAATCATCTGTTCATGACCTGTAATATCTTTAAATCCAGCCATAACAACACCCCTTTCGATTGTGTTCTCAACTAATTTAAGTAAAAATATCGAGCAGCAAACCCGTGATTTCACCAATCTTACTCAGTATCTTAATATGATCTTTTTCTTCTTCGCATAATTCCTGCGCCAGTTCATCCAGATTCGTATCTACCAGTCTGATAATCCCGTATACCCGGTGTCTTCCCCTGCGGTCTAAGAAATTCTCCCTGGAAAACTTATGGGAACGGTTAACCACTTCATTTAAAAAATCTTTGATCTGTCCGCGATATTTTTTCATATCCCGGATATCCATATGCCTTGCAATTAATTCACCCTGTTTTGTAATGTCCTTAAGCATAGCCTCCAGCTGCTTTTGAAGATCCACATCTTCAATCGCACTGGTCAGAGCAAACTTAAAACCATCGCCCGCATTCTCTACAGGCGCTGTCCCTTCAGTGGGCATTACAGCTGCAGCCTGATTGACTCTAAGATCCATTTCTCCGCCTCCATTAACAAATCGTTCATGCAGTTGCAACCGTCCGTATGTTCCGATACTGCCGATCCTTTGTACCCTGCACGTTCAGTCCGTTTTTCCTGCACAACCCCAAAAACCGGATCAATTCTTCCGACAGGACTTCGCCCGGCACAATCATCGGAATCCCCGGCGGATACAAATAAATAAATTCTGCACATATTTTTCCGGCACACGCTTCACATGCTGTATCTTCTATATTATAATCAGCAATTTCGGAAATTTCCATAACTTTTTTTACAGATTGTACAATTTCTTTTAATAAAGATTCTGGGCCGATCTGTGCCGCTGCCGCCGACATGCCTTCGCCCTGTTTTTGGGCCTTCTGCAGTTCCCCGTCAATCACCAAAAGCGCATGCAGCAGCCGATCCAATCCCTCCTTTGTATCCATCACGCTAGTCATTGCAAGTACATACTGCGCAGAATACAGTTCCATCTGTAAATGAAACTGTTCCAGCAGCCG
This sequence comes from Lachnospiraceae bacterium, assembly GCA_009774535.1. GTDB lineage: Bacteria > Bacillota > Clostridia > Lachnospirales > Lachnospiraceae > Eubacterium_J. The sequence continues at coordinate 8,612 of VSNY01000126.1, forward strand.
GAAATACAGCTGTGTGCCATTGATCCCTGCATTTCCCGTATGTATCACAATTTTAGACGGATCACATGCCGGAACATCATATGCTTCATAATCTTTTTCGGTTAATACACGCAGACACTTTAGCTGCAGACAGCCTTTATAAAAATCCATCAGGTTTTGATGAAACTGCTCAAATAACTGCTTTCCGGAACGTTCTATTATACGGACACATCGGTCAATACCGGCCATTAGCAGATAAGACGGCGAACTGCTTTGGAAGATTCCGAGCATCTCCTCTACTTTTTCATATACAGCCTTTCCGCCCGCCAGATGAAGAGCGGCAGTCTGCGTAAAACTGGGCAGTGTCTTATGCAGACTCTGAATCACAAGATCCGCTCCCTGATTTACAGATGATTCCGGAAAATAACTGCTGAGTGAAAAATGCGCGCCGTGCGCTTCATCAATAATTAAATATGCATGATATTTATGAACAATTTCAGCGATTGCTGAGATATCCGATACCAATCCTTCATACGTCGGAGAAGTAATCACAACTGCCTTTGTACGTTCGTATTTTTGCAGAGCTTCTTGTACGGCATGCGGCTGAATCTGTCCCTGTATCCCATATTCCATCCATTCCGGATATACATAATTCATCTCCAACTGAAAGATTTTTGCCGCGTGATAGACCGCCTTATGACAATTTCTTGCGATTAAAATCCGGTCTTTTGGCTTTACCACCGCACCAATCGCACTTAACAGCCCGCACGTACTTCCATTAATCAAATAGTAAGATTTTTTACTCTGATATAATTTCTTCAGCCTTTCCTGCGCTTCCAGCAGGATTCCTTCAGCGTGATGCAGATTGTCAAATCCTTCGATTTCTGTCACATCCATCTTGTAAGGATTCGGAAAATCCAAATCCGCCCGTTTATGCCCGGGCATATGAAATGGATAATAATCTGTTTCCGCATACTCCGACAGCCGTTCATACAATCCTGGTCTGCTTTCCGTATCAACTGACTGCTGTTCTGTTTGATGATTTTCCATTCTGTTTTTCCTCATTCAATACATCTTTCCAGCTCCGGCATCCAATCGCCCAGATAAACGACATTTCTGCACATATAATCCCAGATCACGGAAAAAAACCGTTCTGCCAGATTCATAACATCCTGCCAGGCTGGTTGATTTCGTTTTTCCCGCTTCAAATACGATTTCCATTTTTGTTCCATATATCGATTCGTCCGATAAGACTGCCATAGCGCAAACCGATCGCGATCAACCGAAATCCTGCGTTCCCTGCAGCCCTCCATTAAAAGTTCCCACACTTTCCTTCCTGAAAGGCTCTCCTTTTTTAGAATATCATATAGTTCCATATAACAGGACAAATCGTTCAGCAGTTCCAGTTTGACCATAATTTCCAAAAATTTCTCTGCAATTACATGTTCACTCGGAAAGCAATACAGACAAACCTTCCGGTTATTATTGGAAAACAGCTTTATTTCTTTCTGATCAGGAACCAGCTTTTCCTGCAGCACCCGATCTAACCGTATCGATACCGGAACTTTTACATTTGCAATCTCTCCGGTCAGATCAATGCCAATCGTTCTCCCATCCATCCGTACGCGGTAATTCCAATGTATTGGCTCTTTTTTGTAATTTCGGAAAGTAACTGCGAACAGGCTGCTGACATCCCCTTTTTTATAATGAAACTGTTTTGATTCTTTCACAAAATAATGCAGCTGCAATTCCACCTTTTTGCGGTAGCATTCCAGTTTCAGCTTCGCATAGTTTGTAATCCAAAAACAATCAGCAGCATCCGATTCCGCAATTCTGCGCAGAACTTCTTCCAATACCGACGCAGCCAGCAGATGTTCATAAGGAATCTGTAATTCATGGCTGCGCTGTCTGATAAAATTTTCATTTAAGAGCTGGTTCCCCATTACAGCCACACTCCGATCTGGTTACGTACTTTTGAAAGCACCCTTCGTTCTTTCGCATAAGTTAACAGCTTTGCAATATCCTTCTCCTGATCTTCCAAAAACACCTGAAGCGCCTGCCGCAGCACATCCCGTTCCATACGGTTTTCATACTTCAAAATATCACAAATCAGACGCTCTTTCCCATAAATTTTCATTTCCACACTTCCAAAAGGAATCACTTCTACGCCAAGGTGTAATACTTCTGGCTCCGTGTAGTAAGGCTGCACCAACGGATAATCCATTTTAAATCGGGACTTGGACGTATTTTTATCAACCGCAATTGTCCATTTAAATGGTTTATTCCTAATATAATGATAGCGCCACAACGCGCTTTCCATCGTCAGCACACCATCAGAAAACAGTGCAGCCACAAGATCTTCTTCCCGTTTTTTATAGAAATTAACCGCGTAATACCCGTTCTTTACCTTCTCCAGCACGCCGTCTTCTACAAAACTCTGAATTTTCCTGTAATCCATGCCTAGTGTATATAGCTGCGACGTTTTTACAATCCCGCTGTTTTGTTCCATCAATACCTGTATTCTTCTTATCAGGTCGTCGCGTTTTTCCTGTCTGTTCAATTTTTCATCCCCCATATAATTGTCATCGTCTCCCCGCCCGGTCAAAAACGTTTCGCAGCTCATTTTTGAACCGTTTCCATATACCTTCAGTATTACGTAACATTATATGCCTTTTTATATGCAGCTGTCAAATCATAACGACATTGGGCAGAGATTTCGCTTTTAGTATTTATATTTATTCAATTATAGATTTTTAAAGAATAGGGATAAAAAGAAGAATGC
>VSNY01000127.1 GCA_009774535.1 Lachnospiraceae bacterium
GCCTGTTCCTCCTCTTGCGCGGCGTATGGTTCCGGATGTGCGGTTTCCGGTTCTTTCTTTCCGATAATGTAAAAATAAGCGCCGTCTTTTTCGCGAATGCAGAATTCCTGTTTCAGATGCAGATTATCATGCAGCCGCAGGTATTTTTTCACCATGCCGTTTTCGTTGCTGAACAGAAATATTTTACCGCCTTCCGGCAGCAGCTGCAGTACCTTTTCAAAAAACTGACTGTAAAACGTATCCTGTTCCTCTTTGGTCTTCTTCCCGCGCACCGGAGGGTCTGCCCAGATTTCATCAAACTTCTGATCGTGGGTAAAGTCAAAAAAGCTTTTCTGCACAAAATTAATATTCATATGCGCAATGCCCGCATTTTCCCTGGCGCCCTGAATCGCATCGCCAAACGTATCGACCGCATAGGCGGCGCGTACCGAAAGCGCGTAAATACGTTCCATCAAAAGTGTTCCGGTGCCGCAGAAAGCGTCCAGCACATGCGCGCGTTCCGTCAGCCAGTTAGACGCCAGCTCCATCAGCAGCGCCGCCAGTGACGGATGCATGGACGCGGCTGTCGTATATTTGCGGTAAGCAAAACGTTTCATTGGTATGGTATACAGCTTCATACATGGATAAAAGCCATTGTTCCTGTTCTGCACAAAACGAAGTTCCACTTCATAATGCTCGGCGGAATTCACGAGAAAATGATGTGTGCGCTGCTCGATCTCCGCGGCCAGCTTTTTGGCAAAGACGCTTTTTTTATCCAATGTCATCGGCCCTTTGATCTCTACGCGGAAATAAAACGGCGGTTCCCCGTCATGCAGGCTGCTAAGCAGGCGGGTAAGGTTGGATTTGGCCAGTTCTTTTGCAATCGCTGCAGGCTGCGGCGGAAGGTTCTTTTCACAGCGCAGGGTAAATAAGAGTTCCCGGAACGTGCGGATGTTCAGCGCTTCTTTCAGTTCCCCGCCTACGACCTGTACGCCCATCGGAATCATCCGCGCCGCGCCTGTTTCGACCTGCACGCCTGTCGTATCCTGGTAGTTTTTGATCGTTGTCAGAATAAAATCCCTTGGTTTATCGTAACCCGTAAACGAATGTCTGCTGATGCCGCCGTCAAACTGAATGACCAGCCTGCGCAGTTCTTTTAATTCGTCCTGGATATGTTTTTTTTCATCTTCTGCCGGTTCATAGGAAAGCAGTTTCTGGTAATGTTTTTTTATCTGCGCTTCATAAGCCCGGCAGTCCAGCTTCTGGATCGCGGATAAATAAGCGCCTTTGACAAACAGCTGCGTCTCAGACACATATGCCTGCCATATTTTCCCTATACTCTCCTGGCTCTGCACAAGGCCCAGCACAAGCGCCGCGTTTTTACGAATCTTTGCGTCTTCATCCTGCAAAAATGATGCAATCAGTTCGTCATCTTCGGTCATAGACAGATATTCTTCCAGTGCGCCTTCTTCCTTTAACATCTGTTTTAACTGAATCAAATTATTTCGGACATCGCTGCCCTGCTTTAAGGCTTCGTATACTTTCTGCATATGTCTCTCCTGATTTCTTTGTTATAATGCTCCGTATGATATTAAATAGTCCTGCACATCTGCCAGGAACTTATCCCACGCTGAAGGAAAATCCACAAAATATTTCGGACATGCTTTTCCGGTCACGTCATAATGCCGAATCACGTCATCCGTCTTTAGCCCGAAATGCTCTACCAGCCACGCCGTCAGATGAACCGCAGCGTCATAAGTAGCCCCGTTAAATCTTCCAGTGTCGTCTTCGATACAGCATTCAATGGAAATCGTATCCGCATTGCGTTTGTTAGAAGCATATGCAATTTCGCTGCTTGGAATACACTGCACAATCTCACCTTTTAAACCAATCACGAAATGACTGCTTGCTTTTGTCGCATGGGAGTCTTTGAGCCCTTCAAAATAATTCCGGTTCGCTTTGGCTCCTGTGCCGGGATTGGCCGTATAGTGGATCACAATCCCTTTTACTTTTTCCAGAGCAATGGCGGGCCTGGAATATTCGTTGACGGTCAGAAGATCTACGTCTAACTCCGGCCTTGGGATCTTCCCTTCGGATTCGGTTGTGCGGGCCTGTTGTTTTGCCCGTGCGGCTTCCTGCCTGTTTTGATACAAACGGTACAAAATGGCGGCCGCAAGAAGAACGCTGACAGCAGCTGACAGAATCAGAAGATTCCTAAGAATCCTCTGCTGGCGCTGCTGTTTGGAAGGCTTTACGTGTACTGCCTGTTCGGGCGGAGCTGGTCGTTTGGTGTGTTGTGTATGCATTGTGGTATCCATTTCTTTTGCGTGGTTTAATCTCTACTAATTACTATAAACAACTTTGTCGAAATATGCAATGGATAATTTGAGGTGGATGGTGAAAAATTTAGTTCAAACATTTGCTGCTTGTACAGAAGCAAAAAATTTTCGATATAACCATTGACATTACAACAAAAAAATGCTATAACTAATGTTGTATCAATCATTATTACAACAAAAAGGAGAATCTATCATGTCTAATTACAACAAAGTAACGATCACAGAAGATACAAGAACGGAACTTCACGACAAACTTTCCCTGACCGGGGCTGAAGTCAGTATCAACCATCTTCCAGCCGGCGCAAGTGTTCCTTTTGTACACGCGCATAAAAATAATGAAGAAATCTATGCGATTTTAGAAGGAGCCGGCAAAGCTGAAATTGATGGTGAGACTGTAACGCTTGCTGCCGGCGACTGGCTGCGTATTTCTCCAGCAGCAAAACGTCGTTTTTTTGCGGCTGAAGATACCGGAATCCGTTTTCTCTGTATACAGGTCAAAGAGCATTCATTGGGAGATTATACCAAAAATGATGCAATTGTATAATCCAGATTATAAAAAAACCGTTCAGCGTAAGATCTGAACGGTTTTTTAAGCAGTTATCTGTCACGAAAATAGGATTCTGCAAGATTTAATGTCTCATCCAGCTGTTCTTTTGTATGGGCCGCTGAAAGAAACATTGCTTCAAACTGCGCCGGAGCCAGATAGATTCCATGCCGGAGCATATAACGGCAATAGGAAGCATAAGCCTGTGTATCCGATGTTTTTGCTGATTCGTAATCCGTCACTTTCCGGTTGGCAAAAAACAGGCAGCCCAAGGAACCCGTATGGCAGACCGGATACGGAAGCCCTGCGCGCTGTACGATATTTTGCAGCTCTCCAAAAAAATAGTTCCCCTTTTCGGCTAATTCATCATAGATCTGCGGATGGCTGTCAAGCAGGCCGAGCATCGTATACCCCGCCGCCATCGCAACCGGATTGCCGCTTAATGTTCCGGCCTGATATACGTTCCCAAGCGGTGAAACGACTTCCATAATACTGCGTTTCCCTCCATACGCGCCAACGGGCATGCCGGCCCCTATAATTTTACCAAAGGTAGTCAGATCCGGCGTAACGCCAAATGCCTGCTGCGCGCCGCCCGTGCTTAAGCGGAATCCGGTAATGACTTCATCGAAAATCAGCAAGGCCCCATATGCGGTGCAAAGACTGCGCAGGCTTTCTAAAAATCCTGGTTCTGGCAGAACGACACCCATATTTGCGGCAACTGGTTCTACGATGACAGCGGCGATTTGTGTGCCTTCGCGTTGAAAATGCGCTTCCACACTGTCCGGATGGTTATATTCTGCCAGCAGGGTATCCTGTGTACAGCCTTTGGGAACTCCCAGGCTGCCCGGGACTGCATGTGTCAGCATGCCGGAACCGGATTTTACCAGAAGGCTGTCGCTATGGCCATGGTAACAGCCTGTAAATTTTATGATTTTGTCTCTGTGCGTATAGCCTCTCGCAGCTCGTACAGCGCTCATCACGGCTTCTGTGCCGGAATTCACCATCCGCACCATTTCCACAGACGGGACCATCTCACAAATCTTCCTGGCCATGTCAGTCTCTATTTTTGTGGATGCGCCGTAGCTAAGTCCGCGGGCGCATGCTTCTGTCACACTTTTTAAAATATCCGGATGGTTGTGTCCCAGCAGCATCGGCCCCCAGGAACCGACATAATCGATGTAGCGGCGCCCGTCTTCATCCCACAGATATGACGCGTCCGCTCTATTGATAAACCGCGGGACATCCCCGATGGAACCAAAGGCGCGCACTGGAGAGTTCACACCGCCTGGCAGATATTGTCCGGCTTCTTCAAATAACTGTTCGCAGCGTGTCGTCATCCAATCTTCCCCTCCTTCATCGCCTCCGCCAGCTGTTGTGCAAAATAGCTGATATAAATATCCGCACCAGCGCGGTACGCACAAACGGCAGCTTCCAGCATGGCGGGTTCTTCCTGTATCCATCCCGCTGCCGCTGCGGCCTTAATCATGGCGTATTCACCGCTGACACTGTATGCAGCGACCGGGACATTGACGTTGTTACGGATTTCCCGGATCAGGTCGCCATAAGCCATCGCTGGCTTGACCATCACAAGATCCGCTCCTTCTTCCACATCCTGGAACACCTCTTTGTATGCTTCCAGACGGTTATGATAATCCATCTGGTAGGTCTTACGGTCACCGAATGCCGGAGCAGAGTCCGCGGCGTCCCGGAACGGGCCATAAAACGCCGACGCATATTTTGCAGAATATGCCATAATCGGAATATTTAAAAATCCATGATCGTCCAGCGCCTTACGGATCGCAGCTACCCTGCCGTCCATCATATCAGACGGCGCGATCAGATCCGCGCCTGCCTGCGCCTGTGATACCGCGATTTTAGCCAGATATTCCAGCGTTTTGTCGTTATCGACGTCATTTCCGCATAAAATGCCGCAGTGTCCGTGGGAAGTGTACTCGCACATACACAGGTCAGTCATTACGTACATCTGCGGAAAATCTTCTTTGATTCTGCGCAGCGCGCGCTGAATAATGCCGTCCGGATCATAGGCGCCGCTGCCTGTTTCATCCTTGTGCTGCGGAATGCCGAATAAAAGTATACTATGTACGCCGGATGCCATAAGGCTTTGCAGTTTTTCGCCCATACAATCCGTACTGTAGCGGTATTGGCCCGGCATGGACGGAATTTCTTCTTTTTGATTCGTGCCTTCTGTCACAAACATTGGATATACAAGAGACGATGGGTCCATACGCGTTTCCCGGACCATTTTGCGCACAATCGGATCAGTACGCAAACGTCTTGGTCTTTTACGAAGTTCCATGTAATTTCCTTTCCTAAATTTAAATTTAATTAAAATTAAAAGCTGCCGCTTTTATAATGCTGGCAGCATCCTCGATCATAGTGTCAGGCTGTCAGTCTGTAATCAGCGCATTCGGACTGCCTGACCATAACTGCCTGTGCAGCTGCACGGCTGCTTCTGTCATGCTTTCCATCGTTTCCTTTTCAGCCACATACGCCTGCATCCCATAAGCGGACGCCTGTTCTGCCGTCATCCGGCCAATGCAAAGCGCACGGACTTTTGTATAATCTATGCCTTCGGTCATCTTTACAAAACCACGAACTGCAGATGCGCTGGTAAACATAACCATCTCCATCCGGCTTTCCAGAAACCAGGCCGCTAACTGCGGATCATGTCCATGGCAGCCTGCTTCACACGTATCATAAATTGCCAGATCCATAACCTCGATCTGCTTTCCTGACTGTATCTGCCTGACCAGTTCCGCATTGCCCTGTGCGGAACGCAGCAGCAGCACTTTTCCGCCTGCCGGTACACAGCCGGCAAGCAGCCGGCCCAGCTGCGCGCCATTATAACGGTCCGGCATCAGATCCGGACGCAGCCCCCTTTGTCTTAGCGCATCGCCTGTCGCGCTGCCAATCACAGCCAGTTTGATCCCGCCAATACAGCGGATATCCCGTTCCATCTGATCCAAAAGCGCAAAAAAATATTCCACGCCCGCTGGTGAAGTAAATACCAGATAATCATAGGTACCGATCTGATCCAGCACCTGCAGCAGCTGGGCAGCGCAGTCTCTGACCTGCGTGCGTATCGCAGGGACTTCCAGCACTTCCGCACCCAGGCTGCGCAGCATCTCCGCCAGGCGGCCACTGCGGGCTGCGGGCCTGGTAACGAGGATACGGCTTTGGGACAGCGGCAGACTGTCCCGCCAGGCAAACCGTTTTCCAAACGCGGCAGTCTGGCCAATCACGATCACGGCGGGTGTTTCTACCTTCCGGCTGCACACTTCCTGTTCCAGCTGATCCAAAGGCGCTGACACACTGATCTGATCTGCCCCGGTTCCCTGCCCGATCACAGCGGACGGCATTCCGGGAGACATCCCTGCCCGCAGAAAGCCGTCGACAATTTCATGCAGCGCTGCAGCTCCCATTAAAAAAACATAAGTACCTCCGGCACGCAGCAGTGCCGCAAAATCAATATCCAGCGGCTGATCTTGTTTGCGATGACCTGTCAGGATATGCACGCTGGATGATATGCCCCGGTAAGTAACTGGTATGCCCGCGTATGCCGGAACCGCAATCGCAGAAGTAACGCCTGGCACAATCTCATAAGGGATCTGATGCGCTGCCAGCAGCTCCAGCTCTTCCCCGCCTCTTCCAAATAAAAACGGATCTCCGCCTTTTAAACGCACGACCGTCCGGCCTTTTCGCGCCTGGTCCAGAATCAGACGGCTGATCTCATCCTGCTCTGCCAGATGATGTCCGGCACGTTTCCCGACAGGTATTTTTTCTGCCCCCGGCGGAATCAGGCTGTAAATGCCCGGTCCGATCAGCGCGTCATAGATCACAACCTGTGCCTGCTGCAGCACATGCAGACCTTTGACGGTCAAAAGACCAGGGTCGGAGGGACCTGCGCCGACAAGATATACTTTTCCTGTGGTATCTGGTTTTGTATGCATGCAATCGTTCCTTCTTCTACATAAAAGACATTCGTACCAGGAAATTATACCATGCTTTTATCTGATTGCAAACAAATATTTCTCAAACGTCTGAACCGCCCGGTATCTTGAGCCATTAAAATTGCGCACGCCCATCTCCTTTTTTGCCTGAGAAACCTGACAGACATAATCCCCAAACCATCCCGCCTGCAATTGTGTCTGCACATCCGCAGGCGCATGTTCATAATAATCCGCAATCACCGGCGCCGCATCCAAAGAAAGCTCTGACAAATACCGCCAGTCCATACGATCCGGATTTTCTGCCGCATGTAACAGATTATAAGAAGCAATTACAGCATCCACATGTGAAAACGCCAGACACAGCCAGGCCGCGCTGACCACAACAATGCTATAACGAAACAGCGGAAACCGCGGCCGCACAATCATCAGCGCCACCCCGGCCATCAAAAGCGCCAATAGCCCAAGCGCCGCCAGCACAAACACCCTAAGAAATGTCAGCTGATAGACCGAAATATACAAAACCATCCGATAAGCGCTGGAAGCCATCATAAGAAAAGTACATGCACAGATCAATAGCAGCATTGCGTCCAGCGCTTTATGCCGCGCAAATAATCTCCGGATCAAAAGCACAAGCACAAAATTTACCAGACATACAAACAGCAGCATATAAAATCCCCGCTGCGCATACAGCGCATAAGTCATTCCCTGCGGCAGATCCATATCGCCCGCAAACAAATACCGGATCTGCACGCCGCAGAATACCGTATACATCAGAAGCAAAAGCCCGGTAAACGTGATCGCGATCACCGGATCAAATACCTTCTGCTGTACAGATTGATGCAAGCCGCGCCGGCACGACAGATAACGCATGCCGCAATACGAAGAAAAGAATCCGAACAGCAGCATAAAACACGCCTGCACCACGTTTACCGGAAAGCGCATCCCCATCAAAAGCCGCTCAACCATCACACGAAATACAGCGTCCGCGCACGCCAGACAAAATCCTAAAAATAAAAGCGCCGGAACCGCCAGCAGCATCCCGATCAAAACTGCGCGCAGTGTCTTATTTTTCCTTATATTTTTTTCCTTGCAAAATGCATAACCGTCTGTAAATGGCAGAAACATACATCCGACTGCTCCAAATACCGACGCAGACATTTCCGACAGACTTTTCACAAAATCCCACTGGCTGTCATCATAAAACCGACGCATCAAAAACAAGATCAAAAGCAGGAAAAAACCGATATGATTCAAAATAATGATATATGCATTGTCAGTCAGGCAGGTGGAGACGCCAAGCAGCAGCATAACCGCGATCTCATACCACCCGTTTCCAAAAATCTTCGTTTTCCGCACGGTTTTTGGCTGAACATCAGACGTTTTCTTTTGGATTGTACATGCATACAGTATCGTAGCCAAGATCCAAACCGGCATCGTAATCCCGCTACTGTTGCGAAACATACACACTGTATACACAATGGCATACAGCAGACTCGGCAGCGCATACACCCGAAAGTATCCCGCCTGCGCCGCAGGAGGCTCTTGCATCAGCAGTACATCCGTATAAGTTTCGTTATCCATTTCTCTGTCTCCTCTCTCTTTCCTAAGTGATGGTTCCCTGTAACAGTTCCATGGGGTATCTGACCTGTTACTGTTCCCTTACTCATCTTCTGCCCGGTATTCCAGAAGGTCCCCCGGCTGGCAGTCCAAAGCCCGGCAGATTTTATTCAGCGTATCCAGCCTGACCGCTTTTGCCTTCCCATTTTTTAAGATGGATATATTCGCCATTGTAATTCCTACCTGCGCGGACAGTTCCGTTACACTCATCTTGCGCTTTGCCAGCATTACATCAATATTAATGATAATCGCCATTCCATCCTCCGTTTAAATCGTCAGCTCATTTTCCTGTTTCATTTCATATGCCTTCCATACCAGATGCGACAACGCAGCTGCACAAATCGCCACTGCAAAACTGGTAAAAATGGCAAAGAATAAAAACAGCAAAATACCTGCCCACAGAGCATGCACAACTGTAAGTCCGGCCAGCGCTAAAAACCATACGACCGCCAATCCGGCTGCAATCCGGCTGATCCGCTTAAAAGCCCGTGCGTTTTCCATGGAAAAGGAATTATCGCGCCCGATTTCCCGGCATACGGTCCAAAACTGATATAAGATCAGATAACAGCCTGCGGCAACCAAAAAATTACATCCCAGCCCCGGCCAATACAGCCATGCAGCGTCCGGATATTCCAGCCGCATCTGTCCGGCCACGATCGGAACAAGGAAAAAGAACACCACTGCACCTGCCATTCCAATACTATATGTAATCCATGTGAGCCACTTTGCAATTTCTTCCTGTTTCATGCCGACTCCTTTCGTTTTCATTTTTTCATAAACAGCATAACACAATTTCAACTGAGAAGCAATATATTTTTATTGAAATTCGATAAATTAGATCAAATGCAGCAACAGTTCCAATCATAGATAGAACCATTGCGTGTCCAATTATTCTATTACAAACTGAATGACAAAGTTCTGGCGTTTCCTTTATAATAAATAAAGGACGAGAATCATCATGATCGAAGTCCGAAAATTTTAAGGAGGATATCAAATGAAGATACGAACAGATTTTGTAACAGATGCAGACAGCCGTTTTCTGCCAGACAGGAAAACAGACCATGTTGATTTTACATACAGACATTGGCGATTGACGGCGGTGTCGTGATGGGAAAAGACAATGTACGTTATCATTATGGCAAAAAACATCCATACCTGTCCCTGTATCATGAAAACAGCGGCGTCTATGTAAGAACCGGGCTGCGTGAGGATGGAACCGGAACGGATCAGGACCCGTTTCTGGCTGATTTCCCGGAAATACTGCATATTGGCATTACCGGACGCTGCATACACCGCAGACAAGAGAGCCGGACATCCGGTTCAGACGGCTGCCGGAATGCTGCGGAACACTTGGAACGGTATCAGACACCTATGTCTTTTAAGGATTTCCAAACGATTATCCGTGCGTGTGAAGGTAAGACGTACCAAATTACACTGCAAGGCTTGGAAGATCCTGACCAGCATCCGGACTTCGCGGACATGGCAGCATACAGCCGCCGCTATGGCATCGTTCCAAATATTATAACGTCTGGCCTTGGAATAACGGCAGAACTTGCAGCAGTCTGTAAAACCTTCTGCGGCACGGCAGCGGTTCATGGAACCTGTCGCGGAACAGCCGTTGTCTGGCACCGGAAAAGCGCTTCACAAAGGGCGGTCGACCTGCTTCTTCAGGCCGGTGTACGGACAGATCTTCACTATGTGCTGAGCGCCGCTACCATTGGGGAAGCAGTCCGGTTATTAGAGACAAATGGGTTTCCTGACGGGATTCATACCGTATTTTTTCAGCTGTATAAGCCAACAGAATATGAAAACAATAAGAAAGAAATCCTGACAGCAGACACACCGTTATTAAAAGAATTTTTCCGGCTGGCTGCCAAAGAAGCGTTTCCGTTTCAGGTTAGATTTGAACCCTGTATGGTTCCAGGGGCGCTTTGCCATACCCGCCACATCGAACCGGAACGTCTGGATGCTTGCGAAGGCGGAAGATGGTCCGCGTATCTTACACCGGATCTGTATCTGCTGCCATGCCGTTTTGCAGGCGGTGATCTGCGCTATGCCGTCAGCCTTAAGGATCACACCTTGCAAGAAGCCTGGGAAAGCAGGCCCTTTGACCGCTTCCGCAGTCTATTAAAAAATGCCTGTCCGGACTGCACCAAGCGGGAAAACTGCATGGGCGGCTGCCCGGTCTGCCCGGAAATTGTTCTGTGTGACCAAAAGCCGGGCCGGAAACGCATATGACCTGCCCGATTTAAACAAATACTTCCCCGCTTTTTAAAAAGTAAAAGCAGATATCGTCTGCATAAACCGCAAGCTGCGCCCCGATTTCCAGCATCCGACGGTTCAGCCTGTGGTACATAGGAAACGGCTCCCACGCAATCCCCTGAATATATGCCGCTTCTCTTGCAGTCAGCGCAGAACGCAGACGGATTGCATGGGGATTGCCGCCGTTTCCGCATCCCTGCATGCCAAACGGGCAGGACATATAAGCATGCGCTTCCCCGTTTTGTCTGACGCGTTCAGAAAGCAGGGTATACAGCGTTTCCAGGGAATCGCGCTGCAAAGAAACCGCCTGCAGGGATGCGGGCGGTACGGGCAGCGATTCTAACAGAATACCGCTTTCTTTCAAATGTCTGGTTACTGTATGCTGCACCTTTGCAAACGGCGTCGGGTAATCCAGCTGATTTACAATTTGCTCCGTTGTGTATCCGGCGTCCGCAAGGTGCCGGATGGCTCTGCCGCTTGCTGCATCGTATACAAAGTCAGACAAGGCGTCCTGGAAATACCGGGTTGACGGTTCTTTTTCGTTTTTCATAGGCAGGGTTATTTCACTCAGATTCTTTGTTTGTAAGTACGTTTTTTGTTCTTTTTTATCCTATCATAATTTCAGTTGTTTTGCAATCCGAATAAAATAATATAT
>VSNY01000128.1 GCA_009774535.1 Lachnospiraceae bacterium
GAATCTTAGCGGCATTTTTCCCGTTTATCGTTATGACGGGCATGCACCATGCGCTGACGCCAATCGGGCTGTCTGCGATTGCGACAGGCGGTTCGGATGCGCTGATCTTCGTATCGCAGGTATGCTCGAATGTGGCACAAAGCGGCGCGTCGCTGGCAGTCGCATTCAAAAGCAAGGATAAGGCGATGAAACAGCTTGCTTCTGCAGCCGGCATTTCCGCTGTAATGGGAATTACAGAGCCTGCTCTTTATGGCGTAACGTTAAAATTAAAACGTCCGGTCGTGGCAGCAGCGCTTGCGGCAGGTATCGGCGGTATTGTCGGCGGTATTCTTCAGGTATCTTTGTATATTGCGCAGAACAGTATTATGGCTGTCCCTGCCTTTATCGGAGAAAAAGGGATGAGCAACCTGGTTTACGGAATTATTATGATTGCGGTGTCGTTTGTCGGCGCGTTTGTCTTAACGATAGTGATCGGTTTTCAGGATGAAGGGGAACCGTCGCAGGAGACTGGCGCGGCTGAAGCAAAAGGCCCGTCAGCACAGGTACCGCAGGCTGGCCAAAATGGTTCTGCCGGAATCACACGTAAAAATGTGTCTGCTCCGGTAAAAGGAACCATCGTCGAACTGGCGCATGTGCCGGACCAGACATTTTCCGATAAAATACTGGGCGACGGCATTGCCATCCTGCCGGAAGAAGGCAAAGTGTATGCTCCTGCGGACGCCGAAGTAACATGTGTTATGGATACGAAGCACGCAGTCGCGCTCACCTCGGCGCAGGGCCTGGAAATTCTGATTCATGTGGGCCTGGAGACCGTGGAGCTTAAGGGAAAACATTTTACCTCGCATGTGCAGAACGGGGCGAAGGTGAAAGAAGGCGATCTGCTGCTGGAGTTTGATCTGGAAGCACTGAAAAAGGACGGCTATCAGACGGTAACGCCGGTGATTATTACAAATGCGGGTGATTTTGTCAGTGTACTGCCGATGTTAAAAGAAAATGAACATGTGGTAAACGGAGACCAGCTGCTGAAAGTGCTGTAAACGAAAACTGTATAAAAGAAGGAAGAATGGAGGAAAACGGATGAGAAAAGAAATTACAGGATTTCCGGATTGATTTTTCTGTGTCGGTGCGACGGCGGCGAACAAGTATGAAGGGGGCTGGGAGGAAGACGGCAGAGGACCTTCGATCGCGGATATTCTGACAGGCGGAAGTGTAGACAAGGAACGGCGGATTACCCCGCCGGTTCCGCTGGCAGAGGAGTTTTATCCGAATCATGAAGCTTCTGATTTTTATCATCACTGGAAAGAGGATATCGGCCTGTTTGCGGAAATGGGATTTAAAATGTACCGGATGTCCATTTCGTGGTCCAGGATTTTTCCAAAGGGAGATGAAGAGGAGCCAAATGAAGCGGGCCTGCGATTTTACGATCAGGTAATTGACGAGCTGTTAGCGCATGGAATCGAACCAATGGTAACGATTTCCCATTATGAGAATCCGCTGCATTTATCTTTGGAATACGGCGGATGGAAAAACCGCAGGCTGGTGGACTTTTATTTGAAGTATACGAAAGTATTGCTGCAACGGTATCAGGGAAAAGTAAAATACTGGCTGACATTTAATGAGATAAATATGCTGACAGAGCCGTTCGGCGCTTATTTCTGCGCAGGAATGGCAGATCCTGCGGATAACAATGAACCGTGCCGTTTCCAGGCGATGCATCATCAGCTGGTGGCAAGCGCGCTGGCAGTGCGTATGGCGCATGAGATCGACCCGGAAAATCATGTCGGGTGTATGCTGGCTTATCATAACGGATATGCTTATACATGCCATCCAAAAGATGTATTTTATGCGCAGCAGTACGGACAGATTCACAATTCCATTGCCGGAGATGTGCATGTGCGTGGCGCTTATCCTGGATTTGCGCGGAGATATTTTAAAGAGCATGGGATTACGCTTGCTGTCCAGCCGGAAGATGCGCAGATCTTAAAAGCCGGGACAGTGGATTTTGTCAGCATCAGTTACTATTCCAGTACATGTGTAAGCATGACGCAGGATGGAGAGACTACGGCCGGAAACGGTACGGCGAATATCAAAAATCCGCATCTGGAGACTTCCGACTGGGGATGGCAGATTGACGCGCTGGGGCTGCGTTATGTGCTGAATCAGATTTATGACAGGTACCAGATCCCGATTATCATCGTAGAAAATGGACTGGGCGCTGTGGATGAAGTGGATGCGGACGGCAGGATTCATGATGTGTACCGCATTGATTATATGAAAAAGCATGTGGAGCAGATGAAGGAAGCGATACTGGACGGCGTAGATCTGATCGGGTATACGTGCTGGGGTTGTACGGACTTGGTGAGTGCTTCGACCGGGGAGATGAAGAAACGGTACGGACTGATTTATGTGGATAAGCATGACGACGGAACGGGAGATCTGGGCAGGAGGCCGAAGGATTCTTTTTATTGGTATCAGAAGGTGATTCGCAGTAATGGGGAGGATTTGCGGTAGATCCTGCGGGAGGAACAGGAGTCGGAGGTGTTCACCTGCCTGTCCCGCATCGAGAAGTCCTTAAAGGAGCAGGGATTTTCCGTAAAGAGGGCGGACCGGGAGGACTTAAAGCGCATCCTTGCTGTGTACTATGGGCAGAACGTGACCACGGAGCGGTTCGAGGATAATGTCCCGCCCGGTTTTTCTGCCCTGCCTTTTATGTTAAATCCTATTTTTATCTCCCCATTCACACATCCCATCTAAAATAGGAATGAGTGATTTTCCGCGCTCTGTCAGGCTGTATTCGACTTTGGGTGGAATTTGCGGATATTCTTTGCGGTGGACGAGCTTATCTGCTTCCAATTCCTTTAAGGTAGAACTAAGCGTCTTATAAGAAATTTCCCCAATATATTTTTTCATTTCATTAAATCGGACTATGCCAAATTCCATTAGCGTATAAAGAATTGTCATTTTGTATTTTCCGTTGATGAGGGATAATGTGTAGCTAAAACCCGTTGTTTCCAGGCATTCTTGTGATATGCAGCGTTCGCCCATTTTTACGCTCTCCTTTAGGTAAGTATATAACTCTTATGTTGGTATCGCACTTAAAGGTGCGTACTTACTTTCTGTTTTATTCTCGCTATAATTATAATATCAGCAGCAGGAAAAGTCAATCCTGCAGGTAAGAAGGCACAGACATGCGAATGAGAGGGCAGGCGCTTACGGTACAAAATATTTGCACAGATTACTGTGGGGCTTGGGAGGAACTACCCCAATCTTCCGGCGCGTCCTCTGTACATGCTTTTTGGCATCCGGGAGAAGTTTTACCAGAGCTGACCCGATACCATTCAGAAATAACCGTCACAAGTAGAACAGTGGAGAAAGTGGAGAACAGGCGGGTATGCCGGAAGTGCTTTTTTTATGATTTTAATTATATCGGCGGCAGTAACTCCCCTGCTTTTGATGAACCGGGAAAAAATACTATACTTGCTGGGCGGCAGCAAAGATATGTACCCTTACGCAGAAACTTATTTTACAATATATATCTGCGGGACTTTTGCATCGCTTCTTGGGTGCGGGCTGAACCAGTTTATTCTGGCACAGGTGTTCGCAGGATTTTTCTTGAAGGAGTCAGGCACAATACAGTTGGCCGCGTGCAGTATCCGTATGTATACGTTTGCATTGCTTGGTATTGCGGTACAGTATGCCCTGGCAGATGGCCTGACTGTAATGGGAAAGGTCAAATATGCGCTTCCGCTGTCGCTATTTCGTAAAATGGTATATATGATATGCCTTTGCATTCTGCCGTTGTATCTGGATATACGATATATTTTTTTGCAGGGGCGATATCAGATGCGGTGGGTGCTTTATTCAGCCTGATATTGTTTTGGGGTATGGTCAATCCTGGAATTAGGAGTGAATTGAGTAAAGAAAGAGGAGGAATCGTTGTATGAGTAAGAAAATTGTTGTTATTACGGGAAGCCCGCGTAAAAATGGTAACAGTTTTGCCATGACGGAGGCTTTTATCAAAGCGGCGGAGGAGAAGGGGCATACAGTTACCAGGTTTGATGCCGCCATGAAAAAAGTAGGCGGATGCCATGCCTGCGAAAACTGCTATTCCACAGGGAAGGCCTGTATCTTTGATGATGACTTCAATACGATAGCACCGGCAATCCTGGAGGCGGATGCTATTGTGTTTACGATGCCGGTCTACTGGTATTCCATCCCGGCGCAGATTAAGGGCGTCATTGACCGGATATTTTCTCTTGTCGTAGGCGGAAAAGATATTGCAGGCAAGGAATGCGCGCTGATTGCCTGCTGTGAGGAGGAAGATATGTCGGTCATGGATGGGGTGCGTATCCCGATGGAGCGTATGTGCGCCCTGAACAAATGGAAGATGGTAGACGAGGTTCTGATCCCCGGCGTGCTGAATGTGGGTGATATTGACAAAACGGACGGCTGCAAAAGGGCGGCGGCTCTGGCTGATGCGATTTAGGAGGAAGATATGGGAAAGAAGGTTGTCATTTTGAATGGAAGCCCCAGGAGGGCAGGAAATACAGCAGCCCTGGCTGCGGAACTTACCAGGGGCGCGGAAGAAGCGGGAAATACGGTTGTGGAATTTTTTCTGGACAGCATGGATATTCATGGCTGCAAGGGATGTTTCGGCGGACACAGCAGCAGGGAATGCCCATGTGTCCAAAAGGATGACATGGACAAAATATACCCGGCAGTGAAAGATTGCGATGTGGTCGTGCTTGCCACGCCTCTGTATTACTGGAATATGAGCGGGCAGCTCCGGATAGCTGTTGACCGCCTGTTTGCATTGGAGGAGGGGGATGGGAATCTGCTCAGAGGACACGGGAGAGCCTGCGCACTTCTGATGGCGGCGGAAGGGCATGGTTTTGAAGATGTTGTTCTTTACTATGACCATCTGATGGAACATTTAAAATGGAAAAATCTTGGTCATGTGCTTGCCGGAGGGAATGGAAACGCAGGCGATATTAAGGGGAAGCCTGAACTGCAAAAAGCCTATGAGCTTGGGAAATCGATCCAATAGATTTAAAGAAAGGGAGGATGATGGGATGGATTTTTTACAGCTTGTGACAGACCGTCCGATTGAGCAGGAAAAAAGGAGAAGATTTATGATGGTAGTAAAATTATAGGAGTTTATATTGACAAAATGGGTCAGTCTGCCTTGTGTGGATTGGCCTTTTTAAGTTGCATTATCGAAAATTGTTGATGAAGAAAATTGAAAATTTTTATCTTTCTTCTCAAAAACTTTCCGGTTTGGTATAGCGGAAAACGTTCTGGTATAAGCGAGGAGGTGAAAACCAGCCGCGATCAAATCAGAATAAAGCAATTTGGTGAAATGTCAAGAGGAAAATAAAAAAGATTTTCTGGAAGAAGTGTAACTTTCATAGGCCTACGGCTTGATCAGAACGTAAGTTTGGCATTTCGCTATAGATTACCTATTCTTTTCCACAGAGCAGAGTTTGCCGGTTTTGTTAGACGGTCAGGATAAACTTAAGAAATAATATGGGAATTAATAAAAAATATAATTTTAGGACTGTCTTTTTCTTCTGGTTCTTGACCTAATGATTAAAATGATTATGCATTCGGAGGGAAAAATATGGCTAAATTGCAGTGCCGGCAAATGCAAATGAATGGGCAGAAATAGAGGTTTTTGCTAAAAAGAAGGAAAAATGGCTGCGCCAGCACCTGGATCTTCCAAACGGAATACCTACGGATGACACATGCCGTATTGTGTAAGGAAGGCGGTTATAAGAAAACTGCAGAACCGCAACAGGGCGGAACGGCTACACGGGAATATTACATAACAGAGGATACGGACTGGTTCAGTGAGAAAAAGAAATGGAAAGGGCTTACGAGCTAAAGTATTGGATTCAAACGGAAAGTCTTCCTAAAGATAGAGCATTTCTTTATAAATTTATTTGAAAAATTAGCATCTGCTGGTTCTTTTTAAAATAACCTTTTATAAGTTTATCCTGGATTTTTATTGTTAAATAGTTTATTTTGCGATACAATTAAGTATAGTTCGTAAAAAGTTTATTGGAGGAACTGTACAAGGTTATAGCAGATCATGATTAAAGAGCAGAGTGCAGTCAGAACTGTCGGCCAGGTGGTAATGCGTTTTGTAAATTCTAATCACTGAAAGCGAGGATGAAAAATGGCATCTGTGCGGATACATTCCGGCCAATTTAGAATAGGGTGTATGGCTGTCCTGCTGAAAAGGCTGCAAGAGAAACCGTCGCTATAGGCTGCTGTTTCTTTTACAGTACGCAGATACGATTGATAGAATGGGCGTTGTTCAATGACAGGATGCAGGGCCTATGAGAACGAAGTGGATAAAAGGTACGAGGAGAGATTTGGTATGAAAAATCAATACATAGGTGATATAGGTGACTATGGAAAATATGGGATGCTGCGGTCACTGGCAGCAGCTGGAGTAAAAATCGGGATTAATTGGTATCTTAGCCCGGATGATGGACGGACAGATGGAAACCATACAGAGTATCTGTCTGACGCTAAAATGCGTGGTTACGATGCTGTGGTTTATGATGTCATGAAAGATCTTGCTTTCCGAAATGATAAAACTGTCCAGATGGTAGAAAACAGCGGCATTCTAAATGGCATGTCATTTTACAGCGAGCTGCTTAAACTGGATGAGCTTCATTGGAGCCGGCGGACGGACAGGCGGAATCAGTGGCATCGTGGGGCGTTGGAAGCACTGGCAGATGTGGATCTTGTATTTGCTGATCCTGACAACAGCTTGACAGTGAATAAGAAGCCGTCGCAAAAAGGTTCGGAAAAATTCATACTGCCTGCTGAAATCATGGATTATTATAACCGTGGGCAGGATATTGTGTATTACCATCACAGGTCCCGCAAAAATCATGAAGGCTGGATGGAAGAAAAAACGCAGATGAAGCGTTTTCTGCCAGATGCAAAGCTGCTGGCGGTTGCATTCCGAAGGTGGAGCTGTCGGGTGTACATTTTTGTCATACACGAAAAGAACACAGATTTTTACAATAGGACACTGTGTGATTTTATGGGTTCCGCGTGGGGGACGCATAAGGTGGACGGCAAAGTTCCGTTCACATACGAAGAAATAGGATAAAACAGCGGCTTTGGCAGCATATGGAGCAAAGCCGAAAAATACGAATAAACAAACGGAGGGAAATGGAATGTCATATCAAACGGCCTTGACAATAAACCGGGTGATAAAAGATATTGATGCGAAAAAATATCTGCTTCCGTCCATACAGCGTGAATTTGTATGGAATACGGATCAGATTGAAAAACTGTTCGACAGCCTGATGATGGATTATCCAATCAATTCATTTTTGTTTTGGAAAGTGTCGAAAGAGAATACAAAGGAATTTAAGTTTTATGAATTTTTACGGGAGTACCACCAGCGGGAGAACAGGCATAATCCTAAAGCGGACCTGAATGGGTCGGATGATATCATGGCGATTCTTGACGGGCAGCAGAGGATGACCTCTCTTTACATAGGCCTTAAGGGGACATATGCTTACAAACTGTCTTATAAGCGGTGGGATAATCCGCTGGCATATCCGAAAAGAAGGCTGTACCTTAATTTGCTGCAGCCTGCTGAAGAACGGGAAGATTTTAAATATGATTTTCTGTTTCTTACAGAGGATGAGGTAAGGGAAGATCATGCGTATAGAGACGAGGATGGGAAACGGCATTATTTTTGGTTTCCGGTGGGAGAAATACTAAATTTTACGAAATCAAATGAAGTAAATAAATACCTCATAAAGAATAAACTGCATTCCCTGGAGGATGAGGAACAGGCGTTATTTGCGAATGATGCGCTGTTTAACTTGTTTGAAGCAATCCATATGAAAGAAACAATCAGCTACTACCTTGAGGAGAGCCAGGAGCTGGATAAAGTGCTGCATATTTTTATCCGGGTCAACAGTGGCGGGACACCGCTCAGTTATTCAGACCTGCTGCTTTCGTTTGCTACGGCACAGTGGGAAAAACTGGATGCAAGAGAGGAAATAAATGGGGCAGTGGATGAGCTGAATAAAATCGGACGCGGGTTTCATATTACGAAAGACCTTCTGCTGAAAGCAAGCCTTGTGTTGTGTGATTTTTCGGATATCCGGTTTAAAGCAGATAACTTCAACCAGACGAATATGCTGGTCATTGAAAGGAAATGGGACAGCATCACGTCATCTATGCGGCTTGCAATGGAACTGGTAGCATCATTCGGTTTCAGCAGGGAAAATATTACATCGAATAATGCACTGATTCCGATTGCATACTACATCAGCGTCATTGGGAACCCGGCGAACTTTGCAAGCTCCGGCAAGTACAAAGAGGATCGAAAGAAAATCAAAAAGTGGTTTGCATCCTCTATTTTGCTCCGTGTGTTCAGCTTTGCATCTGACAGCGTATTGAAACAGATCAGAGAAATTGTCAGGGGACGACACGAGGGGTTTCCGCTGGATGCAATCTGCGACAAGTTCCGGGGAACAAACAGGGACATTACATTTACGCATGACAGCATAAATAACCTGCTCTGGACAAAGTACGGGGAAGGGGACGCATTGATTGTGATGTCGTTTCTTTATCCGTGGGCCAGCCTGAAAAACAATTTCCACATAGACCACATCCATCCCAAATCAAAGTTCACGAGGAAAAAACTTGAGAAATGTGGAGTGCCAGAGGATCAGGTTGATTTTTACATGGATAATTACAACTATATTGGAAATCTTCAGCTTTTGGAAGAAGTCCAAAACGAGGAAAAGAGTGCGCGTTATTTCGATGAATGGATGGAGGAGCAATTTCCTGATCCCGGCCAGAGGAAAGACTATATGCAGAAACATTTGATCCCGGATGTGGATTTTTCTATTCGGAATTTTAAGGAGTTTTTTACGGAGCGGGAGAAGCTGCTCTGCAACGCTTTGAAAAAAGAACTGATGCAGACAAAAGAATAAAATGACATTTACAATCGTATATGATTGTGATGATATGAAACATGGAGAAAGATTTGTTATGGCTGATGGAAAAGATTTATTACAGGTATTATGGAATGGTGCGGACGTACTCAGGGGGAAAATGGATGCTAATGAGTATAAGACGTATCTTTTAGGAATGGTTTTTTATAAATATTTATCGGATTCATATCTGGCGAAAGTGTATGATCTTTTGAATGACGAAAGTCCGGATAGTCTTGAAGAAGCGCAGCGGGTGTATGAAGAAGCAATGCAATCAGATGATGCCGAAGATCTGCTGGGCGAGATAAAGGAATCCCTGCATTACACGCTTGACATGGACATGACCTATATCAGCATGTTAAATGCAGCAAAAAACAATTCGTTTAACAGAGAAAAACTGCAGGCGGCTTTTAACCGTATCAAGGAGTCCGATGAGCTGTTTAACGGTTTATTTGCAGATGTGGATCTATACTCAAACCGGCTTGGTACGGGTGACCAGAAGCAAAGCGCTACGGTTGCGGAAGTCATTAAAGTATTGGATGGTGTGGATATTATTCACACAAAAGGAGATGTTCTTGGAAATGCATATGAATATCTGATCGGGCAATTCGCATCTGAAACAGGTAAAAAAGCAGGAGAATTTTATACGCCGCATGGCCCTGCGCAGATTCTTTGCAGGATTGCCATATCCGGGCACTGATAACAAAAGAACCAGAGATACCAGCGGATAAAAGATGTAAGCATAACGGTAATTGAAAGGAATGATTTCATGGCAAACATTTTGATTGTAGAAGATGAAAGGAATATGCAGGATATTATTGCCGAATATATGCAAAAGGGCGGACATACCTGCTTTACTGCGGACGACGGTATAGATGCCTTAATGATATTGAAAAGCAATCCCATGGATTTAATGATATTGGATATTATGATGCCCCACATTGATGGTTTTACTGTCTGTAAGATGGCGCGGGAAATGAGTAATATGCCTATTATCATGTTGACAGCCAAAAGTGAAGAAAGTGACAAGCTAAAGGGCTATGAATATGGTGCAGATGATTACACAACAAAACCATTCAGTCCTAAAGTTTTGCTGGCTAAAGTAAATGCCCTGCTCCGCCGCTCTTCCTCTGAACCGTTAGATATATTGGGTATTGGAAAAATTTCTGTTATACCGTCCTCACATAAAGTGTTTTTAGATGGGCAGGAAATTGCCCTTACTCACAAAGAATACGAATTGCTTTATTTTTTTATGATGAATCCCGGACAGATTTTTACCCGTGGGCAGTTGCTAAACAGAATTTGGGGTTACGATTTCGAGGGGACTACCCGTACGGTAGATACCCATATCAAAACACTGCGGCAAAAGCTGGGAAGCGAAGGAAAGCATATAGTGACGCTTATCCGTTCCGGGTATAAATTAGAGGTGACAATATGAAAAACAGCGATAATTTAAGTATTCGCTCAATCCGGAAGAAAATACTTTTAATGTCTAAAGTGATAGGCGCTGTTCTTGTTATTTCATATATTCTTTCAACCAAACTGCCGTTTCCATCAAACATTTCACTTTCTATTTGGACTGTTTTTGTGGTGCTGCTGATCTTTGCCGTTGATTTTCTGATGAGCTGCTTTATCTCAAAACCGATTGCTAAATTGGAAAAAGCAGCAAAAAGGATGGCTGATTTAGATTTTTCTTCGACCTGTGACATTATGACAAATGATGAATTTGGGCGGCTTTCCACAAGTCTGAACGCTATGGCTGAAAATCTGCAAAAAACTCTTATAAAATTGGAAGCGGCAAATAAGCAGCTTGAAAAAGACGTTGAGCAGGAACATCTGCTGTTATCAGAGCGTAAAGAACTGGTAGACAGTTTATCTCATGAAATGAAAACGCCTTTAGGAATCATCAGAGCCTACGCGGAGGGCTGTCAGGATGAAGATGATGAACTGAAAAAACAAAAATATGCAGAAATAATCATATCGGAAACAGAGCGGATGAATCATCTGATTACTGTTTTATTGGATTTATCTGCGTTAGAAACTGGGGCTGTGCAGCTTACCTGCGAACGCTTTGATTTTGTCGAACTTTTAGAAACAGTCGCCGGGCGGCTGCTGGTCGACACGCCGGATGCTGATTTTGAATTACAGTATGAACTTCCTGATTATAAAGTTTATGTTTATACAGATAAGATTCGTATGGAGCAGGTTTTAAACAATCTTATTATCAATGCAAAAAAGAATGTAAAACCGGAAGGCATTTTAAAACTATGTATTTCAGACGAAAATGGATTGTTACATTTTTCTGTATATAATCTGTATCTTATACACATATGACGATGCCGACGATCTTACGCGTTAAGATCTCGGT
>VSNY01000129.1 GCA_009774535.1 Lachnospiraceae bacterium
GAAAGAAGAATATGGGTTACGAAATGGACGTACTCAGGAATAGGGAGGAGAGGACGAAAGATGAATCAGTATGATGAACTGTGCCTGAACTATTTTTTGAAACATCAGTCCCAGCTGTTCCGCGAGGAAGTAGCTTCCACGCAGGAAGAAGCAGAAGAGTTTCTGGAAGACTGCCTTGCTGTAGTCCTGAACAGCCTGCAGGAAGTCAAAGATTATCTGGACGAAAGCGGTGCGGATGTTATGGATATGAGCCTGAAAGAAATTGAAGAGGCCAGTGAAGTATTTTCTCTTCCGGACGGGAGATATCTGGTCGTTGAGGTTTGACATGAAAAAAAAGATCAAAAAGAGGATTGCAGCTGCGGTTTTTGCGGCAGCGTTAGCTGCGTGTTCCGCCGCGGGCTGTAAAAAAGGCGATCCGCTTCATGTGCAGCAGATGCTGGCAAAGCCGGTGTTAAAAGTGGACGGGACGAGCTATTCCCTTTCGGAAGCCAAGGTATATCTGGTCAATTATCAGAATTTATATGGAAATGTCGCTGGTGTGGATCTGTGGCGGCAGGAAAGCCAGGAAGGTATGTTGGAAGAATATATCAAAAACCTGACGATCGCACAGCTGAATAAGATTCTGAGCATGGATTCTCTGGCAAAAAGCAGAGGCATTGCGCTTGAAGAAGAAGAAATTGCCAGCGTGCAGAAGGCGGCAAAGGCTTATTATGAGTCCTTAAATGATACAGAGCTTGCTTATCTGGAAGTGAAGGAAGCGGATATCCAGAAATTATATGAAGATTATGCTCTTGCGCAAAAGCTTTATAAATCGCTGACGGTTGGTATTAACAGCGAAGTCAGTGATGATGAGGCGCGTATTATGGACGCAATGCAAATCGTAGTATCCGAGGCGAAGAAGGCACGGGAAATCAAAAAAGCGCTGGCGGAAGGAGGAGATTTCCAGACACTTGCAGGCTCCTACAACGAAGCGGAAGAAGTCAAGATCCAGTTTGGAAGAGGAGAACTGCCGCAGGAAGTGGAAACAGCAGCTTTCGCATTGGAGAACGGAACTGCGACCAGCAGTATCAAAACAGAGAAAGGATACTATTTTATTTATTGTGTCAATAAATTTAATGAAGAATTAACAGATGCTAATAAAGTGAAAATCGTCCAGAAACGGGAAAAAGCGGCATTTGGAGACGTATACGATGCATATAACAGGACGATTTCCAAAAAAATGTATCAGGGCAATTGGGACAGTATACAGGCGAAACGTTCAGAAGAAATGCCGACAGACAGCTTTTTTGCAGTCTATCAGGAATATTGCGGAGAACTGTTTTCCTAAGGAACAGCTTTATGACCATGAAAGATCAGATCAGAAAACAACTGGAAGAGGCAGCAGAAGCGGAGTATAGAGAATTTAGCGCAAAGCTGCTGCCTGGCGTCACAAATATACTCGGCGTGCGTCTGCCAAAGCTGCGCAAAATGGCAAAACAAATTGCAAAGCAGGATGCGCAGGAATTTTTGGAACAGATGCATCAAATCTGCAATCAAAATGTTTGTGTAACAGAAAGTATTTATTTTGAAGAAAAAATGCTGTATGGCCTGGTGATTGGTTATGCAAATATGGATTTTGACGGACGGCAGACCTGGCTGGATCGATTGGTTCCTGTGATGGATAACTGGAGTGTCTGTGACAGCTGCTGTGTTACCTATAAATGGATGCGCATGCAGCCGGATGACTGGTGGGAGTATGTACGGCGTTGGGCGTTATCAGATACGGAGTTTGGGATTCGCTTCGGACTGGTGTCGATGCTGGATCATTTTGTGGATCAGGCATATTTGGAACAGATTTTTGCTGTATGCAGCCAGATTTGTCATCAGGGTTATTATGTAAAAATGGCGCAGGCATGGCTGATTTCCATGTGTTTTGCAGAATTTCCGCAGCAGACTTACCTGTTTTTGCAGGAAGGACGGATGGAGGATTTTACGCATAACAAATCGATTCAAAAAACGTGTGAATCTTACCGGGTGACAAACGAATGGAAAGAAAAGATTCGCAGACTTCGGAAAAGCTGACGGCCGTTTGGGCAAGTGGTCAGGAACAAAGGAAATGGTGGTGAAAATAATTGGTAGATAAAATTAATGGGAACAGCAGTTATGATTTCCCCGGAAGTCAGAAACGAAAAAATCCGGCTCTAAAGGCTTATGAAAATACGCCTGGTTCCAAAGACGCCGCAGGGAAACGGACGGCGGGCAGTGCCGGGAAAAACAGTGCGGATGCTTTTGACCGCAAGGAATCCGGTGTGATCCTGGATCTTTCAGGAAAAGCCGCCGGCAAAAAGAAGAACCCAGCCGCCAGCCGGAAAAAGGACGCTTTTTGGAAAGACGCCCTGCGAAAGCTCACTGCTCCGGTCGTCCGCTGGCTGAAAGACTTTTGGAACTCAAACAGTTCCGGGAAAATAAGTGTGTCGTCTGATACTGATTCGGAAGGCGCCATGCATACGGAACCGTCAGCTGACGGCTTGGCATCGATGCAGCTGGACACAGATGCTGAAGATCTGGCATCGATGCAGCTGGATTCAGATACTGAAGATCCGGCATCGATGCAGCTGGACAGGGGCCGAATGCAGCAAACACCCGGCCAGTCAGTTCAGCGTACGGACGCAGAGCAGGATTTAAAAGCACTTGCAGACCGGGCTGTAAAATCCGGTGATTTGCGGCAGATCGAACGGGTTTTGACGCAAAACGGCGCAAAACGCCTGGCACATAATTCGGATCTGCTGACTTATTACGACCGCCGCGGGAAGTTCGTGGAGATGGATGAGACCGAAAAGCACCGTGTATTATTTGGAGATAAAAATGTGCTGAAATTATAGAACAGGATGAAGAAAAGGAGTTCTGGGCAGATGATAGAAATAGAACAGGAAACACAAATGGATGCAGCGGGCTGCAGTGGGAAAGGAAAATACCACAGGAGTCGGCTGCTGTTACTGCTGGCATTTTGTACGTTATTTTGTACAACTGTTTTAGAAATGACCAGTGGCAGCGCGCCAGGTCTTGTATTTGCGGCAGATTACGATGGAATCCCGGAAGACGCAGTGTTAATTCCGGATCTGACAGACCGATGGGCGCAGGACGTTACTTATGCAGTCGCGGAACGGGAAGACGGCGCTCTGCAGATTGTGGACAGCAATGGGATTTTTGTATATGACATGCTCGTTGTCTTAGTAGGCGGCAAGCTGTGCTATGCGGATGAAAACGGTTTGGTGGCTGCCAGCCGCATGATCGAGTACAATGGGAAAAACTATTATGCCAAGGCCGACGGTTCCATTGCGATCAATGAATTTTGTACAATGAAAAACGGCGATACGGTATTCGCTACAGCAGATGGTTCCCTTGCGGCAGGCCGGTCGTTGAGCAAAAACGGCAGCAGGTACTATATACAGGCAGACGGCACAGTTGCCAAAGACGGTTTTTACAAGACGGCAAAAGGCAGCCAGGTATACGCAATGCCGAACGGAGAACTGATTACGGGCAAAAGCTTTCGCGTAAACGGGCAGCAGTATTATGCAAAATTATCCGGCGCAATCGCTAAAAACGGATTTTGCATTACAGAAAGAGGCAGCAAAATTTATGCGGACCCTTTTGGAATTGTGGTAACAAACCGGAAATTTTCCGTGAACGGGCGGCTGTACTATGCCAAAAAATCCGGCGCGCTGATCCGGGATGGATTTTATACGATATCTTCAGGGAAAAAAGTATACGCGAAGGATTCCGGAGAATTAATGGCGGATGAAGTGTTTACAGCGAATGGGGAGCGGTATTATGCAGACGAAGATGGATACCTGGTACGCGGGCAGTGGGTGACTGTGGGGAAATTCAGGTATTATTGCGGGGCAGGCGGCAGGATTACGAAGGTGGAAAGTATCTAAAATAAACGTAACAGTTCCATGTGGCATCTGAACTGTTACGATGTTTCTGAATTATTTCTGAAGATTTCAAAATCCTATTGAAATACCTGGTTAATTCCGATAGAATAGTAACGATAGGCATTGAGGGACTTCTTTTCCGTATTATGGATAAAGGAAAAGGAGAATGCATATGAATAAAATAAAGATTACTACATACATGTTCTTTCTGTGTACAGCGCTTTTATTCACCAGCTGTACAAAAGCAAACGGGACTAAGATGTACCTGGAAGCGAAAACGCAGGAACAAGAGAGCCGTCCGGCAGCGGAACAACCCGCAGGCAGTACGGATGCAGCAGACAGATCCGGCAGCGGCCAGGCGGATACAGACAGTAAGACCTCCGGCCAGGCGGATACAGACTTTGCGGATCAGACCTGCTTTGTCTATGTCTGCGGCGCGGTAAAACATCCGGGCGTCTTTGAACTGCCGCAGAACAGCCGTGTCTACGAAGCGATTGCGCTGGCCGGAGGATTTCGTAAAAACGCGTATGAAAAGGGCATCAATCAGGCAGCACAGATCACAGACGGCCAAATGATCGAGGTACTTACAGTCAAAGAACAAAAAGAATCAGGAGCAAAAACCCAAGGACAAGGTACAGACGCTGCTAATGCGCAGAGCCAGGATGACAGGATCGATATCAATACCGCCACGGCAGAACAGTTGACGACCTTAAGCGGTATCGGGCAGGCAAAGGCAGAAAATATCATTGCCTACCGGGAAAGCAGCGGCGGTTTTTCGTCTGTTGAAGATCTGATGAAAGTAAGCGGCATTGGGGAAGGCGTGTATGAAAGGATAAAAGATAAGGTCAAAGTGACACATTAGCGATGGAGGTTAGCATGGCAAAGAAGGTTCTGGTTGTTGACGATGAAAAGCTGATAGTAAAGGGAATCCGGTTTAGTCTGGAGCAGGACGGCATGGAAGTGGACTGTGCCTACGACGGCGAGGAGGCATTGCAAAAGGCCAATGCCAGCGCCTATGATATGATCCTGCTGGACCTGATGCTGCCCAAGATAGACGGCATGGAAGTATGCCAGCGGGTCAGGGAATTTTCGGATGTGCCGATTGTCATGCTGACCGCCAAAGACGATGATATGGATAAAATACTGGGGCTTGAGTACGGTGCGGACGATTACATTACGAAGCCGTTTAATATCCTGGAGGTAAAGGCAAGGATCAAAGCGATTATGCGCAGGATGGGCAAAAAGAAAGTTGTGGAAGAACGGGTTCATATGATTGAAGACGGTGATCTGCGTCTGGACTGTGAAAGCCGCAGGCTGTTTATCCAGGATCGGGAAGTGAATCTGACCGGAAAGGAATTTGAACTGCTGGAACTGCTGGTACGCAATCCGAACAAAGTCTACGGACGGGAAAAACTGCTGGATCTTGTCTGGGGCGTGGATTATCCGGGCGATGTCAGGACTGTAGATGTGCATGTGCGGCGGATGCGTGAGAAAATCGAGAAAAATCCGAGCGAACCAAAATACGTGCATACGAAATGGGGGGTCGGATATTATTATCATGGTTGATGCAAGCGGGAACCATGCCGCGGGAATGGAGCGGTCATGAACAGAAAAAAGAAAATCCATGCGTATTTGAAAAGCCTGAAATTCCGTCTGCTGCTCGTGCTGCTGCTGTTCGGGCTGGTGCCGATGCTGGTGATGCGGTTTTTTGTGATTCGCGGTTATGAAAAACGGGCGATCAATGTAAGAACGGTAGATATTTTATCCCAGTCTAAAATACTGGCGGACCAGATTGCGTCTTACGGATATCTGGAAGACAATACGAATGAGATTATCAATAAGGAGTTTGAACAGCTGACGAATATCTATGACGGCAGGATTCTGGTGATTGACCGTGCCTTCCGTATTCATAAGGATACCTTTGATATTGACAGCGACAAGATTATTATATCCGAAGAAGTCGTCCGGTGCATCCAGGGAAAGGATGTAACCAAGCACGATCCGGTCAATGGGTTTATTGAAGTGGCTGTGCCGGTGCGCCAGGCGCTGATGGATGAAGTAATCGGAGTGATGCTTGTAAGTGTATCTACGGATTCCACACAGACGCATATCGCATATCTGACACAAATCGGGCTGATTGTGCTGCTGACAGCAGGCGTCGTCTGCGTCGTGCTGGCGGTGCTGATCTCTTCTATGCTGGCGCATCCGTTTATCCAGCTGTCTAAGTCCATTGACGAGATTCAGGCGGGTTACGGCGAAGATGAACTGATGATTCACTCTTATTCGGAGACGGAGTTAATCTGCGAGCGTACGAACGAACTGCTTGGGCGGATGAAAGTGCTGGACGATTCCAGGCAGGAATTTGTATCCAACGTCTCCCACGAATTAAAGACGCCTTTGACTTCCATGAAAGTACTTGCCGATTCGCTGAACGGACAGGAAAATGTTCCAGTAGAGCTGTATAAAGAATTTATGCAGGATATAACCAATGAGATTGACCGGGAAAATAAAATTATCACCGACCTGCTGTCGCTTGTAAAAATGGATAAATCCGCAGACAGTTTAAATATAGCGGCGCTGAATATTAATGAGCTGCTGGAGCTTATTTTAAAGCGGCTTCGTCCGATTGCAAAGCAAAAACATGTGGAACTGGTACTGGAAAGCTTCCGTCCGGTTACGGCGGAAGTTGATGAGGTGAAACTGACGCTTGCGATTTCTAATCTGGTCGAAAATGCGATTAAATATAACGCGCAAAACGGCTGGGTTCATGTGTCGCTGAATGCGGACCACCAGTTTTTTTATATCAAAGTCGAAGACAACGGCGTCGGGATACCGGAGGAATCGCTGGACCGGATCTTTGAGCGGTTTTACCGCGTAGACAAATCGCATTCCAAAGAAATCGGCGGTACCGGACTGGGGCTTGCGATTACCAGAAGCGTCGTGCTGATGCACCGCGGCGCGATTAAGGCGTTTAGCACGGAAGGGGAAGGTACGATCTTTAATGTGCGTATTCCATTGAACTATATCGTATAAATTACTGACTGGCAGAAGCAGATTTTATACTTGAAAAACGGGAAAGCGTATCTTACGAAAAAGATTGTTCCATACGTTTCAGATTTCAGGAAGGAGGGCGCAGCAATGATGGAACGGCCGGTTGGCAGAAGAATAGCAATGATGTTTGCATCTGTTTTAGTCCTGGCGTTCGTTTTGGACGGATGCAGTTCTAAGAACAAAGAATATGATTACTACATCAGCTATGTGGATAGTGAACAGACGCGCACCGTGCCGTTTGGCTACGAGCCGGAAAACGCGTCGGTCGACGGGCTGATTCAGGAACTGCTGGACCAGCTGGGGACAGATACGGACACGGTAGATTATGTAAAGGCGATTCCGGAAGGAGTCAGTATTCAGTCATGGGAAGTGGAACAGGACAGCCTGCATTTGGATTTTGGCAGTTCTTATGATAAGATGGATTCGATCACGGAGATTTTATGCCGTCTGGCCGTTGTAAAAACAATGACGCAGGTGGAAGGCATCGAAAGCGTAAGCTTTTCGGTAAAAGGGAAGCCGCTGCAGGACAGCCGGGGCGAAGTGGTAGGCCCTATGACAGCGGATTCGTTCGTAGAAAATCCGGGAGAGCAGATTAATTCTTACCAGAATGCGACGATCGAGCTGTTTTTTGCCAATGAGAGCGGAGACGGCCTGATCAAAGAAACACAGGAAGTGTACTACAATAGCAATATTTCTATGGAAAAGCTGGTTATGGAGCATCTGATCAACGGGCCGAAGAGCAAAAACGCAAAAGGGACGATTCCTGCAGAAACAAAACTAATCAATGTTGCCGTCGTGGATGGTTCGTGTTATGTGAATCTGGATGAAAATTTTAAAAACCACAACTATGAGATCCAGGAACCAATTGTAATCTATTCGATTGTAAATTCTTTAGTGGCGCTGGAACATATCGACCGGGTGCAGATTTCGGTAAATGGAGATACGAGCGGAAAATACCGGGATGATTTGGAACTGGCACAAATGTATCTGCCAGATTACAGCTATGTAGATTCCGGCAGCGGCAGGTCTGTGATCGTACAGGATGTGGAAGATCCGAAAAAAAAGAAATAAAACACAAACAAAGGAAGGGGAGGATCAGCGATTGATCAAACGATATCCCTGCCAGGCTGTGATGATGTATGTCCTCGGGATTGTGTACATGGCAAGTGCAGGTACCTGGATACCTGCCAGTGCCGACGGGCTGCTGGCGGCTGTATGTGCCATTGGCTGCGCAGCGCTCTGGATCAGACAGCAGACTAGCGCGCGGAAAAAATCCGTACAGGCAATGGTATTGCTGCTGGCTTTTGGCATCGGGGCTGCGCGGATGTATGCGGCGGATACGATGGAGCGCAGTCTCACAGGTATTTTAGACGGGCAGGAAGTATCCGTGCAGGGGCGGATTACAAAAAAACAGTTACAGGAAACAAGTAATCAAAACATTCTATGGAACGTCAATCTGACAGACAGTTATCTGAAAACGTCGCAGGGCATTCGTCCTTGTGGGAACGTTATCATTTATACAGATCTGAAATCCGGTGAACCAGTCATCGGAAACACCATTTTTATCACAGGAAAAATAAAATTATGGAACACTGCGCGTAATGAAGGAAACTTTGACGAACGTGCTTATTATAAGGATCAGGGCTATGCTTTCCGGATTTACGCGGACAAATATTCGTATCAGGTTATGGAACCTGGCAGGGATTCCTTACGGGAATATTTGTATAACTTTAGACAACAGCTGGTACAAGTATACCAGTCCCGGATGCAGGAGCAAACAGCTGGTGTTGTGTGTGCGATGCTGCTTGGTGAAAAATCACTGCTGGAGACTGAGACAAAGGAATTGTACAGGCAAAGCGGTATTGCGCATATTCTGGCCATATCCGGTTTGCATATTTCCATACTGGGAGCAGCGGCATTTGGAATGCTGCGAAAAAGGGGCGTATCATATACCGTTTCTGCAGCGGTATCCCTAAGCCTGCTTTTACTGTTTGGCATTATGACAGGAATGGGATTGTCTACGGTCCGGGCAATTGTGATGTTTGGCATTTATTTGGGAGCCGCGTGCTGCGGAAGGGCTTATGACAGTATAAATGCTTTGGCAGTCGCAGCGGCATGGATCTTATGGCACAATCCGCGCAGCCTGTTTCTGGCAGGATTTCAGTTTTCTTTTGCCGCTGTTATTGGTGTATTATTCGGAAAGCAGATCTGCCAGGTATTCCGGCCGAAATACAGGCTGTTTGAAACGGTACTTGTTAGCCTTGGTATCCAGATGGCGACCCTTCCGCTAACAGCATGGTACTATTATGAAATTCCCGTCTATTCCGTCCTGCTGAATATGCTGGTGCTTCCGCTTATGGGTATCGTACTGATCAGCGGACTGTTCGGCGGGGTATGCGGCATATTTGCGTGCGGAGGGATCGGTATTATGGCAGCTGTTATGGATGGAATATCCCGTGGACTGCTGGGGCTGTGTTCGCTGCTGCTTGGATTTTTTTCCGGAGCGGGGGAACTGTTTTTTCGGTTTCCGGGAGCAGTCTATGTATCAGGCCAGCCGCGCGTATGGCAGATGGCGGGAGCTTACCTGATACTGGCAGTATGCGCGTCTGTCCTGTGCAGGCGGCAGGAATACAGGCGAAGCAGCAGTCCGCAGGAACGCAGGCGAAGTGGCAGTCTGCAGGAACACAGGCGAAGTGGCAGTCCGCAGCAAACAAGTGGCCAATCAGGTCGAAGAATTTGCTGCAGTACTGACGGAAACAGAAAAAAACTGACGGCGGCAGGCAGTCTGGTGGCGTGTCTTTGCTTATTGCTGTTTCGTCCTTTGCCGCAAGCGCAAGTCGTGTTTTTGGATGTCGGGCAGGGAGATGGGATTTATATCCGTACAAGCGACGGCGTGGATGTCATGATCGACGGCGGCAGTACGGATCTTAAACAGGCCGGGACATACCGGATTCTGCCGTTTTTAAAATCACGCGGGATTGCAGGAATCGATTACTGGTTTCTTTCCCATCTGGATCAGGATCATATCAGTGGTTTTTTGGAAATTGCAGAAAGCGGATATCCGATTGGAGAAGTGGTTTGTGCGGATGGGATTGTCAAGGATGAAGCGTATCATAAGGTGATGGGGATACTTGCGTCCCATCAGATCAAAGTGCGGTATTTAAAGAAAGGGGATTTGCTGCGCGCAGAGACGTCCAGCTTTTCGTGCCTGGCGCCAGGTGCAGAAGGGCCTGCGAATGACCGGAATGCCAACAGTCTGGTACTGCTGTATGAAGACAGCGGTTTTCGCGGATTTTTTTCTGGTGATATTTCCCAAAAAGAAGAACTTGCGCTGCAGGAGGGCGGTACGGGACTTGCTCCTGTGATGGTATACAAAGCGGCGCATCACGGCTCTGACCATTCCAATGCACAGATGCTTCTGGAACAGTTAAGGCCGCGGATCTCAGTGATTTCCTGTGCAAAAGAAAACAGCTATGGACATCCGGGAGAAGCAGCGGTGGCAAATATGGAACGGTTTAGCGGTGATGTAGCAGGTACGATGCATGCCGGACAGATCTGTGTTTTGCCGCAAAAGGAAGGGGCGGCTATACAGACGTATACTAAATAATTGATACAAATATAATTCGTATCTTATTAAAATAAGCCTTTGGGTATTTCTGTATGAACTATTTATAAATTTATTCTGATTTTTGACATAATATTATTTGCATTGATGAGTCGAAGTGATATAATACATATAAACATATAATTCAAGTCTTAAATTCGTTATAATCGAAATTTTAATAGTAGGAGGGTTATTTAGAATGAAAAAATGGAATATTGGCTGGGGAACTATTGCTACATGTAATATGAAATGTCAATTTTGCTATAGTAAAGAGCGAAGAAAACAAGGCGCTTCTCTTGAGTTACCAGACTGGATAAAATTTATAGATGAAAATCATGATAATATTAAAACAATTAATTATGGTACTGGCGAAAATAGTCTCAGTGATGATTGGTTTGTTTTAGTTCAATATATTAAGAAGAAACTATCCAACTATAAGACAAGCATTAACAACAAATGGATATTTAAGTGAAAGAATTAAAGATGAAAAATTATATGATATATTAACAGAATCTATTGATGAATTTGATATATCTTTAGATTTTTGTTCATCTAAAAAGCATGCAGAATTTAGAGGTCAGAAAAATGCATTTATATGGGCAGTAAATACATTACAATATTGTAATAAAGAAAATAAAGAATCGACAATAGTATTTCTTGGAAGTAAAGTAAATCTTGATTTAGACAATATATAAGG
>VSNY01000013.1 GCA_009774535.1 Lachnospiraceae bacterium
CCTCCTGTCTAAGTCTCCGTAAGCGCTGGATTTCACCTCCGCTAAAAGCGCCCCTCTGATGTCCTTCCAGGGTGTCTCTTCCAGCCAAGTCCCCGCCCACCGCCCGCAGAGTCTGGTTGTAACAGGCTTTACATTAGGAAGCGCCTATGTAGCATTTAATGTAATGCTTAGATTAAAAAGGCTGTGGTATCCATAAATTACCTGCACATAGGGTCGGCTGCTTTACTGGACAGCAGGCCCGGCTTATGTTAAGGTATTTTTAAAGATTAAGGTATTTTAAAGATTAAGATTTTTTTAGAGAAATTGTTACAAGTGAGGAAAAATTATGAGGAAGTGGAAAAAAACTAAGATTTTGCAAAGCAGACAGAATCAGTGTATCCTCCTGCTGTTTCTGCTGATTACGGTCATACATGCAATTGCCTGGAATTCCAGAGTATTTGCAGACTGGTACCGGCTGTATGTATTTCCGGTCTTAACGGGGCTGCCTGCGCGTCTGTCCGGTTTGTTCCGCGGTTCGGTTGGGGAAGTTTTGATAGGTGCTGGAATTTGTCTGGTGATATTGGAAATCGTGCTTCTGCCATTTTTTCTGATCCGGCGAAGCAGGCTGTATCGTTACCGTTTCCGGAATGTGCGGCTGGTTTGCTGGATCTTGTTATACATATATGGAACAGAAACGCTTCATTGTTATGTGCTGTACCATGCCACGACACTGGAAGAGCAGTATTTTAATCAAGCGGCGGCATATGGAGCGAAAGATCTGGTAAATGCCTATGTCCAGGTTGTTACAAAAGCAAATGAACTGTCAGAAAAAGTGAAACGCACCGCAGATGGGACAGCGGTGTATCATGGTACTCTGGGGCAGCTGTATCAGGATTGCGTACTGGCAATGCGCAGGCAGGGGAAGACATATCCATATCTGGCGGGTTATTATCCGAACCCAAAGCCGATACATGCCTCTTATTTTATGAGCCAGCAGTACCTGCTCGGTATTTATTTTCCTTTTACTATGGAAGCAAATTATAATACAGTGATGTATCCGGTCAATCTGCCAGCGACAGTCTGTCACGAGTATTCGCATTTGAAAGGGATTATATTGGAAGATGAAGCTAACTTTTTTGGATTTCTTGCATGTATCGAATCAGATGATGCCTATCTTCAGTATTCCGGATATTTAAGCGTACTTGGATATCTGTCCAGACAAGTGCAAAAAAGTGTACCGGAGGAGATACGTAAAACACTGCCTGCAGCAAATGAGCAGGTGCGAAAGGATGACATTTTTTTAACACAGGAACAATGGGAGCAGGTAGAGAAAAAAGCTGTTTTTTCAACAGAAGCAGTAAATCAGGCCACAAATGCATTTTTAGAAACAAATCTTACAATGAACGGAATTACAGACGGTATGCAAAGTTATAGCAGAGTTGTACGACTCGTTGTCAGATATTATGGTGATATAGATACAAAATAAGCAGAATCTCTTCCAGGCGCCTGCTTATAAAAAATACGATAAAATACATGACAAATTTCATGATCCATAGTACAATAGATAAAAAGGCGACTTTTAAAAATGCAATACAAATAAAGGAGGAATTGGTTGTGAAAATACAGGATTTTGTAGATATGCAGGAATTTAGGCGTATGATTTCCACGTGGGCAGTTGCGACAGGCATGGCTGCGGTTGCAATCGGAGCAGACGGCAAATACATATCCGAACAGTACAATTTTACAGATTTTTGTAAAGCTATGCGCGCAAATCCCAAAGGATGCGCCCGCTGTGAAAAAGGCGACAAATGCGCACATGACGGCGCCTACACCTGTCATGCAGGACTCAGTGATTTTGCGGTAGAGATGACAGTTAATGGAGAGAAGCTGGGCTGCATCCTTGGCGGACAGGTTATGCGCGATATGCCGCCGGAAGAGCTTTCACGCAAGACCGCACGAGAGATCGGCATGAACGAAGAAGAATATATCGCACTGCTGAAAAAAGTGAATTCGCGTTCCAGTGAAGTAGTTGATGCGTCAGTCAAACTTCTGCGCAATTTGATGAACTACTTCATTCAGTCAGAATATACCAAAAATCAGACAAAACATATCTATACCAATCTTGTAGATGGTGTAAATGAAACAAACGAACTTGTTGATACGATCAAAAAGGAAACCAGTACGCTGCGGTCCATTCAGAGCCGCCAGAAGATCCTGGCGCTGAATGCAAGTATAGAGGCGGCAAGAGCCGGAGACAAGGGCGCAGGATTTGCAGTCGTAGCCAGTGAAGTAGGTAAATTGTCTGAACGCAGTTCGGTCGTAAATAAGAATATCGAAGAAGTCGTTAACCGGATTTCAGAAGTCGTAACAGCGATGCAGCAGAAAAAAGTATAGTACCAGAAATTTCCTGCATTTAGACACGCAAAAAACAGAAGGCTCTTTCGTACTTTTTAAGGTAACCTTAATTAACCATGATTATGATAGGTGCCATGCAGCTTTGCATGGACATGTGAACGGCAGTATATATTCATAAAAAGTACAAAAGGAGTTAGAGGATGCAGCAGAAAAAATTTTTAGCAGGGGCGCTTGGGTGTATTCTGGCATGCAGCCATCCCGCAGGATTACTGGCGGCGAAGATTCCCCAGACGCAGAAGATAGAGATTGCGCAGGAAACAGGAAAGGAACAGGAGGAAGATCTTGATCTGCCAGAGGGCTTAAAGCCGGATGATAACGATCCGGATTATGTAAAACGGCTCCATCAGCAGGAAACAGGAGAGGCACAGACACAGATGCCGTTTGCCCTAAACAGTATAGAGGCGGTAACTACTAAAAGTCCGTTTACCGGGCTGGTTTATACACATGCGGCACAGCTGAGTGATTATAGTATTACAAATGGAATTGACGTATCCAAATGGCAGGCAGAGATAGACTGGAAAAAAGTAAAGGCGGCTGGTGTGAAATTTGTATTTATTCGCTGCGGTTATACAGCATTGTCACAGAAGTTTGCAATGTATGAAGACGAGTATTTCCGCAAAAATATCCAGGGCGCCTATGATGCGGGGATTAAAGTCGGGGTTTATTTTTTCTCTAATTCGATCACAACAACTGAAGCCAAAAAGGAAGCGCAAAAGACGCTGGAACTGATTCAGGATTATGCACATATGATTACATTGCCGGTTGTCTATGATTTTGAGGCGTTTTCTAATGCGTACCGTGCATACGGACTTTCCAAGGCGCAGGTAACGAAAAATACGATCGCTTATGCGGACCTGATTCAAGCTGCTGGATTTACGCCGATGTATTATGGAAGCCCGAGTTTTCTGGCCAGTTCTTTTGACGTCACACAGCTGGCAAAATATGACTGCTGGCTGGCAAATTATACGACAAAAACATCTTATACCGGGGATTATACATACTGGCAGTATTCCAGTACCGGACAGGTGGATGGCATTGTTGGAAATGTAGATTGTAATTTTTATTATTCCGGCGACTCCGGGGAAATTGTTGATCCGGGTCCGGATCTGGACCCCGAAGACGTTGCGGAATCGCTTGGGCCGGTCAGCGGGCTTATGATGTCGGATCATGCGACAGATGAGATTACGATACAATGGGATGCGCTTGAGGACGCGGATGGATATAAGGTATACCGCAGCAAGTCTTACGGCGGCGCTTACAAATTACTGAAAACGATTAACTGGAACGAAGTGACGGAATATACAGACGATATGGTGATGGAATCTGAGGGCCGTCAGTATTATTATAAAGTAGTCCCGTTCCTGTTAGATGAAGACGGCAATCTGAAATATGGACTTGAGTCGGATATTCTTACGGCATATACCGAACGCCTGCATTCTTTCCGATTAAAAACAACCGCTAATATTCATTTGAGGGAGCAGGCGGGAACGGAGTATCCGTCATTAATTGTCGTTCCATCCGGGACGTCATTGCCGTATTATAAATTTACATTGTCAACCATTGACCAGAAATGGTACAAGGTGACTTATACAAAAAACGGAAAATCATATACCGGATATGTGTCCGGCAGTTATGTGAATCTATATACGTATGGAAAGACAACAAAAAATGTAAATATGCGTTCCGGCGCAGGGCTGAACTATAAAATCCAGCGGACCATTCCAAAGGGGACGAAAGTGATGGTTACAGCCAGTAAAAAGGTGTCCGGAACAAAGTGGAATAAAGTAACATATTCATTGAATGGCAAGAGTTATGCCGGATATATTCCGGCAAAATATTTGCAGCAGGTATAACAGGCAAAGGAATCCGGCGCAGAACTTTTCACGTCCGGATTCCGCTGCAGCCAGCAGCAAAAAGGGGGAGGAAATTATGGGTAAGGATCTCAGGACAGAGG
This sequence comes from Lachnospiraceae bacterium, assembly GCA_009774535.1. Lineage (GTDB taxonomy): Bacteria > Bacillota > Clostridia > Lachnospirales > Lachnospiraceae > Eubacterium_J. Next base: position 4,349 of record VSNY01000013.1, read on the forward strand.
CGGCGGATTGTTTGTTTGACGCGATTCTGACACTCAGGGATCGGGAAGAGTGTTATCGTTTTTTTGAAGACGTATGTACAGTAAATGAGCTGCAGGCATTGTCGCAGCGGTTTGAAGTGGCGCATATGCTCAGGGATAACCGGACCTATATGGATATTGCGGAAATCACGGGCGCTTCTACGGCAACGATCAGCAGGGTGAATCGTTCGCTGAATTATGGACATGACGGATACGACCTGGTGCTTGGACGCCTTCGGGAACAGTCCGCGCCGGAATCTGCCAGTTGACAGGACAAAAATAACTGGCCCTGTACTGCAGGGTGCAGCAGCAAAGCCAGTTATTTTTATCACAGGGATTGCTTGGCCTGTGTTTTTATTTTTTTCTGTTTTCTTTTGTATTTCGTTTTTGCTTTTCTTCCGGCTGCCTGGTCAGCTTTGCATCAATAATTTTTTCAATCAGCATTCGCTTTACATAGACATCAAAACTTAACATGCATAAAAAGGAAAACAGCTGTAGGTTCTCGCGCTCTTCCGGCGGGGTGTCCGGAAAGGTATGGCTGCTTGTATGGAACTTTCGTGTAATATCTTTGGCAAGCATACCGGCTTCTTCTTTTTCCAGCCCGAAGACTTCCTCGTAGATCGCAGTCAGATCCAGCACACCGTTTCCGGAAAAATAGCGGTCTGTAATCGGGTTTAACAGATGCTGGATATCGCTGATGCTCAGGATCCCTTTAAAATAATAGATAAAAATCAGCGTCAGCAGGTGTTCTTTGGAATATTTTTTTTTATCCGGCGGCGGAAGCAGGTTGTTTTTGGTATAGTTATTGATCATTGTCTTGGTCAGGATCTTATCTTCCGGATAACGCCTCGTTGCTTCCAGCTGCTCGTCCATAAATGTGGTGACCTGGTCCATGTACAGGTCTATATTTGGAATATCCTCCGGCTTAATGTAGTCAATCCGGTTCAGGCTCGATAGAATGCTGTTTAGAAGGTCCTTTTCATCAATTGTCATATTATCACCTCTGAGGTACATTATAGAGGAATCCATAGCTGATGGCAAGTGAAAATTTTTCGGGTGTTTTCCGTTGACAAAGTAAGAAAATAAAGTTACAATGCAGGTAACCAGCAGGCAGAACCGTTGTTCCCTGTTGTTGAAGGAAAAGAAGGAAAACAAGGAAAACAAGAAAGAAGGAATCTGCTTCATGTATGAAAATATGAATGAAATGCAGATGCAGGCGGTCGTTCAGACAGAAGGGCCGGTGCTGGTGCTGGCAGGGGCCGGGTCCGGAAAGACGCGGGTGCTGACACATCGTGCAGCATATTTAATAGAAGAAAAAGGTGTCAATCCATATCATATTATGGCGATCACGTTTACGAATAAAGCAGCCGGGGAGATGCGGGAGCGAATTGACGATCTTGTCGGGTATGGCTCGGAAAGTATTTGGGTGTCTACGTTTCATTCTGCATGTGTGCGGATTTTGCGGCGATTTATTAACCGGATCGGATATGAGACGAATTTTACGATTTATGATGCGGATGACCAAAAGCAGCTAATGAAAGAAATCTGTAAACGGCTGCAGATCGATACGAAGATTTACAAAGAAAAGTTTTTTTTAAATAAGATCTCGCATGCCAAGGACGAGCTGATCGGGCCGGACATCTATCAGGCGGATGCGGCGGGGGATTATGAAAGACAGAAAATCGCCCAGGTGTATACGGAATACCAGCAGATGCTGCACAAAAATAATGCACTGGATTTCGATGATCTGATTATGAAGACGGTGGAATTGTTTCTGGCAGACCGGGAAGTGCTGGACTATTATCAGGAACGGCTGCATTATCTTATGGTGGATGAATATCAGGATACGAACACAGCACAGTTTAACCTGATCCGGCTGCTGGCTTCCAAATATGAGAACCTTTGTGTGGTTGGGGATGACGACCAGTCGATTTACAGGTTTCGGGGAGCTAATATTCAGAATATTTTAAATTTTGAGCATTATTTTCCAAACGCGGTCGTGATTAAGCTGGAGCAGAATTATCGTTCGACGCAAAACATCCTGGACGCGGCAAACGCGGTGATTTCTAATAACTGCGGACGGAAAGAAAAAGCGCTTTGGACGCAGAATGACGCCGGGGACAAAGTCTGGTTCCAGCAGTTTGATACAGGCGGCGACGAAGCGGATTATGTGGCGTCGGATATTCAGAAAAAGATGCGGGAAAAAGGAGTACGTTACCAGGACTGTGCGGTGTTGTACCGGACGAACGCGCAGTCCCGTTTGTTTGAAGAGCGTTTTATTTTATCCAATATTCCGTATAAAATGGTAGGCGGTGTGAACTTTTATGCGCGTAAAGAGATTAAGGACCTGCTGTCTTATTTAAAGACCATTGATAATGCGCGGGACGATCTGGCTGTGCGCAGAATTATTAATGTGCCGAAGCGGGGCATCGGACTGACGACGCTGGCAAAAGTGCAGGCATACGCGAATGAGCATGAGATTCATTTTTACCAGGCGCTGCGGGCAGCTTCGGAGATTCCTTCGATTGGAAGAGCTGCGGCGAAGATCGAGCCGTTTGTCACATTGATTCAGGCGATGCGTTCTAAGGCGGATCTGATTTCGGTATCGGACTTGCTGCAGGAAATTATCGACGTGACTCATTATGTGGAAGAATTGCAAGCCGAGGATACCGACGAAGCGCGTGGAAGGATTGAAAATATCGAAGAGCTGCAAGGCAAAGTACTGATCTATGAAGAAAATGAAGCGGAGCCGACGCTTTCCGGGTTTTTGGAAGAGGTGGCGTTAGTTGCGGATATTGACAGTCTGGACGACGACGGTGACCGTGTGCTTTTGATGACGTTACATAGTGCTAAGGGGCTGGAGTTCCCTTATGTATACCTGGCGGGACTGGAAGACGGATTGTTTCCAAGCTATATGTCGATTACGAGCGACCATGCGCTGGAAGAGATTGAAGAAGAGCGGCGTCTGGCCTATGTGGGGATTACAAGGGCCATGAAGCATTTGTCTGTTACGTGCGCCAGACAGCGTATGGTGCATGGGCAGCTGCAGTATAACGGGGTATCGCGGTTCGTTCGCGAGATTCCGCGGGAGCTGTTGGATCAGAAAGAGCCGCGGCGGCGCGCCCGGACCGAGCAAAAGCCGGATGCGTTTGCGCAGGCGAGGGAGTTCTTCCGTGCAAAACCGGCGGCTTTGCAGGCAGGCGGAACTATCTATTCCGATCAGATGTTTGATTTGGACAGCGCAAAACCAGACAATGCCCGAACAGGCTTTCAGGGTTATGACAGACAGCAGGACACCTTGCGGGATGATCGTATGCAGAAACCGCAAGCCGGGGGTCATGCTATGGAAGGGGGAGCGTCTGCTGACGGAGATGACTTAATCAGAAAAAGATTGGGCTATACGGCCGGCGACCTTGTGCTGCATCAGAAGTTCGGGGAAGGCGTGGTGGAAAAGATTGTGTCCGGCGGACGCGATTATGAAGTAACGGTCCGCTTTCAGAAGGCAGGCGTTAAAAAGATGTTTGCGGCATTTGCAAAGTTAAAAAAGATCTGAAAGGGATAGTTTCAGGATCGCATTTATAAAAAAACAATAAAATTAAATTTTTTCTAACTATTCGGGAAAGATATGTGTTATAATAGAACAGATTAATTGAAATGCATTTCCTGCATGAACAAATAGAGCGGAAAGGAGAACAAATATGAACCGATTGGATGAATTGCATGGATTATTGTCTGAGAATGTAGCAAAGGTGGGCGACCTTTTAAGAAAGGAAGACCAGACGGAGAAGAAGAAAAGCAAAGCTGTATGGATTTTTGCGGCGCTTGGTATCGTAGTCGTGGCGGCAGCAGCTATTTATGGCATCTACCGTTTCTTTGCACCGGATTATCTGGAGGATTTTGAAGACGATTTCGATGACGACTTTGATGACGATTTCTTTGAAGATGAAGAAGAAAAAGACGAAGAGTCTGCAGAAGAAACAAAAGCAGCGGAAGCTGATGATACGATTACAGATGATATGACAGAAGAAGAGTAAAACAGCGATACCAAAGACTGGAGCAGCAGGACATCCAGAATCAGTCTGATGTACTGTGTACGGAGAACTGGCAGGAAAGAGATTTCCGGCCAGTTTTTTTGATTGCAGACAGTGCCAAACCGTTTCCAAGCCTGCCGCAAGCCGCAAAACAAGAGAGAGCAAGAGGAGGAAAAGATCGATGAAAAAGGGAGAAATCAGGGAAGGGACCATCCAAAAGGCGGAGTTTCCGAATAAAGGGCTGTTGGAAACAGAAGACGGCGAAAAAGTAATTGTAAAAAACGGGATACCAGGGCAGAAAGTGCGTTTCCGTGTGCAGAAAAAAAGAAAAGGCAAATGTGAGGGGCAGATTTTAGAAATACTGGAAAAATCCCCCATCGAGCAGGCGGAAGCTGACTGTGTGCATTTTGGCGTTTGTGGGGGATGCACGTATCAGAACCTGGCTTATCCGCAGCAGCTTCGCTTAAAAGAAGAACAGATCAAAGAAATGCTGAGCGCTGTAGTAAAGGCGGACGACAACAGTTGGTTTGAAGGGATCAAAGCCAGTCCGGTCCAGTTTGGATACCGCAATAAAATGGAGTTTTCCTTTGGCGACGCATATAAGGACGGACCGCTGGCGCTGGGAATGCATAAAAGAGGAAGCTTTTATGATATTGTTACCGTAGACCAGTGCCGGATTGCAGACAGTGATTATAACCAGATTCTAATAAACGCGCTGGATTATTTTTCAAAAGAAGAGGTCAGTTATTATAAGAAGAATTCCCATATCGGATATCTGCGCCACCTTTTGGTGCGAAAGGCGGCAAAAACCGGTGAAATCCTGATCGGCCTAGTGACGACGACGCAAAGCTGCGGCAGGAAAGAAGAGTCGGTTTTGCTGGATGGTTTTCGGGATTTGATGCTGGGACTGGAACTGCAGGGAAAAATCGCAGGGGTTGTGCATATTCAAAATGACCGTGTGGCGGATGCGGTTATTAATGAAGGGATGCAGATCCTGTATGGAAAAGATTATTTTTATGAAGAACTGCTGGGGCTGAAATTTAAAATTTCTGTATTCTCGTTTTTCCAGACGAATTCGCTGGGTGCAGAAGTATTGTACGAAACGGTGCGGGATTTTATCGGAAATACGCCTGGCGCAGCGGACGGTGTTATTTATGATCTCTATTCCGGAACAGGGACCATCGCACAGATGATGGCTCCAGCGGCGCGCAAAGTAATCGGCGTCGAAATTGTGGAAGAAGCGGTGCTTGCCGCGAGGGAGAACGCACAGAGGAACGGGCTTGACAACTGCGCGTTTCTGGCGGGCGATGTATTAAAGGCGTTGGATACCATCGAAGAAAAACCAGATCTGGTAATCCTGGACCCGCCGCGGGAGGGCGTGCATCCAAAGGCGCTGGAGCAGATTCTTGGATATGGGGTAGAGAAGATGGTGTATATTTCCTGCAAGCCTACGAGCCTTGCGCGTGATTTGGAAGTGATACAGGAGAAGGGATACCAGGTGGAGCGGGTATGCTGTGTGGATTTATTTCCGGGTGTGTATCATGTGGAAGTCGCATGTTGTCTACAAAGGAAGGATTCGTAGAAATCCTTGAATTCACGCACTTTGCGAGGATTTTTAAGTTGGGTGCAGGCGCAGAGAGAATCCTTCCGCTAATATCTGATGCAGAATAAATTTGTGCAGTTTATAGTATATGCAATGTCAAAAACCTTTATTTTATGCGGTTTTTGACATTGTTTTTTATGATTTAGATAAAGTTTTAACTTTCGCTAACTTTCATGGTGTCCAAAAGTGTTATTGACGTTGAAAGATGAGGCTCATTCCGATGCTTAATGCCGGTTCACATGAAAGAAAGCATAGACTACCTTTTCTGTAGTATTGATGATTTTATCTAGGGCAAAAGCGTACCCCAGCCCTTCATCCACCATCAGGGATGCGTTAAACAGCAGATTGCAGGTTGCAGCTGCATTCAATTCCGAGAGGCTTTTGCCAAGCCATGAGGTCGGTAAATCACCATCACGGGTGCTGCGGTTAAAGATAATAGGTTTATCATGAAGGTCTTCCGGGCGGATGCTGTCTTTTTCCGCAAGGGGGCTGTCTTTTGGCATCAGAATCCCATAAACATCTTTCATTGGAAATTCCAGAAATTCATATTTTGAGGTATCAACCGGACCAAATATCATGCCGAAATCTATCAGTCCTTTATCCAGGCTTTCTAAAACATCTGTGGTATCCCCGCTGGAAATATGGTAATGGATGTCCGAATATTCCATTTGCACCCTTTTTCCTGCTTTGGCAATCAGACGGACAGCATCGGTTTCTCCGGCGCCAATATATACGTCCCCGGCAATTACATCATCGGAAATGGTAATTTCACGTTCTGCCTTTTGTACTAAATCAAGGATTTCTTCTGCTCGTTTCCGCAGAATCATGCCCTCTTCAGTCAAAGTGATTTTGCGGTTTCCCCGTATGATCAGTTGTTTTCCCAGTTCCTCTTCCATGTCTTTTAACTGTCTGGAAAGAGTCGGCTGGGATAGATGCAGAGCCTCTGCAGCACCGGAAATGCTCTGTTCTCTGGTAACGGCAAGAAAATATTGAAGAACGCGTAACTCCATGTCAAAACCTCCTTTTCCAATTTTACATAGAGTATAATTTATTGAAGTATAACTGTCAAGCATGGTTAAATATACAACATAAGTATTTGCTATAAGTGGAACGCTGTATTATAGTAGTGTTTAGAGTTAAAAACAATTGATACATATATGTATTTGAAATACTTTTATTAGAAGAAAGGATGCGATAATTATGAAAACAATAACAGGTGAAAAATTTGATAGGGAGCGGGCTTTGTATGGAAGTGACGGACTGATTTTGCGCCATTGTTCCTTTGATGGTCCGGCAGATGGGGAAAGTGCGTTAAAGGAAAGCAGGAATGTTGAGGCGGAGAATTGTTTCTTTAATCTCCGTTACCCGTTCTGGCATGATGAACATATGAAAATTGTGGGTTCGGAAATGACAGAGCTTTGCCGGGCAGCTTTGTGGTATTCAAGAAATATAGAGATTGTGGATACGAAACTGCACGGTATCAAAGCATTGCGGGAATGCAGCCAGATTAAAATGCAAGGCTGTGATATTATATCACCGGAGTTTGGCTGGTCGGTGCATCAGATGGAAATGGAACACTCCACGGTGGAAAGCGAATACTTTATGATGCGTTCGGATTTTCTTACCTTTCGGGGCGTAACGCTGAAAGGAAAATACTCTTTTCAGTATATTGAAAATTCGGTTTTTGAAAACTGTAATTTTGATACGAAGGATGCCTTCTGGCACGCAAAAAATATTGTAGTAAGGGACAGTGTGGTAAAGGGAGAGTATCTGGCATGGTACTGTGAAAATGTGACGTTTGAGAACTGTAGAATTATCGGCACACAGCCGCTATGCTATTGCAAAGGACTGAAACTGGTTGACTGTGAGATGGTAGATACGGATTTATGTTTTGAGAAATCAGAGGTGGAGGCCACAATTAAGACGCCGGTGGACAGCATTAAAAATCCTCTTTCCGGGAATATTCATGTTCCATGCGTAGGGGAGATGATCCGTGATGATGAAAAATCAAAAGGGAAAGTCATTTTGCCGAAGAAGTGCTGCTGTGCTTAGTGAAAATTCTGCAGGCAGTACGGATGGGCGGGATAAAACGGCGTGTAGCCTTTTTGCTGCTGTGCCTGACCAGACACAGGGGATGGGATGATCACTAATGATATTTTTATTCGATCAACGCTCCAGAACTCGCAGCGGCAGCAGAGAGATCTGTCGTTGCAGATATTCCATAAAAAAGGTTGAAAAAATTCCCTCAATATGATACACTCTTTACAATTTAAGTAAAAATCCATTCCAGCATCCATCTGGAACACACGTTCTCTGGCCCAGCCAGCCAAACCGTGAACATCGCAAAAAAAGGGAATTTCTCTTTTTTTTTTGCCAGGAAGAAAGGAGAAAACTATGAAAGCTTTTCTAATACTAGAAGACGGACATCAATTTGAAGGGACCAGTATCGGTTCTGACCGGGAGGTGATCAGCGAGATTGTATTTAACACATCCATGACCGGATATCTGGAAGTGCTGACCGACCCTTCCTATGCAGGGCAGGCAGTTGTAATGACCTATCCGCTGATTGGGAATTACGGGATCTGTTTTCACGATATGGAATCTCAAAGGCCGTGGCCGGATGGATATATTGTACGGGAACTGTCCCGGACGGCCAGCAATTTCCGCTGCGAAGGCTCGATCCAGGACTTTTTGGAAAAACATGATATTCCGGGCATTGCAGGCGTCGATACGCGTGCCTTGACAAAGCTGCTGCGGGAAAAAGGCACGATGAACGGCATGATTCTTACAGAACAGCGTTATCAGGAGTATTGTGGCCATATAGAAGAACTTCTGCCAAAAATAAAAGCGTATACAGTAGGAAATGTAGTGGAGCAAGTAACATGCAAAGAGAAAAAAGTGCTGGAAGGAACCGGGCCGAAAGTTGCGCTGCTGGATTTCGGGGCAAAAGATCATATCGCACAATCCCTGCAGGCGCGCGGCTGTGAAGTCACGATTTATCCGGCGCATACTTTGGCAGAAGAAATCCTGTGTACACAGCCGGACGGCATTATGCTTTCCAACGGGCCTGGAGATCCTAAGAGCTGCGTGCAGATCATCCGGGAAGTCCGCAGACTGTATGAATCGGACGTACCGATATTTGCGATCTGTCTGGGACACCAGCTGATGGCCCTTGCAGCGGGCGCCGATACGCATCGGCTGAAATACGGGCATCGCGGCGGCAATCATCCGGTCAAGGACTTAGAAACGGGAAGGGTGTATATCACCGCGCAAAATCATGGATACGTGGTGGATACAGACAGCCTGGATCAAAGCGTTGCAGCCGCGGCTTTTTGCAATGTGAACGACGGTACGAATGAAGGCCTGCGGTATATTGGAAAAAATATTTTTACGGTGCAGTTTCATCCGGAAGCGTGTCCGGGGCCACAGGACAGCGGGTTTTTATTTGACCGTTTTCTGGAAATGATGGGAGGGAATAACTGATGCCAAAGAGAGCAGATATCCAAAAAGTATTAGTGATTGGTTCCGGTCCGATTATTATCGGCCAGGCGGCGGAGTTTGATTATGCAGGTACGCAGGCATGCCGTTCTTTAAAAGAGGAAGGACTGGAAGTGTGTCTGGTCAATTCCAATCCGGCTACGATTATGACCGACCAAAATATCGCGGATCAGGTCTACATCGAACCGCTGACGGTAGAAACGCTGCAGCAGATTATCATCAAGGAAAAGCCGGACAGCGTACTGCCGACGCTTGGCGGGCAGGCCGGGCTGAACCTGGGCATGGAGCTGGCGGAATCGGGATTTTTGGAAGCACACGGCGTTAAGCTGATCGGCACGACGGCAGAAACGATCCGCAAAGCCGAAGACCGTCTGGAATTTAAAGAAACAATGGAAAGCATCCATGAACCGGTAGCGCCTTCTCTCGTTGTGGAAGACGTTCAAAGCGGCATTGATTTTACTAATACGATCGGCTACCCGGTCGTGCTGCGTCCCGCCTATACGCTGGGCGGCAGCGGCGGCGGAATCGCGCATAACGAGCAGGAACTGACGGAGATCTTAAAAAACGGCCTGCGCCTGTCGCGTGTCGGTCAGGTGCTTGTGGAGCGCTGCATTGCGGGCTGGAAGGAAATCGAATATGAAGTGATGCGTGACGCGAACGGCAACTGCATCACCGTCTGCAATATGGAAAATATCGATCCGGTCGGCGTTCATACCGGAGATTCCATCGTTGTAGCTCCCTCCCAGACGCTGGGCGATAAGGAATACCAGATGCTGCGCACGTCCGCGCTCAATATTATATCCGCCCTTAAGATTACCGGAGGATGTAATGTGCAGTATGCGCTGCATCCGGATTCTTTTGAATACTGTGTCATCGAGGTGAATCCGCGTGTCAGCCGTTCTTCCGCGCTGGCTTCCAAAGCAACCGGCTATCCGATTGCCAAAGTGGCGGCAAAAGTAGCCGTTGGATACACCCTGGACGAGATTCCAAACGCGGTTACCGGAAAAACATATGCCAGCTTTGAGCCAATGCTGGACTATTGTGTCGTTAAAATGCCAAGGCTGCCATTTGATAAGTTTCTGACCGCAAAACGGTCGCTGACCACGCAGATGAAAGCGACCGGAGAAGTCATGAGCATCTGCACGAATTTTGAAGGCGCGCTGATGAAAGCGCTGCGTTCTTTAGAACAGCATGTAGACAGCCTGCGGTCTTATGATTTTTCCGCTTATTCGGAAAAAGAACTGTTAGAGCGCATGAAAACCGTTGATGACCAGCGGATTTTCGTTATTGCGGAAGCGCTGCGCAAAGGCATTAATTACAAAGCGATACATGAAATCACAAAAATCGATGAATGGTTTATCGACAAAATCGCAATCCTTACAGAGATGGAACAGCGTCTGAAAAAAGAAGCGCTGACCACAGAGCTGCTGAAAGAAGCAAAACGCATGGAGTTCCCAGATACAGTCATCGCCTCTTTGACGGGCAGGACAGAACGGGAAATCCGCGACCTGCGCAATGCCAACGGCATTACAGCCGCTTTTAAAATGGTGGATACCTGCGCCGCGGAGTTTGCCGCTGTAACGCCGTATTACTATTCCGTCTTCGGCAGCGAAAACGAGGCCGTCCGTACCGAAGGACGCAAAAAAGTACTTGTCTTAGGCTCCGGCCCGATCCGTATCGGCCAGGGTGTGGAATTTGATTACTGCAGCGTACACGCGACCTGGGCGTTTGCAAAAGCAGGATACGAGACGATTATCGTAAACAATAATCCGGAAACCGTCAGCACGGACTTTGATATTGCGGACAAGCTGTATTTTGAACCGCTGACGCCTGAAGACGTAGAAAATATTGTAAACATCGAACAGCCGGACGGGGCGGTCGTGCAGTTCGGCGGCCAGACAGCGATTAAGCTGACGCAGAGCCTGATGGAAATGGGCGTACCGATTCTTGGAACAGCCGCAGAAGACGTAGACGCGGCAGAAGACCGGGAGCTGTTTGACATGATCTTACAGGAAACAGAGATCCCGCGTGCGGCAGGCGGCACGGTATTTACCGCGCAGGAAGCGAAAAAAGTCGCGAACCGTCTCGGCTATCCGGTGCTTGTGCGTCCTTCCTATGTGCTGGGCGGCCAGGGGATGCAGATCGCTTATACAGACGAAGAAATTGAGGAATTTATGGCGATTATCAACCGCTATTCCCAGGAACACCCGATTCTGGTCGATAAATACCTGATGGGCAAAGAGCTGGAAGTAGACGCTGTCTGTGATGGCACGGATATTCTGATTCCCGGCATTATGGAGCATATCGAGCGCACCGGAGTCCATTCCGGCGATTCGATCTCTGTTTATCCGGCGCCGACAATTTCCGATACTGTCCGCAACCGGATTGCAGAATATTCCCGCAGGCTGGCCAAAGCGCTGCATGTCAAAGGGCTGATCAATATCCAGTTTATTGCAATGGAAGAAGAAGTCTACGTCATCGAGGTCAACCCGCGTTCTTCCCGCACCGTGCCATATATCAGCAAAGTGACTGGCATTCCAATCGTAGACCTTGCCACGGAAGTGATCCTTGGAAAAACCATCCGCACACTGGGCTACGAACCGGGCCTGCAGCCGTCAGCTGGTTATTTTGCAGTAAAAATGCCCGTATTTTCCTTTGAAAAGATCCGCGGCGCTGAAATCAGCCTTGGCCCGGAAATGAAATCCACCGGAGAATGCCTGGGAATTGCCAAAACGTTTGAAGAAGCCTTGTATAAGGCGTTTCTTGGCGCAGGAGTTGTGCTGCCGAAGCATAAGCAGATGATTATTACCGTCAAAGACGCGGACAAGCCGGAAGCGGCGGAGATTGCAAAGCGGTTTGAAGCATTGGGCTATAAAATCTATGCAACGAGAAGTACGGCAAAATTTTTGACAGAACGCGGCGTGCATGCACTGCGCGTAAAAAATATCCATCAGGAATCTCCAACGATTATGGATCTGCTGCTGGGACATAAAATCGACCTTGTCATTGATACGCCGACACAAGGCAGGGATAAAGGCAGAGACGGATTTTTAATCCGCCGGGTAGCGATCGAGACCGGAGTGAACTGCATTACGGCGATGGATACCGCGCGGGCATTAGTTATGAGCCTGGAAGCGCCGCATCATCATATGACAGTGATTGATATTGCAAAACTTTGAGCCGCCGCATACCATGCTTTTTTCGGTCAGAGGATCATATCCCAAAATATCCGAGGAATTTCAGATGAAAAGAATAAAACTTACTGTAGCATACGACGGAACCAACTACCACGGCTGGCAGGTACAGCCGAACGGCATTACGATTGAAGGCGTTTTAAATCAGGTGCTGACAGACCTGACCAGGGAACCCGTCACGGTGATCGGCGCCAGCCGGACAGATTCCGGCGTGCATGCATGCGGAAATGTGGCGGTATTTGATACCAACACAAAAATACCGCCGGAAAAAATCTGCTATGCCATAAACCAGCGCCTGCCGGAAGATATCGTTGTGCAGCATTCGTGCGAAGTGCCGCCTGATTTCCATCCAAGGCGCCGCGCAAGCAAAAAGACTTATGAATACAAAATTCTGAACCGGACGTTCCCTATGCCGCTGCACCGGCTGGACTGCTATTTTACCTACCGCAGCCTGGATCTGGAAAACATGCGGCAGGCAGCTGCATACCTGGTCGGAGAACATGATTTTCAAAGCTTTTGCTCGGTACATTCCCAGGCAGAGACAACTGTGCGCACAATTTACAGTCTGACGGTCAGCAGGGAACAGGATCTGATCGCAATTCGGGTCACCGGAAGCGGGTTTTTGTACAATATGGTCCGTATTATAGCTGGAACGCTGCTGCAAGTTGGCATAGGTGAGCGAAAGCCGCACGAAATGCAGGCAATCTTAACTGCCAAAAACCGCGCCGCCGCAGGCCCGACTGCGCCGGCGCATGGATTAACGATGATAGGAATTGAATTTACCCAATGCCCCGGCATCGATTAATAATGCCGGGCTAAAGCGGCCAAGACACTGGTGTATGTGTATTTATATTGACAATCCAGGGAACCTCTTTTATAATTTCAAGCAGAAAACGCATAGAAACAACTTTCTAAAGGAGAATCCATTATGAACGAACTAGAACTGAAATACGGATGCAACCCAAACCAAAAGCCTTCCAGGATTTTTATGAACGGCGGCGCAGACCTGCCGATCCGGGTATTAAACGGCAAACCAGGCTATATCAACTTTCTGGATGCCTTTAACGGCTGGCAGCTTGTCACAGAATTAAAAAAAGCTACGAACCTTCCGGCTGCCACTTCGTTTAAACATGTCTCTCCGGCCGGGGCGGCTGTCGGCCTTCCATTGAATGAGACCGAACGCAAAATCTACTGGGCCGATGATTACGATATCGCTTATTCTCCGTTAGCAAGTGCTTATGTCCGTGCCAGAGGCGCAGACCGTATGTCTTCTTTCGGTGATTTTATCGCGCTTTCAGATATCTGTGATGTGCCGACAGCGGAATTTATCAAACACGAAGTATCCGACGGCGTTATTGCTCCGGGTTATGAACCTGAGGCCCTGGAAATCTTAAAGACGAAAAAACGCGGCGCCTATAATGTCATCGAAATCGATCCTTCTTATGTACCTGCACCGATCGAGCGTAAAGAGGTCTTTGGCATTACCTTTGAGCAGGGACGCAATGAATTAAAAATTGACGACGCATTTTTTAGCAATATCGTAACGGAAAACAAAGAACTGCCGGAATCTGCTAAAATTGACCTGGCGATTGCAATGATTACCTTAAAATATACACAGTCTAATTCCGTATGTTATGTAAAAGGCGGACAGGCGATCGGCATTGGCGCCGGACAGCAGTCCCGAATCCACTGCACCAGACTGGCCGGAACCAAAGCGGACAACTGGTTTTTGCGCCAGGCTCCGCAGGTACTGAACCTCCAGTTCCGTGATGATCTGAAACGGGCCGACCGTGACAACGCCATTGATCTGTATATCGGAGAAGATTATATGGATGTGCTTGGGGAAGATGTGTGGGCGCAGACGTTCCAAGTAAAGCCTCCGGTATTTACAAGGGAAGAAAAGCGGCAGTGGCTGCAGCAGAACACGGACGTAACACTTGGCTCTGATGCCTTTTTCCCGTTTAGCGATAATATCGAGCGCGCATACAAAAGCGGCGTCAAATACGTCGCACAGCCTGGCGGCTCCAAACGTGACCAGGATGTTATTGATGCCTGCAATGCACACCAGATGGTTATGGCGTTTACCGGAATCCGGTTATTCCATCATTAAAAAGCAGCCGAATGAAACGAATCTAAAAAAAGAAAACGCAGCTATGAACCGCTGCGTTTTCTTTATTAAAAATGATTCCCTAATTCCAAAGCCTCTTCTTTTTCCAGATCTTCTTTTGTCATATATTTCCGATAAATTTTTTCCAGCAATATATCATACAGGTACATCACGACCGTCGGTATAAATGTAACCGTAATCGGAGAAATAAAAACGATCAGCGTCCCCACTGCCAGCAGCGCCAAAGCCAGGATAGACCATGGAAGATTTAAAACAGCAATAATTCCCGCGTTTTTGATCGTATCTTTAAACCCGTTTTCAAACCGCGCCGAATAGGTAAAAATATAGATCCCCCAAACTGTCTGAAAAACCATCAGAATCAAAAAGAAAAAATACATCATCCCAATTTTAGACCCCTGCTGCGCGTATGTATACATAATCCGGCTGTCCACAAATAAAAAAGCAAAAATAACCATCATCATCAGCCAGATCTTCGTCGTTTGCTTAAAATTAGATTTAAACGAACTCCAAAAACATCTCCAAATATACCCGCGGTCTCCGCGCAGAGACTTATGCACGGCATAGTAAAATGCTGTTGTAGATGCTCCGAATGTAATAATCGGAATACTGAACAGCATCCATAAAATACTTACCCAAAGACCGTCTACCATTTTGTTGACTGCCCTGAAAAACCCATTGTCATAATTAAAAATTTGATTCATTTCCTCGCTCCTTTGTAATGAACATAAAACAATATTCAATGATTCGCAACCGTTCAGATACTCCATAGAATGGTTACGATGATTATACCATACACAGACAGTTTCATAAAGAAAAACTTGACAAACCATACGCTGTCTGATCGTAACCGTTCAGATCATTCATGTAACAGTTACGTCTGATCGTAACCGTTCAGTTCATTCATGAAATAGTTACGTCTGATCCAATTCTTTTTGGATATAGTGGATATAATCGTTTACAATATCATAATCCGTCAGGGCATACAGGCTTCTGGCGCCTGCCATATCTTCGATTTCGTTAAATACCCATTGTCCATGATGATAAATAAAATCAATGCCCGCCATCCCAATCGACAGTCCCTGGATCGTCCGGGCAGCCAGTTCTTGTTCTTTGTCTGAAAGCTGGTGCAGCTGTACCTTTCCGCCCAGGCAGTAATTGCTGCGAAAATCGGTCTGCGAAGTACGCGAAACCGCGGCTTTGATTTCGTTACCGACAATATAGACGCGGACGTCTTTACCAAGATCCGATGCTGCCTGCTGGATCAGATACTGTTTTTCTGCGCTGAGATGGCCGGATTCCTGCAGCCGTTCGTGTTTCCAGTCTGTCCAGGCTGATGCGTCTGCAAGATACCAGACCTCGGTACCGCCATGTCCATCACAGGATTTTACGACTGCCGGATACCATGGAGGCGGCTGGATGCCGTAAACCGTCGGCATCACTGGTATGCCGCGCTGCTGCATATAACGGTACGCTTCAGATTTATCATTGCCGAGCCTGGCAATGCTGGAAGGATTAAAGACACGGATTCCCATCGATTCCAGCAGTTTTGCCAAAGCATAGTCCCTTGTGCGGTTGATCACATAGCGGGGCGTTTCCTGCTCCAGAAGTTCCCGAAGCTGCCGCGCCGCTTCCTTTTTGTCTGAACGCAGAACCGACGGGCGGTATATGCCGCAATGGACAGACATGCCACAGCGTTCGCAGGCTTCTTCATACAGTCTGATATAATGCGGATTGCGGCTGCTGTCGCCTTCGGTATATAACATCCAGCCAGAAAGCGTTTCGGCCGGCCGGGTGTCTGCAAGCGTAATCATGCGATTCATTTGTTTTGCTGCTCCTTCTTTTTGCTGATACGTATCCTCCGTTCTTCGCGCTTGTCCTCTTTTTGCTGCAGCCTGTCGGCCTTCTTTTCTTCTTTTTCTCTTTGCTTTTGATTTCTGCGCACTTCCTTGCGGGCGGTCTTTTCGATATCGCCGATATGGTGCTTTGCTTCCCGGACCTGTTTTTTCACTTTGCGGTACGGACTGTACAGAAAATAAGAGAGCGTAGCAAAGACCAGGACGGCAACTCCCGCGGCTGTGGCATAAGGCAGAAAGATTCCATATGCGGGGTAATCCAGCTCATAGCAGACGAACATCGCCATCATGGCCGGAAAGATCAGCAGATACAGCAGCCTGCACAGCCCGTCCACTATTTTCCATCGCTTCGTCCCCTGTGCCAGCAGCGCGCCTTCGATTCCGGTATATGCCAGCATAAATACACAGATTTCCGACTGAAAACCATGCAGCGCACCGCATAAGACGATCAGTGCCGCGGACAGCAGAAACAATGAGAACGCACTGCCCTGATAATAGGCATTCCGATATTCCCGCATCCCCTCCAGCTTATCTTCCGAAATCCCGTGCAGGGCATAGATCTGTGCATTCATGCTTTCCTTAAATTCTTTGTTGTATTTGCCGGATGCTTCCGTCTGCTCCAGATTTTCATTGATCTTTTGCTGCAGCCCGTCAATCACACGCTGTTCCTGCAGCAGCTGCGCCATCAGCGCATCCTCTTGTTCCTGCCTTTTTCGCATCTGCTGGCGTATGTACTCGGTCTTTTGCACTCGCATGCTCTCCCTGACGCTTTTCGTTACCGGCAGATACTCCATCTCGCTGATGGATATGCTTTGTTCTTCTTTCTTCGTTTCTTCCATTCTGCTGATCCTCTTGCGTATCTTTTAGCAGTATCATAACACTGATTCCGCTTTCTGTCATCCCTTTCCAGCAATTGTTATACATAATGCTGATGGAGGTATTTTTCCTTTGTAGCGAGACCGCCGCGGATATGACGTTCGGATTTATTAACATCCAGGACTTTTCGGACTTCGGCTGCTAAGGCGGGATTGACCTGAGTCAGCCGCTCGGTGCAGTCTTTATGTACGGTCGACTTGCTGATTCCGTATTTCTTTGCTGCCTGGCGCACAGTGGCATTGGATTGTATAATATAATTTGCGATCTCGACCGCTCGTTCTTCGATATAATTTTTCAAAAGAAACCCCTGCAATTCTTGTTGTTACAGTTTATGCAGGGGATCAGGGTTCTATGTCTATTGTTCTTCAAAGCAAACACTGCGGGCAGATTTACATGTTCTGTCCCTGCCCGCAGTATTCCTAATTAGTTACCATCGTGTGGGGGAATCCGTTTTGCCGGATCTGTCTGTCCGTCGCCAGTAATCCCTTCCACCTTAATATTTCGCTCCGTCTGCGCCTGAATCGTATTGGCTTTCATCGCATCCAGCATATCAAATCCGGTCGTTTCCCGAACCGTCTCCATGGTCTTAGCGAGCAAAGACGGCACATAACTTCCCATCTGGGACACGCCCGGTTCTCCATGTCCGCTGTCAATAATGGAAATTTTATCAATCGCAGTCAGCGGCTGCGCAACGGCGCTTGCCATCTCCGGCAGCTTATCAATTACCATCTGGATGACGCCGGCGCTGTTTAATTTCTGCATGGCCTCCGCTTTACGCTCCAAGCCTTCTGCTTCTGCCAGCAGGGAAGCTTTCTTCGCCTCTGCCTCGGCGTTTCCTTTTTTCGCAATCGCCTCTGCCTCGGCCCTGGCTTTTGCTTCAATCGCCTGCGCTTCTGCGACGGCCTTTGCTTTGATCGCTTCGGCTTCTGCATGCGCGTCAATCTTCTTTTTCTCTGCTTCAGCTTCTGCCTTTTTAATCTCTGCGTATTTCTCCGCCTCAGATTCCTGCTCCAGCTTCTTCCTTCCGGCTTCTGCAGGCTTTACCACATCGGAAAGCAGCTGCTTTTCTTTTTCCAATGCCCGCTGCTGGGCAAGCTCGGTATTTTTCTGCGCCTGCGTGATCTGAACCTGGATTTCTGCTTCCGCAATCTCTTTCTGACGCTGCTGGCGGATCAGTTCTGCGTCCATTTCCGCCTGGATCACTTCTTTCTGCGTCTTTTTGCGCTGAATATCATGCGCCAGTTCTGCCTCCGCGTTCGCTGTACTGATTTCCTTTTGGTACCGCGCTTCTGCAACCTGCTTTTCTTTCTCCGCCTGCTTAATCGCCGTTGCCGCTTCCAGCTTCGCCTGTTCGCCGATTTTAATATTTTCAGAAGTCCGTTCGTCCTGTTCCCGTTTCGCTTCGGACTTTTGGATCTCAGCGTCTTTTTTACGCTGTGCAATCATACCTTCGCCAAGCGCTTCAATATATCCGTTTTCGTCGGAAATATCCGTAATGGTAAAGTTCTTTACTTCCAAGCCCATATTTCCAAGCTCGGTTCCAACTACTTCCTGTACCTGGCTGGAAAACGCTTCTCTTTTCTGATACAGATCCTCGACCGTCATCGTCGCGATAATTTCACGCAGTTTGCCTTCCAGCACGGCGGTCGCGGTCGACATAATATTTTTAATAATCTCCTGCTCGTTCTTGCCGGTAAACTGCTCGATCGCGGTCAGAATAGCGTCCGGTGAATTACGCACCTTAATGACCGCCGTCGTGCTGACCGAAATCGGCACGCCCTGAGAAGAAAGACTTCCCCTTGTATCCACACGCAGCGGCATATTTCCCAGTGATATATAATCAATCCGTTCCACACCCGGAATCACAAGCCCGCCGCCGCCCGTGATCACGCGGCGTTTTAATCCGGTAATGACGCCAGCTTTGTCCTGCGGCACTTTCTTCCACATAGAAAAAATGGTAATCAGCACCAAAACAATCACCAGCGGTATCGCAATAATTGGTAAATATTCACTCAGCATGTTTTATCCTCCTTGTCTGATGACCGGCACAACAATTGCAACATGATCCGTAACATTCACAATATCCACCTTCGTCCCTGCCGTGATCGCACTGCCGTCGAACGATCTTGCCGTCATGGTCAGCACGGAACGGTCCTGCTGTTCACTTGCCACGGAACCATACCCCTGTTCCGGAATTGAAATATTTACAACATAACTGCGGCTGCAAATACTTTCCAGCGTATCCGCCTCGGACTGATGATTTTTCAAAAATCCAGTGATATTTTGTACGAGAACCGCACCAAGATAAGCGCATACGCCCGCTGTTACATGCCGGATCGTCGGCGGCTTCCCCAGCATCAGCATACTGACGCTGCCAAATACGGTGGCTGCCAGACAGAGTGATTTCATGGAGATCGGAAGAATATCCAGATCAAAATCGCCCAGATCCAAGCTGAACAGATCAAATGCTGCAAAGTCAAAGAAGTCGTCGGCTGCGCTGAAAATAATAGATGATAACAGTAAAGCAATCCCGCATATGATACAGGCTAAATAAATGGTCTGTGCATGCATGGCAATACCTCCTTTCCGACTGGTTTTGGGCATTTGAAACAATTTCTTTCTTGTATTCTACAACTTTTTTAGTGAAAATGCAATGTTTTTTTGGGGATTTAGTTGGGAGGCGGACGACTCTGCGGGCGGTTGGTAGGGGATGGGGCAGGAGAGCCGTCCGCCCAGCCACACCCTCGGCTACCCACCAATCTCCGCCCAGCCATACCCTCGGCCACCCACCAATCTCCGCCCAGCCACACAGAATGTAAAATGATAAGGCTCCGTCATGTGAAAAATCAGTTCTGAAAAATGAAAAAAAAGGTGACATTTTCGTCCAAAATATAGTATAATACTCTTATTACTATCTTTTTAAGCAACTGGAGGATAAAAAAATGGGTGTAATTAGCGAACTGATTCGTACAGAAGCCAACGGAAGCATCAGCTTTGGAGATTATACACTGGCTTCCAAGACAAAAAAAGACAATTTCAAGCACGGCACAGACCAATACAAAGTCAAAACATTCCGTGAAATTACTAAATTGGAATGTAATGGCATCTTTGTCTACGAGTCCGTACCAGGAACTGCCGTCAATGGACTGGAAATTACTGAAAATGAAGTTTCCTTCCAGGTTGAAGGGCCGGAAGACGCAGAGATCACACTGGGGCTGTCTGATTCCACAGAATACGAAGTATTTATTAATGATGAAAATGCTGGAACGATGAAGACGAACCTGGGCGGTAAGCTGACGCTGAGTGTAGAACTTGGCGGAGACAGCCATACGGCTGTCAGGATTGTAAAGAAATAAGTATGGCAAAAGCAAAAACTATTTATTTCTGTCAGGAATGCGGCTATGAATCTGCAAAATGGCAGGGCCAGTGTCCGGGATGCAGGCAGTGGAATACATTTGTAGAAGAGGTTGTGGAACGCAAGGCTACAGCATCTGCGCAAAAACAGCTTGCGGCTGTCAGGCCGGTGATACTTGCGGATATTGAAATGAAACGGGAAGAACGCTTTTCCAGCGGCTTCCCGGAATTGGACCGCGTGCTTGGCGGCGGGATTGTCCCGGCTTCTCTTGTGCTGGTCGGGGGCGATCCTGGTATTGGGAAATCTACGCTGCTGCTGCAGGTGTGCCAGAAGTTAAGCGGGCAGAATATATCCGTCTTATATATTTCCGGGGAAGAGTCGCTGCAGCAGATTAAGATTCGTGCGCAGCGGATCGGGGCGTTTACGGACAGCCTGTCGCTGCTGTGCGAGACCAGCCTGGAACAGATTGACGGCGTTCTGCGCAGGGAAAAGCCGCAGGCGGTTGTGATTGATTCGATCCAGACGATGTATAGTGACAACATCTCATCTTCCCCGGGCAGCGTATCGCAGGTACGCGAAGCTACCGGCGCGTTTATGCAGCTGGCAAAAGGGCTTGGGATCACTATTTTTCTTGTCGGACATGTAACGAAAGAAGGAGTTGTCGCGGGGCCGCGCGTGCTGGAACATATGGTTGATACCGTCTTGTATTTTGAAGGCGACCGCCATGCGGCATACCGGATTTTGCGCGGCGTCAAAAACCGATTTGGTTCTACGAATGAGATCGGTGTGTTTGAAATGCGCGAGCAGGGACTGGCAGAAGTCGCGAATCCATCAGAATATATGCTGAGCGGAAAGCCTAAAGACGCTACCGGGTCTGTTGTGGCGTGTTCGATGGAAGGGACGCGCCCGATTCTCCTGGAGGTGCAGGCGCTTGTATGCCGTACCAACTTCGGGATTCCGAGAAGAACCGCCGCAGGCACGGATACGAACCGTGTAAACCTGCTGATGGCTGTTCTGGAAAAAAGGCTGAATCTGCGCCTGAGTGAATGCGACGCCTATGTAAATATCGCAGGCGGCATTAAAATGAATGAGCCGGCATTGGATTTAGGCATTGTGCTGGCAATTGTTTCCAGTTATAAAGAACGCTGCATAGACGAAAAGACCATTTGCTTTGGGGAGGTCGGGCTAAGTGGGGAAGTAAGGGCTGTAAATATGGCAAAACAGCGCATTTTAGAAGCGCGCAAGCTTGGATTTACAACCTGTATCCTGCCAAAAGTATCGGTTGATCCTAAGATGCGGACAGATGGGATTGCCTTGATCGGCGTCGATCATGTGCAGGAAGCAGTCCGCAGGATTTTGTAGCGCTTTCGCGTTAAAATATCGGAAAATTTAGGAAAAACGCCGAAAAAATTACAGTTTAGGCGTTTTTCTTTTGTGATTAAGACTAAAAGAAAATGCTTCAATAAACGCCCGTAATGTTTTATAATAGAATAGGATAAGCTTTCAGCGATCCAAAAAGGGAGTCACTTCGCGAATGGAAAGGAGGGGAAAGATGTTTGGATTTTTTAAGAAAAAGACTTCCGGCAAGCCAAAGGCAGCAGTGTTTGTAGATTATGAACACTGGTATTATGGGTATCACAACAAAGTGCAGATGAAACCGAATGTACAAGAATGGATTGACGAACTGCAGCAGGAATATGAAATACATAATCTTTATATATTCGGGGATTTTTCAGAACCTAATATTGGTACGGAATTAGACATGCTAAAAGGACTGACAGATCATGTCGTTCATACAGCAAGTACGAAAGAAGGCGTGGACAAGGATTTCACAGACATAATCATTCTGGACACCATTTACCGGAGTATGGCGGAAAAAAATGATGATGAAGTATATATTCTTTTCACGGGCGACGCTCATTTTACAAAAGTCGTGGAATATCTGAAAGAAAAAGATAAGAAAGTGATCATCTACGGTGTAAAGTTTGCATTCAGCAATGCATTAAAGTCTGCTGCAACGAGCTATGTGGAAATGCCGCGGCAGGAACAGGAACGCAGTCATTATAATGATTTGATCCTGATTAGTTTAGACCGGCTGCGGAATAAAAATGCAGCAAGAAAACCGTCTTATTGGAAAACGATCGAAAGCGTGGCTGCATATAACCGTGTATCAAAGTCACGGGTCAAGACCGCATTAGATGGTATGATCAGCCAGAAATACATTGAGGTTACTACGAGGACGACCGGAAGGAACAATGAGTATACACAGCAGCTTTTAGAAGTAGACTGGGCACATCTGAAAGAAGACGGACTGTGGCAGTCAGCAGCCAGATAAGCAAACAGCAGGAAATCTTACAACACAGCTGCTGTACAGATATCTGCGGAAGATATCATTCAAATTTTAGAAAAATATTTTGTGCAGAAATATGTTAGATAAGCGGTAAAAAAATCATGCCGCGTAAGTACAAATGGAATGAAAATACGAAGTACTTCCGACAAGCAGTATGATTCCAGGAAGTTATAAGAAGCGGATCAGGAATCCGGGTAAGTCTGGAATATACAGAAGATAAAAGAAACCATTAAAATGCAGCACAATAAAAATGCAGAACTTAAAGTTTAACATATAAATCATTTGAAGAATATATAAAAACTGCCGCAGTGATCTGCGGCAGTTTTTTGGAGGAATTGTTATGATCTATGCCTGGTTGGTTGTTAATGAATTTATCCACTCAGAAAAGTTCCAGGAGATTTTTACCTGGCTGGTAAAAGCAGCTGAGAAACAGAACTGTTACCTGGAAATCAAAACAAACGCACAGCTTTTGCCACAACTGGTACCAGGCGGGTATCAGCTGCTGCAGGAATGCAGGCGCCCGCAGTTCGTGCTGTTTTGGGACAAAGATATCCGTTTGGCAAGATTGTTAGAAAAGCTGGGTCTGCGGCTGTTTAACAGCGCGGACAGCATCGAAATCTGTGACGATAAAGCACGTACCTATCTGGAGCTGCTGGATCAAAAGATCCGGATGCCCAAAACGGTCATTGCACCCAAAACGTTCCGTATGGAAGGCTATTCGGAATTTGACTTCCTGCCGCAGATTGAGCGGCAGCTTGGTTATCCGATGGTAGTTAAAGAATGCTACGGCTCTTTTGGACAGCAGGTATGGCTGGTCAAAAACCGCCAGGAGCTGCTTTCATGCCTGGATCTGATCAAAAACCGGCCGTTTTTATTTCAGGAATATATTGCTTCTTCCAAAGGACACGATATCCGCATTCAAATGGTCGGAACAAAAGCCGTTGCGGCTATGCACCGTATCAATCCGGCGGATTTCAGGGCGAATATTACAAATGGGGGCAGCATGGAACCATACCAGCCAAACGCCGCACAGACAGCAATGGCAAAACGGGTGATGGAAGCGCTGAATCTGGATTTTGCAGGGGTGGATCTTTTATTTGGAGAACAGGAAGAGCCTGTACTGTGCGAGGTCAATTCCAACGCGCACTTTGTTAATATCTGGAAATGTACGGGAGTGAATACGGCGGAAGCGATTATAGAATATTGCATCCGCTGTGCCGGAAGATCAACAGAACATCCGGCAAATCCTGATTAGCACGGACGGCCCGCAGGCAGCAGAGCGGAGCCCGGCGCCTACCGGGTCTGCCCTTCTCCGCAGATCACATATTTATAAGTACACAGCTCTGCCAGCCCCATCGGCCCCCGCGCATGCAGCTTCTGTGTCGAAATGCCCATTTCACATCCAAGTCCGAACTCCCCTCCGTCCGTAAACCGGGTAGATACATTTACATATACCGCCGCGCTGTCCACGGCAGCCATAAACTGCTCCGCTGCCTGACGGT
This sequence comes from Lachnospiraceae bacterium, assembly GCA_009774535.1. Taxonomy (GTDB): domain Bacteria; phylum Bacillota; class Clostridia; order Lachnospirales; family Lachnospiraceae; genus Eubacterium_J. Next base: position 28,757 of record VSNY01000013.1, read on the forward strand.
CTCCGGTTACAATCGCTTCACTATGTCCGGTCGAATGCATATTGATATGCTCAATCGCCTCTTCCACACTGTCTACGATTTTCACGCCAAGAATATAATCTAAAAACTCCGTGTCAAAATCCGCGTCTCCTGCCAAAGTTCCAGGGATCACTGCCGCCGCCTCTTCATCCAGCCGCAGCTCGACCGGGCAGACGCCCGCTTCCTCCCGCTTTTTACAAAGCGCTTCCGATAACATCGGCAAAAACTGCTGCGCGACTTCCTTATGCACCAGGCATACTTCTTGTGCGTTGCATACGCTTGGACGGCTTGTTTTTGCATTTTCCACAATACGCAGAGCCATTTCCAGATCCGCGGCTTCGTCTACATATACATGACAGATTCCGGTTCCGGTCTGGATACACGGCACGGTCGCATGTTCTACACAGGAGCGGATCAGTCCCTTTCCGCCGCGTGGAATCAGCAAGTCAACAAATCCTTCAGCTGTCATTAGTTCATTGGCGCTTACTCGCGTCGTATCTTCGATTAAATTCACCGCCGTGCGCGGCATACCGGCCCTTTCCAGGCCAACCTGCATCGCTTCCACAATGGCGTGGCATGTCTGCCACGCTTCTTTGCCGCCGCGCAGCACACAGACATTTCCGCTTTTGATCGCCAAGGCAGCCGCATCGCTTGTTACATTCGGGCGGCTCTCGTAGATAATTGCAACGACACCCATCGGAACTGCTTTTTTACTGATTGTCATACCGTTTGCATGACGGGTCTGGAACAATATTTTTCCGACCGGGTCTTCCAGTTCTGCGACCGCACGTATGCCCTGCGCCATTTCTTCCAGACGCTTTTCGTCCAGCATCAGCCGGTCCAGCATAACATCTGCAACCATTCCTTTTGCCGCTTCCAGATCACGCCTGTTTGCCTCTAAGATCCTGTCCGCATGTTCCGGCTCGACAAGCGCGTCCGCCATTTTCTGCAGCGCCTGGTTTTTCCGCGCGGTATCCGCCAGCATCAGCGCTGTTTTTGTTTCTTTTGCCTGTATCAGAATCTCCTGTGTCGTCATTCCCCGGACTCCTTTCCAATAAATCGTGTGCCTACGGCTTCTCCTTCTACGATATTATAAAGTTTGCGCGGTCTCGCGCCATTTGCAATTACCATATCAACCCCTTGCTGCATCGCGATTTGAGCCGCGTTCAGCTTTGTAATCATACCTCCGGTGCCAAGGCCGCTGCCTTTTCCTTCTGCAAGTTCGCGGATTTGGGGCGTAAGCTCTCTGATCAGCGGAATCAGCTTCGCATCCGGATTTTTATGCGGATCTTTCGTATATAGGCCGTCAATATCGCTTAACAGCACGAGAAGATCCGCCCGGACGCTGCATGCTACCATAGCGGCCAGCGTATCGTTGTCCCCGACAGAGATTTCATCGGTGGCGATCGTGTCGTTTTCATTGACTACCGGAATGGCGCCCAGTTCGATCAGACGCAGGATGGTATTTTCAAAATTTTCCTTGCGGTCTGCATGCGAAAAATCCGAACCTGTCAGCAAAATCTGCCCGACGACATGGTTATATTCGCCGAACAGCCGGTCATACGTATACATCAGCTCACACTGACCGACAGACGCGGCTGCCTGCTTGGTCGGCATATCCTCCGGCCTGCCTTTCAGCGCAAGCCTGCCGACGCCCATGCCGATCGCTCCGGAAGACACGAGTACGATTTCGTGTCCGGCGTTTTTTAAATCGCTTAATGTTTTTACCAAAATTTCCACATGGCGGATATCCAGGCATCCGGTCGGATATGCCAATGTGGAAGTACCTACTTTTACTACAATGCGCATGATCTTCTATCCTTTTTCATCTAATCATCTAATCACGAATACCCGAACCGCAAACAGAGGGCTGCCGCAAAAGCCCAGCCCCCTGTATTACGATCTGTCCGCAGACGATTACAGATGGTAACCGCTGCGGCTGTCCGTTGCACTTAATTACAGATGTTATACTCCCGCATCCACGATCGCATCTGCCAACGCTTCCAGGTCTGCCATATTTTCCTCTTTTAATGCAGACTTAATGGTAACAAGAGGCTCTACGATCGAGACATTTTTCATCGTTTCCAGTATAGACTTCATTGTCCGCCCAGCGGTCGGTCCCCAGGAACCATTTTCCAGAATGCCGACGGTCCGTTTCTGATAAGCCTTGCTCTGCAGATGGTGTAAGAAATCCTGCATGCAAGGGAATACGCCGCCATCATAGCTTGCGGCTGCCAGCACCATACGGTCATAGCGGAACGCGTCTTCAATTACTTCTGCCATATCTTCCCTTGCCAGGTCGCTGACAACGACTTTTTCCACGCCTTTTTCCCGCAGCATCTGCGCGAGCTTCTTTGCTGCTTTTGCCGTATTGCCGTGAATCGACGCGTAGGCAATAAGTACGCCTTTATTTTCCGGCTTGTAGCTGCTCCAGGTATCATACAGGCCGATATAATAGTCCAGATTTTCCTTTAAAATCGGGCCATGCAGCGGGCAGATCATTGCAAGATCCAGTTTTGCCGCCTTCTTTAAAAGCGCCTGCACCGATGTGCCATATCTTCCTACAATATTAAAATAATATCTTCTGGCTTCGCAAGCCCAGCCTTCATCATCTTCGGCATCCATTGCGCCGAATTTGCCAAATCCGTCTGCGGAAAACAGGATTTTTTCACTGCTTTCATAAGTAACCATAACTTCCGGCCAATGTACCATCGGAGCCATGTAAAAATTCAGTGTATGTGAACCAAGCGGAAGGCTGTCCCCTTCTTTCACAACGATGGAACGGTCATCCAGCTGAATATCAAAAAACTGCGGCAGCATATTGAACGTTTTTGCGTTTCCGACAAACACTACATCCGGATATAATTCCAGCAGCCTGCCGATGCTCCCTGCGTGATCCGGTTCCAAATGGGAGATTACAAGAAAATCCAGCTTGCGGCCATCCAGGGCAGCTTTTAAGTTCTGTTCCCATTCTTCCATGCCTCTGGCGTCCACGGTGTCCATCAGCGCTGTTTTTTCATCTAAGATCAGATAAGAGTTGTATGTTACCCCTTCAGGAACGACATACTGGCTCTCAAATAAGTCGAGATCTTTATCGTCTACGCCGATATATTTGATCGAATCAGAAATTGTTACCTGCATAAATTGTTCTTCTCCTTTCAAGTGTTTTACTTGTTATTTTCCACAATCCATTTTGTAATAGTCCAAGCGGCAGAGGCGCGGGGCGCATGCCTGCATGGTTTATAGTATACTCTATGGGCGGGGGTTTTTCAAACATTTTCTCAGATAATTTTCAATTTTCATTTGGAAGAAAGGTACATGTCAAAAATACTTATCCGTTGTCAGATCTGCAAATATTGTGCTATAATTTGTCTATCAAAATACAAACGAGGTGCGATTATGAATTTTTCATATTTAGAAGAGTGCCACAACACGTGGCGGGAGATTCTGGTCATTGGGAAAACCATCGAGCGGAACGGAGAGAAGTACCACCTGATCGGCATGACGTTATCCGATACTGCCAATATTTATATTTTAGAGCCATACAAAGAATCTGAACATATTCACCAAAAAAGAAAAGGCATCCGCAACCAGAGACGGGTGTTAAAAGAGACGGAAGCACCTGTATTTTCCTACCTGCACTGCAGTGAGTTTGCGTTTGGCAGCCAAAAACTGCAGACGCAGGGCGGTACGGGAAGTCCATTAAAGTATGGCTTGGATGATTATAGAAATTTTCAGCTGTTTTTTGATATGCTGAGCGCTGGCTGGAAGGTGCCCGACTGGCTGCGGACAACAGACTGGGAAGAACTGCAGCTGGTATCGCTGCAGATCCATACGGACCGCCTGCCGGAATATTCCCCGGATCTGCCGATTACCATTACACACCGTCCGGACGCGATTCCACATATTATTGAAAAGCCTGTGATTTTACGTATGGGCAGGACTTGTTCTCTCTCTTTTACAGATCATGAGAAAGAAACGGTGTGGTGCCATGTGAATCAGGTAACCATAATCGATATGTGGAAGCGCCTGGAGGAACGGTTCCAGGACCCGGCGATTGCGGATCTGCTGACTCCGGAACAGATTCAGCAGTCGAAAAAACGATCTGAGGAAGCGCTGGCACAGAATTGTCCGCGGGGGATGTGCTACGTCGGCGTGGAATATGAATGCACCAAAGACTTGCGGCTGACGTTTTATTCGGAGCAGTTTTTAAAATCACGCATCCAGCCGTCTTCCGGCAGTGCCTGTCTTTTGGGAGTGATTCATAAGCCCGATCAGGACACCGGAACCCACGGCCTTCCGCTGAAAGGCTGCGCGATTCAGACGCCTGTACCGGAAGACACATCTTCGATTCGCGCGGAACTGTTTTATTATTATGAAAAAGTCAGCGAATGGTCAGAAACGATTTAGCAGCTGATCCAACCTTCCAAATCCATTGTGAAAATTTTTAATATTATTTTTATCATCATTTTTATCATATTTTTTAAAATAGGTATTGACCTGACAGTTACTGTACGGTTTAGAATAAAGAAAATCAAACAGAAACAAACGAAAGGAAATGAAATTATGAAAAAAATGAAGAGATTTGGATTGGCTGCAGCTGGCGTTGTAGTTATAATTGGAGCGTTGTGGATTTGTTTTGGAGAAAAAATAAAAATACTCCGCACATCCTTAAATAGTTTTAAAGATGAAAATCTGGCGCACACATTTCAGCATACGCCAGAGATCCAGCCAACGAAAAAAATAAGCAAAGGCGGAACTGCGTCAGAGTTTTTAAAAGAAGATAATCTTACATTGGCAGATGGATTTTATTACGAAGGTGACTTTTATGCTTCCGAAACATTTATGGAAGATACGAAAACATCAGCGATGCTTGTCTTGAAGGATGATGTCATCAAATATGAAAAATACTTTTTGGGCGGGGATGAAAATACATTATTTTCTTCTAATTCCATGGGAAAATCATTTGTGTCGGCCTTAATGGGGATTGCTGTATCGGAAGGATCTGTGAAAAGTATCGAAGATCCGCTCGGAATGTATATTCCGGAATTTGTGGGAACAGAACTGGAACATATTCCTGTCAAAGCGTGCCTGCAGATGGCTTCCGGCATTGATTTTGATGAAGATCAGGATATGAGCAGTTTTTCCATGCGGACTTTAATGGGAACACCAGCCATGAAAGTCATCGCAAAATACGGGCTGCAGGAAGAACCCTATACGTACCGCAGATATTTAAGCATTAACACAGAGATTTTGGGACAGGTCATCCAAAATGCCACAGGACGCGGACTTGCGGAATATATGGAAGAAAAACTCTGGAAAAAAATTGGGCCGGATCATGACGCCTATTGGACTTTAAGCAACGGCACGGAGCTTGCAATGGGAGGATTAAGCGTTTCTCTCAGAGACTATGCGCGGTTTGCAAGATTATATTTGAACGAAGGCGTTTATCAGGGAGAGCAGATTCTTCCAAAAGAATGGGTCAAAGACAGTATGGATGTCAGTGCAGAATACTCCAAGCCAGGCGCGAACCAGGATGCTTATAACGTGATTGGATATGGGTACCAGTGGTGGGTACCGCAAGGGAATCAGGGCGAGTTTATGGCGATTGGCGTCTATGGGCAGTGGATCTATGTAAATCCGTCTAAGCAGGTAATTATAGTAAAAACCAGTGCAGATCCGGATTTTATGTCGGAAGGATATGAGTTAAAGCATGTAGAGTTTTTCAGAGCTGTTACAGAAGGATTAGGATGACAGCGGAAAGAACCAGAAAGGGTTTGGCGGGCAGATCTGTTACTATGCCCGCTCAAACCGAATCTATACTGCGTCTGCTTAAAATTCCCAATATTTAGCTGTTAGTTCCTTATTTATGACAGATGCGAGAAAATTTGGATGATTGTTCTGGAACATTTTCAAGCTTTCAACAAATGCTGCTTTGCTTTCTGTCTTTAAGCCTGCAAAAGTCTGATCCAGCTTCTGATTGTTTACATGTTTCTCTACATATTCCTCTGACTGCTTTTCGTACTGATCAACCATAGAAGGGTTTTTATTCACAGCTCCCACAAACCAGTTTGTAAGGTATTTTAATGAGCTAAGTCCGTCGTCATCTTTTTGCTTTATTTTCTGGTACTCGGCATATGCGTCCTGATCCATCGTCCGCATCATGTCAACGGTGTTTGTCGTCTGCACAAGGCCGCTCCCATGCCCTAAATAACTTCCCTGCGCCACTCCGTAATTCATATTTCCGCCGCTGTCCGCTTTTCCGGCGCTTGCCAGTTTTGCAATGGATTCCATTGCTTCCATAAATGATTTTTTATTCTCCTCCGAAAGAAAGTTCTCTGCCGCATACTCGGCTTTTTTCATACCAAGCGAGATATTCGCCTGCCGTTCCTCTTCCGTCATAGAGCTGCTGTTCCCGACAAGGAAATTTTGCCGGATGATATCATACACAAATCCTTTTTCTTCTTTGCTGCAATTCTCCAGCGCTGACGCAACCGCCTTGTCTGCGTTATATAGTCCCGAATATGCCGGGAGATCATGCAGAGTGTTGTCAACCTGCGTAATTTCCTTCTGGAAAGCAGCGTTTTTCGCCTCCATCGCTTCCGGATCTTCTGGTATGGTACTGCCTTTTTTGCTGTTTACAAAAGCCGCCATGCCATCCCCCGAAAACTCTACGATAACCGCATCCCCATATTGTGAGCGGATATCCTTCATTGCCTGCAGGGTTTCCTCCTTTGACATTTGATCCATCACTTTGTTGCCTTGCTCATCTTTTGTGTTGAATTCATATTTTACGAGGGTGTCCTTCTTATATGCGCCGCCCCCGTATGAAGGAAGATTCGCTGTTCCCCTGTAAAACCGGCTGTAATCAATATTCATAACATGCACACTCCTTTACGATATTGCCTGACAGAACTGTTTCCTATTGGCAATATTTTTGTTCCTTCAGTTCTGAAAACTGTCTTCTCCTTTATTATATCTTAAAAAAGAACATAAGAATATAGGCTTTGTGTAATTTTTATATACTATTCGTTACAATTCGGATCATTTTTGAAATAATGTGGGCGCAATCCCATTAGCTTTCGATGATGGGTTAAGCCCACAAAACAAACGCTTGCCACAATCTATATTTTCTGTTATTGAGAAATGTGTTTGCATGCTGCGTGATGAAACTCCAATTTTTCACCAATACCCAATGACAAACCAAGCAAAACATGCTAAAATAAAAAACGGTTCCAACCGCAAATACAGGAAGCAAGTGTATCCGTGCTGTGAAATTTGCTGCAGCAGTTTACATAAATATTCTGAAACAAGGGGCTGTCCGTAACTATGGTTCACAAAAAGCCGGACGTTTCAAGGATGCCTTGCATATCTGTTTCAGAAAAAACAGGAAAGGAGATCGGGCCATTCTTATGATTTCGGCCCGAAGTGATCACATGGAAAGAGAAAAACTAGGATCGCGCATGGGATTTATTTTTTTATCCGCCGGCTGTGCGATTGGCATTGGTAATGTATGGCGGTTCCCTTATGTCGCTGGCGCTTATGGCGGCGGGGTTTTTGTGCTGTTCTACCTGTTTTTCCTTGTTATTATGGGAATCCCCGTTATGACAATGGAATTTGCCGTTGGGCGCGCCAGTAGGAAAAGCATTATTCAATGTTTCCAGCAGCTGGAAAAACCTGGCCAGAAATGGCATTTGCACGGGTATCTGGGTATGGCGGGCAATTATCTGTTGATGATGTTTTATACAACTGTGACCGGATGGATGCTGTTTTATTTTTACCAGATGCTGACGGGCAAGTTTCAGGGAAAGGACAAAGATCAGGTCGCGCAGATGTTCCAGGATATGCTTGCGAGTCCCAGGATTTTAAGTATGACGATGGTGATCGTCGTCGTTGCCGGGATGCTGATCTGCTCGATCGGGCTGCAAAAAGGCGTCGAACGGATTACGAAAGTAATGATGAGCCTGCTGCTGGTAATTATTATCGTACTGGCTGTTCATAGCTGTACGTTAGATGGCGGGGCTGAAGGTCTGAAATTTTATCTCAAGCCGGACTTTCAGAAAATGAAAGAGATTGGTTTATGGGAGACGCTGACCGCTGCGATGAACCAGGCGTTTTTTACGCTGAGTCTTGGCATTGGCTCTATGGGGATTTTTGGCAGCTATATTGGTAAAGAACGCAGTTTATTGGGGGAATCGGTCAATATTGCGGTGCTGGATACTTTTGTGGCGCTTGTATCCGGGCTGATTATTTTTCCGACCTGCTTTGCGTTCGGCATCAGTCCGGATCAGGGGCCGGGGCTTATTTTTATCACGCTGCCGAATATTTTTAACAGCATGGCCGGCGGACGGATTTGGGGGACGCTGTTCTTTGTATTTATGTCCTTTGCGGCGTTTTCTACGATACTGGCTGTCTTTGAAAATATTATTTCCTGCGGAATGGATCTGTTTCACTGGAACCGGAAAAAATCGTGCAGCATCAATCTGGTAGCTTTGCTGATCCTGTCCCTGCCTTGTGTATTCGGGTTTAATCTGTGGTCCGCTTTCCAGCCGTTGGGCGAAGGAAGTACGGTGCTTGATCTGGAAGATTTTATTGTCAGCAATATGGCGCTTCCGATTGGATCGCTGTGTTATCTGCTGTTTTGTGTCACGCGGTTTGGATGGGGCTTTGATCATTATTTGGCGGAGGTAAATACCGGAAAGGGCTGGAAGCTTCCGAGACAGATCAGGGTGTATGTGACGTTTGTCCTGCCTGTGCTGTTGTGCTTTTTGATTTTAAAGAGTCTTGGTTTGATTGGGTAATGATCTTTTAGATAAGAAATACAAGCTTGCGGCACAGGCTGCGCGGACTGGGGCAGATCCCGGCCCTCAGCCCGCAAGATTGCCCCGAAAGCCGCGAATAGTCTCTAAGCCTGCTTTCTTTTATTCTCAATCTGCAGCTTCTTAAACTGATACTTTTTCACCATCTTAGAACTGTTTTCATCTGTCGTAAACTGTTTCAGCGTCTCTGCATCCATTTTTACCCGGTTGTCCATCGTATGCATCACATCCGCGATCTGCACGGTCTTAGCCACCTTCGGATCGGCCAGATCAAGCACCTTGTTATCACGGAAGCGCAGCACAACCGGATGGTTGAAATCACGCTCATTTGTATCCAGCACCAGCCCTTTATCCCCGTTCGTAAGATCCACACAGCATCCGACCGGCATAATATGAATGCATTTCGCAAGCGCCGATACCACGTTTTGCGGATAAGACTCCGGATGATCAATCAGATAACGGATTGCCGAAATCTCAGAATTCGGCTTGCGGCTTAAGCTCATGGCAGTCATACGGTCAAACTTGTCGGCTACGGTAAGAATGGTCGTTCCGGTCAGCCATTTGCTGCGGTCTACCGCTTCCCCTTCAGCGCGTCCGGCCTGGATCATCTGTGTGACCATTGCCAGGGAATCCGACGGGATACTGTAAGGGTTCGTATCTGCATGCAGCAGTGCGTAAGCTTTTTCCCGGTATTTGGAAATTGTGGAGTTTTCAATTTCGGTAATATCTTCGCCCTTTTTCATAATTTCAGCTGGTACATACAAGTAACCGAAATCATACAAAAAAGCGGCATTTACAATGGAAAGCAGTGTGCTTTCACGCAGGCCCATCGCATGTCCGATCATAGCGGAAATAATCGCAACGCCAACAGAATGCTTATATACGAAATCCGTGTTGCTGCGGATGGTCTGGGTAAAATGTACTTTGTGGTCCAACGTGCCGAAATGGCCAGCCAGATCTTTTGCCAGCGTCGCGAGGTCGGTCGGCATTTTGCCTTTGCTGATATTCACCAGATTATCACGCAGACGGAACATATAAAAGGTCTGCAGCTGTTCAAATTCCTGTTCTTCTCTTGTAATTGGCGGAAGCGGTTCTGCCGGCTCCAGTATAAAAATGCCGATGAGTCCAAAATTTGTCAGATTCACAATATTTTGTACAGTCAGCTTTGTATTACGGTCAAACAGTAATACACCATTCCGGTTATAAACGGGTTTGGCAAGCCGCATGCCTGGTTTGATATCCTGTGATTCTACAAATAACATAGTACTCTTGCTGCTCAAAATATGGACAAAAAATTTTGCCGGGGCAGCTTCTCCTTTCATTTCTTTATCTCCCACTGTTTCAGACTTCCGTATTTCCTCGAAAGACAGCGAATTAAATACGAAATTGCCACTCTATTCCATAATAGCATAAGTTACCAAAAAAAACAATCAAAAACACAAGGAAAATATATACAATGTGTAATAAAAATGATATAATATATTCATATTCTTGTTAACATTGTTCATATTTTTGATATGGTTTTAAGGAAGGAGCTTATACCATTATGAATCATAAGAGAAAGATCTGTAGTCTGGCGTTTCTGCTGTCGGTCAGTGTTTTATGCAGCAGTCAGGCGCATGCCACAGCCATACAGGACCAGATTGACAATACCGGGAAGAAAATTGATGAACTGGAACAGGCACTGGACCAGCAAGGGCAAAAAATCAGCGCCTATGAAAAAGAAAAGCAGTCTATGGAATCAGAAATCGCGTCCGGGCAGGAGAAAATCGGCCGCCTTTCCGCAGAGCTGGACGATACAAAAGCAGCGGTGATACATACGCAGGATGAAATCGAAAAGACGCAGAAAGCGCTGCGTCAGTCACAAGCGGACAGTAAAGAACAGTATAGTCAGATGAAGCAGCGGATACGATTTTTATATGAAAACAGTTCGATGGATATGCTTACCTATATTTTGGAAGCTGGTTCCATGCCGGAAGCACTGCGCAGGGTGAATTATTTTCAGGCAGTGATGTCTTATGACAGGCAGAAACTGGATGAGTTTAAGGCGACAACCAATAAAATCAAACAGGCAAAAAAAGACCTGGTAACGAAAAAAGCGGAACTGGAAACGCTGGAAGACAAACAGACGCAGAAGCTGGCGGAAATTGATACGGCAGTATCGGATTTAAAAAATAAGCTGGGCAGCAAAATTGCGCAGATTCAAAGCTCCCAGGAACTGCAGGCACGTTATGAACAGGATCTGCAGCGGCAAAAGCAGTATGAGCAGGAATTGGAACGCCAAAAAGCGGAGGAGGACAGAAAACGTGCGGAAGAAATTAAAAAGCAGGAAGAAGAGCTTAAGCGTGAGCGGGAAGAGGAGCAGCGGCGTAAGGAGCTGGAAGCGCAGCAGCAAAAAGAGCGTGAAGAAAAAGCCCGTCAGGAGCAGGAGCGCAGGCAGCAGAGCAGCGGAGCGGCAGACAGCACGAAAGGCAGCTCCGGCAGCAGTTCTAATACTGACAGCGCTGGCAGTGCTGCGGCAAGTGCAGGTGACTTGGAATTGTTATCGACAATTATCTATTGCGAAGCTGGTAATCAGTCTTACGAAGGACAACTGGCGGTAGGCAGTGTGATTATGAACCGTGTTGCCAGCAGCAGTTTCCCGAACAGTATCAGCGGGGTTATTTACCAAAGCGGGCAGTTTTCCCCGGTTGCCAGCGGACGATTTGCACATGCGCTTGCGGCCGGACTGGGGAGACATTGTGTGTCAGCTGCGCAGGCGGTTTTGAATGGGAATCGGAATGTGGACTGTTTGTATTTTCGGATTGATCATGGGGTCATTGATGGGCTGGTGATTGGGGATCATGTGTTTTATTAAATAAATGTGGGCGGGGGAGACTGTCCGAAAACTAATAAGTTGATGAATTAATCTAATAGGTAGATGCATTCGCAAATTAAGCGAGTGAT